>JAQCIK010000026.1:0-25656 GCA_027592035.1 Actinomycetota bacterium | reverse complement strand
CGGCCGGTGACATCGGGTCAGGTGGTGGCCCGTGGCACCGTGGTCGAACTGGCGTACTTCGGCTCCTGAACCTAAGGTTCTCCGGCGCACTCGAAGGGTTCGAGTGCCCGTTCGTGAGGAGTCGAGACATGGGTGCGCTGCAAGGTCGAGTCGCCATCATCACCGGAGCCGGTCGAGGTCTCGGTCGCGAACACGCCCTGTTGTTCGCAGCCGAAGGTGCCAAGGTGGTCGTCAACGACCTGGGTGGAGCGAACGATGGTTCGGGCTCCGATCAGACCCCGGCCGAGCAGACGGTCGCCGACATCCGGGCCATGGGTGGCGAGGCCATCGTCAACACCGACAACGTCGCGGACTGGGACGGGGCCAAGCACATGATCGATCAGGCCGTCGAGACGTTCGGTGACCTCGACATCCTGGTGAACAACGCCGGCATCCTTCGTGATCGCGTGCTCGTCAACATGTCGGAAGCCGAGTGGGACGCGGTGATCGCCGTGCACCTGAAGGGCCACTTCGCGCCCACGCGCCACGCGGCGGCGTACTGGCGCGAGCAGTCGAAGAACGGCTCGACCAAGGTGCGCAACATCGTTCACACCTCGAGTACGTCAGGTCTGTTCTCCAACCCCGGACAAGGCAACTACGGAGCCGCCAAGTCGGGTATCGCCACTTTCAGTCAGATCTGCGCCAAGGAACTGTCTCGCTACAACGTGAAGAGCAACTCCATCGCCCCGGCGGCTCGTACGCGCCTGACCCTCGCCACTCCCGGTCTCGAGGACGTGATGGCGGCCAAGGACGGCTCGTTCGACGTCTGGGATCCGGCCAACGTGAGTCCGCTCGTCGCGTACCTCTCGTCGGAAGCCTGCGAGTTCTCGGGTGAGACGTTCTTCGTTCAGGGTGGTCAGGTCACGCGCGTGCAGTCGTGGACCAATGCCGAGGAGATCAAGCAGAACGATCGTTGGACGGTCGCCGGACTCACGTCGGCGATGTCGTCTCTCGTTCCCAAGTCGTGAATCGTGGGCTCCGAGGCCCGCACGCCTGATCGCCAGACACTCAACGTCGACTCGGCCGGAGTCGACGAAATCGGTGTCGTTCCGTGGCCGAATCTTTTCCGCCGTTGGCTCGGTCGACGAGTGCCGATCGAGCGCGAGTGGGCATTGCTGCTCGTCGTATTGACCGCACTCTTCACCGTCGGATTCACCATCACGATCCTCGTGGTCTCGTTGCAGTCGATCGCCGACGAGTTCGGGTCGTCGGTGTCGATCGTGTCGTGGAGCATCACGGGCCCGATGCTCGCGTTCGGAGTGGTCGGCCCGGCCTACGGCAAAGCCGGCGATCTGTGGGGACACAAGCGGGTCTTCATCGGTGGTCTGCTCGGGGCCGGAGTCTTCGCGTTGCTCACCGCCCTCGCGTGGAGTGCGGGCTCGATGATCGCCTTCCGAACGCTGTCGGCCACCCTCGGTGCCGCGACCGGTCCGGCGACCATGGCCTACATCAACCGGCTCTTTCCTGCCGATCAGCGGGTGAGACCTCTGAGTTACTGGGCCTTCGTCAACGCCATCGCGCCCGTGCTCGGAGTGGTGGCCGGAGCGCCGATCGTCGAAGCGTTCGGATGGCGGGTCATCTTCGCCGTGCAGGCCCCGTTGTGCGTGATCGGAGTGGTGATCGCCTTCTGGCTCCTGCCCGATACCGAACGAGCACCGGACGTGAAATTCGACGTTCGTGGTTCGATCGCTCTCGGTGTGGCAGCCACGGCGATCCTGGCCGGTGTCAACCAGGGTCCGCGTTGGGGTTGGGCCAATCCGATCATCATCGGTCTGCTCGTCGTCGGCGCGCTCTCTTTGCGTTGGTTCGTGTCGGTCGAGCGAAGTACGGCTCACCCCTTGTTGCCTCTCCACTGGGTCCGGACTCGCAACATCGCGCTGCCGATCCTGTCGCAGTCACTGAGCAACTTCGCCTACATGGGTGGATTCCTCATGGCGCCGTTGATCATGAGCGACGTTCTTGGCTACAGCACCTCGCGCATCTCCCTCGTGGTGATCGCCAGACCACTCGTTTTCGCGTTGATCGCACCCTTGGCGAGTCTCGTCACTCTTCGCATCGGTGAGCGGGCGACCGGCATGTTCGGTGCCGCGAGCGTGGCGACGTCGATGGCGTTGTTCGCCTTCGTTTCACCGGACACTGCACTGTGGTTCGTGGTGATCGCCTTGGCCCTCTCGGGTGCCGGTATCGGAATCGCCAACCCGGCCCTCACGTCGTTGGTGGCCAACGCCGTCGACGATCGTGATCTCGGAGTGGCCGGAGCCATGCAGCAACTCATGAACCAGATCGGCGCCGTGCTCGGAGCGGTGGTGATGACGACCGTTCAGCAGGCGACGGTCTCGGGTGGAGTCTCGTCGTCGTACCACGTCGCTTTTGCGGTCGCCTTCGCTGTCACGTTGGTGTCTTTCACTGCGGCCTCGTTCGTCGTGTCGACCGAGCGCCGTGTCGGAGCGGACGTCAGTTCGTGATGGACTTGATCTCTTCGGCGATCTTCAGAGTGACGTCGCTCTGAGGAACCGCGGTCTGCATCGACATGATCTTCATCATGTCGCCTTCGACCTTGATCTTGCCCGTCATGAATGCCTGCATCGCCGCCGCCTGATCACCAATGGCGAACATGGCCCGGGCCGTGGCCCAATCAGTGGTGACAGTGGCATCGGGACCCTCGAGCTCTCCGAGTTCCATCTGCATGTCACCCGACGATGTGTCGACGTAGCTCTTGATCTCGCCACTTCCGAAGGGCACGTCGGTGATCACCTGATTGATACGGATGACAGCCGAAATCTTGGGCGTCTGACCCTCGTACTTGGCCCGGATGGCGCGGGCAGCGTCCATCCATTCGTCGGAAAGGAAATCGTGGCTCATGACCGGGACCATACACGGGTCATCGACCGACCTCCACCGTGGAGGTGGTCACCGAATCGAGGAAGTCGCGATCGATCTCGACACCGCTTCCCGGGCGGGTGGGAACGTGCACGTGGCCATCGTTGAGTCGAACCGGCTCGTCGACGATGTCTCGGGCCCAGAAGCGCTCCGATGCCGAAACATCCCCCGTCAAGGTGAAACCGGGGAGGGCGGCGAGGGCAAGGTTCATGGCTCGGCCGATACCGGTCTCGAGCATTCCTCCGCACCACACGGGAACTTCGCGCTCGGCGCATTCGTCGTGCACTCGCACGGCTTCGAGATAGCCACCCACTCGACCGGCCTTGATGTTGACGATCGAACAGGCCTCGCGTTCGATGGCGTCGACGGCAGCACTTGCCGAGGTGATCGACTCGTCGAGACAGATCGGCGTCTCGACCTGACGAGCAATGAGGGCATGGCCGGTCACGTCGTCTTCGGGGAGCGGTTGTTCGATGAGCAGGAGGCCGAAGCGGTCGAGACGAGCCAGATGGGCCCCGTCGTCACGGGTGTAGGCGGTGTTGGCATCGACCTGGAGAGGAATCGCGTCACCGAACGTGCGACGAATCTCGGCGACGGGATCGAGATCCCAACCGGGTTCGATCTTCAACTTGATCCGAACGTAGCCGTCGTCGAGATAGCGACCGACCGAGTTCACGAGTTCGTCGATCGAATCCATGATTCCGACCGAGACTCCCGATGGGACGCGGTCTCGAACGGCACCGAATCGCTCGGCCATCGACGTTCCGTGAGCGCGTAACTGGGCGTCGAGAACGGCTGCCTCGAGCGCACCTTTCGACATGCGGTGATCCTTCACGGGCTCGAGAACGCTGGCGACTCGATCGGCATCGAGCCGACCGTCGTCGTGACGGAGCAGTCGAGGGATCAAGTGGTTTTGGCAGACGTGCTGACACGCTTCGACGTATTCACTCGAGTAGAGGGGTTCGTTGCCGGCGACGCATTCTCCCCAACCCTCGACACCTTCGGCTTCGACACGCACGAGCAGAATGTCGCGTGCGGTCTCGGTTCCGAACGAGGTTCGAAAAGGTGTCACCAGAGGAAGTGAGATCCGACGCAGTTCGATGCGATCGACACGGATCGGGGGCAGGGATTCACGAGCCATGACGAAGAGTCTCCTCCATCGGACGCCGAGACACCACGTACTTGGCATCGGCGGTGATACCGATCACGTGACCGTCGACGAGCAAGGGTCCGAGGTGGGTTCGTATCTGGCGCCGCCACCGGTGAGCCCGATCGGGATCGGTTCGTCGGATCTCGACGATGTCGTCGGGGATGTCGACCAGAACGTGACTGTCGGTGGGAGAGATCGAAGGTAGAGCCGCCGTGTCGGCGACCACCGATCGAGGCGCGTCGACACTCCAGTAGGCGAGGAGTCGATCGCTGTCGTCGATTCCGTTGATGTGGTCACCGAGCGCTCCGTAGAAGTCGACGTGATAGCTCACGGCCACCGCACCGAGAACGTGGAGGTTGAACCAGGCATTGCGACGCACCAGCGGGTCGAACGTCCAGGTGACCGCCGACAGTTCACGCTCACGACTCCAGTGTCGTTGGTGGCGCTTCAGGACGCGACCGAGCCCGGTGTGCTGGTGCACGGGCTCGATACCGGTGATGTGCGAGTGCAGACACCATTCGGAACCGGATCCGTGACCGTGGCGCGCCAGCATCCCGAACGAGACCCCGACCATTTCGTCGTCGAGAAAGGCTCCGGCCACATAGCCGCCCGAGTGGGCCAAAGCCATGAGGAACGACGAACTGACGAAGGCCCCCGGTTCGGTTCCCCAGATGCGGTCGGCTACACGAAGGAGTTCGTCCATGTCCCCCAACTCGTCGAGAGTTCGGATCATGGGCTCGCTCGTCGACATCGCTCCCGTTGTAGCAGTCGGCGCCGGGTCGACCCGACCGGTCACCCGTCACGCGGTCCGAGTCACGTGCCGGCTGAACGAAATGTCAGGGGATTCTTCGTGGTCAAGGTCGACCGACCACGATAGGAACGTTCTATGGCTCGCATTCTGGTCACCGAAGAAATCGCCGAAGGAGGCCTCGATCGTCTTCGGGCGGCCGGGCACGAGGTGATCGTGAACACCGACGTTCCGGCCGCCGGACTCGCAGCGGCCCTGGACGGGGTTCATGCCCTCATCATTCGCTCGGCCACTCAGGTGACCGCCGACGTACTGGCGGCCGCGAGCGACCTCATGGTGGTGGGTCGGGCCGGTATCGGACTCGACAACGTCGACGTCGAGGCGGCCACCACTCGCGGTGTGATGGTCGTGAACGCGCCGCAGAGCAACATCGTGTCGGCGGCCGAACACACCATGGCCCTTCTGCTCGCTTCGGCGCGCAACGTGGCGCAGGCCCACGCGGCCTTGAAGGCCGGTCGCTGGGAGCGCAGTCGTTGGGAGGGTGTCGAGCTCGCCGACAAGACTCTCGGCATCATCGGCCTCGGTCGAATCGGAAAGTTGGTGGCCCAGCGCGCGGCCGGATTCGGAATGCGACTGGTGGCGTACGACCCGTTCGTCACCCCTGATCGGGCGCGTCAGATGAACGTCGACCTGCTTGCACTCGACGACGTCATCGCACAGAGCGATTTCGTGACCGTCCACTTGCCGAAGACGAAGGAGACCAAAGGGATCATCGGCCGAGATCTGCTCGCCAAGGCCAAACCCGATCTGCGGGTGATCAACGTGGCCCGCGGTGGAATCGTCGACGAAGAGGCCTTGGCCGAAGCCATCCGGTCGGGGCAGATCGCCGGTGCGGCTCTCGACGTGTTCGACGTCGAGCCGTGCACCGAGAGTCCGCTCTTCGAACTCGACTCGGTCGTCGTCACCCCCCATCTGGGCGCCAGTACCCGTGAGGCTCAGGACAAGGCCGGCGACACCATCGCCGACATGGTTCAACTGGCGCTGGCCGGCGACTTCGTACCCTTCGCCGTCAACGTGTCGGCAGCCGAGGCGAACGAAACGTTGAGGCCGTTCCTGCCGCTCGCCGAACGACTCGGACGGCTGTTCGCCCGTCTGGTCGACCAGGTGCCCACGCATCTCGACATCAGCACCGAAGGTGACATTGCTCAGTACGACAATCGCATCCTGACCCTCAGTGTGTTGAAGGGATTCTTCGGGGCGATCCATGACGAGCCCGTCACGTACGTGAACGCTCCGCAGATGGCCCAGGCCGCCGGGGTCGAGGTCCGCGAGTTGGCGTCTCGCGATTCTCAGGAGTTCGTGAATCTGTTGACGTTGCGCGGTGGGGGACACAGCATCGCCGGCACGCTGACCGGGCGTCGCGGTGAGCATCGCCTCGTCATGATCGAGGATCACACGACCGATATCCCACCGGCCGAGACCATGCTCGTCGTGCGCAATGACGACCGGCCCGGTGTGATCGGTGTGGTCGGCACGATCCTCGGTGACGCCGGTGTCAACATCAACGACATGGACGTGGGTCGTAGTCCTCAGCCGGGCTCGGCGCTCATGGTGATCGCTACATCGGGTTCGGTTCCCGACGACGTGCTCGGCGCTCTTCGCTCGTCACCGGGCATCGTCTCGGTGCACACCCTCCACGCCTGACTTCCCTCTGCGCAGCAACAGTGTTCCGGAGTGAATCTCGCACCGGTCTGGCGGAGTCAGCGGGCGGCGCGTATCTCGTCGCGAGTCGTCTCGGCCGCACGACGTGTGGCATCGATCCAGTCGGAGCCAGAACTCGCGTAGAGCACGGCACGTGAGGAATTGATCATCATCCCGTAGCCGGTCGAGTCGGTACCGGCGGCAACCGTCGCCGCTACATCGCCGCCTTGCGCGCCGATCCCCGGAACGAGCAGCGGTAGATCACCGACGATGGCGCGCACGCGGCGCAACTCGTCGGGAACCGTCGCTCCCACCACGAGGGCGACCTCTCCCTTGTTCGACCAATCGTCGACCGCGAGACGGGCGATGTGTTCGTACAACGGTGTGCCGTCGACAAGCAGATTCTGGAGGTCGGCTCCGCCTGGATTGGAAGTGCGACACAGAACGATCGTGCCCTTGTTGCGATGAGTGAGAAACGGCTCGAGCGAATCGGTCCCGAGATAGGGATTGACGGTGACCGCGTCGGCCCCATAACGCTCGAAGGCTTCGATGGCGTAGCGTTCGGCCGTCGAGCCGATGTCACCTCGCTTGGCGTCGAGGATCAGAACCGCTTCGGGAGCGGTCGATCGTACGTGGGCGCACAAGAGCTCGAGTTCACGTTCGGCACCGAGCGCCGAGAAGTAGGCGATCTGTGGTTTGAACGCACAGACCGCATGGGCAGTGGTGTCGACGACGGTGCGACAGAAATCGAGAATCCCCCGCGCATCGCGGTCGACTCCGTCGGGGAAGCGAGCCGGGTCCGGATCGAGTCCGACGCAGAGCATGGAGTCGGCACTCGTCCACGCCGACCGGAGTTTGTGATGGAAGGACAGGTCAGCCCTCGACGGTGATCGCCGCGGTGGGGCAGAGGTCGGCGGCTTGTTCGACCTTCTCCCGTAACTCTTCTCCCGGTTCCTCGAGCAGAACGTAGAGGTAACCGTCGCTTCGGACTTCGAACACCTCGGGGCAGACCTGCATGCACGAACCCGTCGATGCACACATGTCGTAGTCGACCGTCACTCGCATGTCCCACTCCTTCTCTCGGTTCGGACGTCTGAGCCCGACGTTAGTGCTCAGTGCCGACTCTGGTGGCGCTCGTGCGCCGACAGAACTGCTCGGAGAGACGCCGTCACCGTGTTCTCGTCGGTACCGACCCCCCAGAGAACCTCGCCGGACTCGGCAACCGTCTCGACATATGCCACGGCTTCAGCTTCGGATCCCTTGCCGATCGCGTGTTCGCTGTAGTCGACGACGTCGAGTGATGCACCGAGTCCGGTGCGCATTGCGGTGACGAATGCGTCGATCGGACCGTTCCCCTCACCGGTGATCGTGAGGTGTTGGCCGTCGACGACCAACTGAGCCGTGATCGACGTCCGTCCGCCGTTGCTCGACTGACTTCGCATCTCGTGGCTCTCGAGGACGAAGCGTGGTTCGACCGGGAAGTACTCGGATTTGAAGGCTTCCCACATCGTGAGAGGGCTGATCTCGGTACCCAGGTCTTCGGTGATGTGCTGGATGCTCTTCGAGAACTCGATCTGGAGGCGCCGAGGAAGGTCGAAACCGTGCTCGGACTTCATCACGTACGCGACGCCGCCCTTGCCGCTCTGACTGTTGACGCGAATCACGGCTTCGTAGGTTCGGCCGAGATGCTTGGGGTCGAGAGGCAGGTACGGAACGCCCCACTGGTCGTAATCGCCGGGAGCGCGCCCGGCGGCGAGCGCCTTGCGATCGATCGCCTCGAATCCCTTCTTGATGGCGTCCTGATGACTTCCGCTGAACGCGGTGTACACCAGATCGCCCACGTAGGGATGGCGAGGATGAACCGGAAGGCGGTTGCAGTATTCGGCGGTACGTCGCAGGGCGTCGATATCGGAGATGTCGAGTTCGGGATCGACTCCGTTCACGAACAGGTTCATGGCGAGGTTGACGATGTCGACGTTGCCGGTTCGTTCTCCGTTTCCGAACAGTGTCCCTTCGACCCGGTCGGCGCCGGCCATCACACCGAACTCGGCGGCCGCCACGGCACAACCGCGATCGTTGTGGGGATGGAGGCTGATGACAACGGATTCTCGGTTCTTGATGGTGCGCCCGAACCACTCGATGACATCGCCGTACACGTTGGGGCTGTAGCACTCGACGGTGGCTGGCAGATTGAGAATGAGCGGATTCTCCGGGGTCGGCTGGATCACGTCCATGACGGCTTCGCACACTTCGATGGCGAATTCTGGTTCGGTCAGCGTGAAGCTCTCGGGTGAGTACTCGTAGCGCACTCGAGTTCCGGTGAGTGTCGGCTCGAGAGATTTGCACGTGCGGGCTGCGTTCACGGCGATGTCGACGATTCCGGCCCGGTCGAGATCGAAGACGACTTCGCGCTGCAGGGGGTTGGTCGAGTTGTAGAAGTGGACGATGGCGTTCTTGGCACCTCGCAGTGATTCGTAGGTGCGGTTGATCAGTTCGTCGCGACTCTGGACGAGGACCTGGATCCAGATGTCGTCCGGGCAGATGTCCTCCTCGATCAACTGCCGAACGAAGTCGAAGTCGGGCTGGCTCGCCGACGGAAAGCCGACCTCGATCTCGGTGAAGCCCATCTTCACCAATTCGTCGAACATGCGGCGCTTGCGTTCGGGGTCCATGGGGTCGATGAGGGCCTGATTGCCGTCGCGGAGGTCGACCGAACACCAGAGAGGGGCCTTGGTGATGACGTTGTTGGGCCAGGTGCGGTCGTGGAGGACGAGGGGAATGAACGGCGAGTACTTGTCGTGGGGCATCGAGCCGATGCCCTTGTTGACGAACTGCGGATGGCGGATGGTGTTCATGATCTCTCCTGGTCGGGTGGCGGCTCGGTGGGCAAACAAAAAACCCCGGCGCTCGGGGCGCACGGGGTTCGGCGAACGCGATATGGGGCGCTCGCCCTACATAAGGAGGAGGCCCAACAGAGTCGTCACGAGGGGGACGCTACCCATCCGGGCCCGTCCCCGGCAACCACCCCAGAACACGACAAATCACCCACTCTGTTGCGCTCGTACCCAAATACGGCGACTACCGCAACAGAGTGGGGAGAAAGTCGCGGTCAGGAGGCGACGGATTCGACGGTGCGGGCGGCGGCCAAGGCGGTCGCCAGCTCGAGGTCGAGGTGGGCGGCAGCGGCCTCGGCGACCACCGACTGCCAGTCGTAGCCGACCCCTTTGCCCGGGAACCCAGGTTCGGTCAGATCCATGGGTGACGTCGTGTTGACATTGCTGTTGTTCATTGGTCCAAACCTCCCCAGGTGTTCTCGTGGACGGATGAGCGGGCGAACACTACGCAACCCGAACCCCCGAGACAACAACCGAAACCGCAAAAATTCGCCCACTCTGTAGCGCTCGTAACCAAATACGGCCACGAGCGCTACAGAGTGGGCGATTTCTGGCGGTTGGGAATGAAAGGAGGAGGGATCGGGTTGTATCGGTCATGAGCACAGCAGTCGAACTCACCCGAGACAATTTCGAATCCACCATCGAGGGCGGCGGCATGGTGCTCGTCGACTTCTGGGCGTCCTGGTGCGGCCCGTGCCGCCAGTTCGCCCCGATCTTCGAGTCGGTGGCCGAGTCGAACCCCGACGCCGTGTTCGGCAAGGTCGACACCGAGGCCCAACAAGAGTTGGCCGCGTCCTTCGGGATCCAGTCGATCCCGACCCTCATGATCTTCCGGGACGGCATTCTCCTTTACAACCAGGCCGGAGCGCTCCCGCAGCGGGCACTCGAAGAACTGGTCGGCAAGGCCCGCGACCTCGACATGGACGCCGTCCGTGCCGAGATCGCCGCCCAACAGGACAGTCAGGGCTGATCGTCCGCGGGCCTACTGTGGGCTCATGAATCACGGACGTCCTGTCGTCGACCCGCGAGACGTCGGTCTGTGTGCCGACCGGCTGGGTCGAATCGATCGTCACTTCACTCAGTACCTCGACAAGGGCCTCCTGACCGGGTACCAGTTGGTGATCGCGCGTGACGGAAAAGTCGCCTTCACCACGTCGCAGGGACTCGCCGACCGGGAGTCGAATCGTCCGGTCGCCGACGACACGATCTGGCGCATCTTCTCGATGACCAAGCCGATCACGGCCGTTGCAGCAATGATCCTCTGGGAGGAGGGACGGTTCGAACTGCACGATCCGGTGTCGAAATTCCTGCCGGAGTTCGCCGACACCAAGGTGTGGCGCGGTGGAACCTGGGTGAGGCCGTTCCTCGAACCGATGTCGGAAGCGATGGAGATGTGGCACCTCTTCACCCACACCGCCGGGCTCACCTACGGATTCATGTACCAGCACCCGGTCGACGAGTTGTATCGCCGCGCCGGAATGGAGTGGGGCTTCCCACGCGATCTCGATCTGGCCGGGCTGTGTTCCTTGCTCGCCCGTCAACCACTGCTCTTCCAGCCCGGGTCCGAGTGGAACTATTCGGTGTCGCTCGACGTGCTCGGTCGCGTGATCGAAGTGATCAGTGGACGGCGCCTCGGTGACTTCATGCGCGAGCGCATCTTCGAACCACTCGGAATGACCGATACGGCGTTCTGGTGCTCCGAGGATCGTGCCGAGAGAATGTCCGCTCTGTACATGGCAGCTCCCGGAACGCTGGCCGCGACTCGAGCCGATGCGGCCGACCGCGGCGTGTACCACCAGCCGAGCATCGACGGCGGTGGAGGTGGGCTCGTGTCGACCACCGGTGACTACGTGCGGTTCGCCGAGATGCTTCGCAATCGTGGCGAACTCGACGGTCGGCGAATCCTGTCGCCGCGCACGGTCGAGTACATGGCCAGCAATCATCTGCCCGGAAACGTCGACCTCACGGCCTTCGGTCGTCCGTTGTTCGCCGAGACGAGTTACGACGGTGTCGGGTTCGGACTCGGCATGAGCGTCACCCTCGATCCGGTGGCGGCCAAGGTTCCGGGTTCGGTGGGTGACTTCGGGTGGGGTGGCGCAGCGAGCACCTGGTTCATGGTCGATCCGGTCGAGGACCTCACCCTCACCTTCATGACTCAGCTGATGCCGTCGAGCACGCATCCCCTGCGTAGTCAGTTGAAGCAGATGGTGCATCAGGCTCTCGTCGATTGATGGGCGTCGACTGACCGATACTCTGACGGTCTCATCGACCCGGGAGACGTGATGCACCATCCCATGCCAACCGACGCCAAGATCTTCGTGGCTGGTCATCGTGGTCTGGTGGGCAGTGCCGTCGTTCGACGCCTCCGAGACGCCGGGTTCGCGAACGTACTGACGGCGACACGCGACGAACTCGATCTCCGGGATCAAGGCGCCGTCGACGAGTGGTTCGCTGCTCATCGACCCGACTACGTGTTCTTGGTGGCCGGAACCGTCGGAGGAATTCTGGCCAACAGCACTCGACCGGCCGAGTTCATCTACGACAATCTCATGATCCACGGAACCGTCGTGCACGCGAGCCAGCGCACCGGCGTCACCAAGTTGCTGTATCTCGGGAGTTCGTGCATCTATCCGCGTCATGCCACCCAGCCGATCACCGAGGAACAGTTGTTAACCAGTCCGCTCGAACCCACGAACGAGTGGTACGCGGTCGCCAAGATCGCCGGCATCAAGTTGTGTCAGGCCTATCGACGCCAGTACGGAGCCGACTTCATTTCGGCCATGCCCACCAACCTCTACGGGCCGAACGACAACTTCGATCTGGCTTCGAGTCACGTTCTGCCCGCCCTCATCCGCAAGTTCCACGACGCAAAGACGGCCGGCGACCCACGAGTCGAGATCTGGGGGACCGGAACTCCGATGCGTGAGTTCCTGCACGTCGACGATCTGGCCGACGCGTGCGTGTTCCTGATGGAGAACTACAGCGACGACATGCACATCAATGTCGGTACCGGAATCGATCTGAGTATCCGTGATCTCGCGCAGAAGATCCGCGACGTGGTGTACCCCGACGCAATCCTGCACTTCGACACCTCGAAGCCCGATGGAACGCCTCGCAAGGTTCTCGACGTCAGTCGTCTCCGCGACCTCGGGTGGTCTCCGAGCTACGACCTCGATCGAGGAATTCGCTCCACGTACGAGTGGTTCCTGCAGCAGCAAACGTCGAACACGGCGCTGCGCGGTATCGGTTGAGTCAGTTCACCTGTTTGGTGAGCCCGGCCCAATAGGGCTCGCGCAACTTGAACTTCTGAAGTTTCCCGGTGGCCGTCCTCGCCAACTCGTCACGGAACTCGACCTTCTTCGGGCACTTGTAGCCGGCGAGTTTCGTCTTGGCGTACGCGATCACGTCGTCCTCGGCGAGAGTCGAACCGGGTGTGGTGACGACGAGGGCCAGGACTAGTTCGCCCCACTTCTCGTCGGGGATTCCGATCACGGCCACCTCCGAGACGTCGGGGTGACTGAAGATGGCATCCTCGACCTCGATGGACGACACGTTCTCGCCGCCGGAGATGATGACGTCTTTCTTGCGGTCGCTGATGGTGACGTAGCCGTTCTCGTCGATGGTTCCTCCGTCGCCGGTGTGGAACCAGTCGACACCGTCGGTGTCGTCGGCCGCGGCGTGGATCGCGTCGCGCGTTGCATCGGGTTGGTCCCAGTACCCAGCCATCACCACATTGCCGCGAGCGAGAACTTCACCCTGTGGCGACACGCGCATCTCGACACCGATCGCCGGTGCCCCGGCGCGCGACAACTTCTGGGCTCGATCGGCCGACGACAACGAATCGAATTCGGCACGCGTGCGATTCATGGTGAGGAACGGTGATGTCTCGGTGAGGCCGTAGAGCTGGATGAATTCCCAGCCGAGCTCGGTCTCCATGCGTTCGATGGTGCGTGTGGGCGGGGGAGCACCAGCCACCACCATGCGGACGCGATCGCGACCGGGGATCGGACCGTCCCACGACGTTGCGGCGTCGAGAACGGCGTTCACCACGGCGGGCGCACCGCACAATGCGGTCACGCCGTGTTGATCGATGCGCCGCAGGATTTCGGCGCCGTCGACCTTTCGCAGCACGACGTGGGTCGCCCCCATGCCGGTCATGGCGTACACCATTCCCCATCCGTTGCAGTGGAACTGGGGCAGAGTGTGCAGGTAGACGTCTCGGTCGGTCACGCCGAGGTGCCAGCCGAAGGTGGTGGCGTTGAGCCAGAGGTTGCGGTGTGTGAGTTGCACACCTTTCGGGCGGGCCGTGGTGCCACTCGTGTAGTTGATGGTGGCGGTGGCGTCTTCGTCGGGCGACCATGCGCGGGGCTCGACACCGAAGCGGAGCAATGCGTCGTCGGCTTCGGTGCCGATCACGTATTTGTGCTCGCATTCGACCGTCGACATGGCGTCGGCGAGTTCGGGATCGACGAGTAGAACCCGCGCTCCTGAGTGTTCGACGATGTACTTCACTTCTTCGGCCACGAGACGGAAGTTGATCGGCACGAGAATGCGTCCCGATCCCGACACGCCGAAGAAACTGGTGAGGAGGCGGGCCGAGTTGTGGCTGACCATGGCAACACGTTCGCCGACGCCGATGCCGAGAGCGTCGAGGCCGGCCGCTTGGGCGCGCATGCGCTCGGCGATCTGCCGGTAGGTGAGCGATCCCCACGACGGTGCGGGTTGATCGGGCTCGTCGACGACACCGAGTCGGTCGGGGTAGAGAAGTTCGGCACGGCGGATGAAGTCGACGACGCTCAAGGGCACTTTCATGTCGCCAGCGTAGGCAGTGGAACGGGTGGGCCCGGAGCCCGGCGAGTGATCTCATTTCCCCAGGTCAGGGTGTTTTTCAGCAGAAAACCGACAGAAATGATCGGAATTAGAGGGAATCGCGCTTCAATACGACTATTCCAGTCAGCAATTGACCCGACCCCTGGGAGGTTCCCATGTCCCTCGTCCTCGCCGAAATCGTTCCGAGTTCCGACGTCCCCGACCTCGACCTCGCCGAGGTCCTCCGCACCGTCGAGTCGGTCGCCAGTCAGGCCGGGGGAGAGTTCATCGAAGCGCAGGTCACCGGATCCAAGGACCGCGTGTTCGCCATCGTCGAGGGAGTGGCCCCCGCCGAGTTGCGCGCCGCGCTCGGTGCAGCCGGACTCTCGGTCGACGACGTGGCCCCGGTGCGTCTCGTGGGTGCCGATCTCGCAACCATCAAGGCCGAGCGTCCGAGCTCGGGCTACCTAGTCGAGTGGGATCTGCCGGCCGGTCTCACGATGGACGCCTACCTGGCGCGCAAGAAGGAGAAGTCGCCTTTGTACGCGCAGGTTCCCGAGACCACGTTCCAGCGCACGTACGTACGCGAAGACATGATCAAGTGCCTGTGCTTCTACGACGCTCCCGACGAGGATGCGGTGCGTCGTGCACGCGATGTCGTGAGCGCGCCGATCGACCGACTCCATCACCTCGCCGACGTTCGTAGCGATGCGTGACACCACCTCGTCGTTGCTCGGTCGTTCGACCCTGACGACCTCGGTGCTCGACGACGTCGCGTCGACGTCGGCCGAGATCGACGGTGACGCGCAGCACGACTCGCGTGTCACGATCCGTCGACTGGCCGCTGAAGGTCTGCTCGATCTCGGACTTCCGGGAAGTGCGGGCTCATATTCCGATCAGATCCACGTGCTCTCCGATCTCGCCTCGGTGTGCATGACCACGGCGTTCACTGCCTGGTCGCATCGCATGACGGTCGAATACCTCGTGGTGCACGGCGCCGATGCCGATCGCACCGAGATCGTGCGACGAGCCGACCGGGTGGGTTCGACGGCCTTGGCCGGAACGTTCCGCGCCGCGGCCGGAGTGTCCGAGATCCCGGTGACCGTGTCGCCCTCGGCGACCGGACGCACCGCGAACGGTTTCCTGTCGTGGGCGTCGAATCTGCACGCCGACACGATCGTCGTCACGGGTGTGCAGGACGAGACCACTGGTCGTCGCTCGTTGGTCTCGTTCGATCTGGGTCGGGCCGGTGTCGAAGTGTTGCCCATCACCGGCCTGTTGGCTCTCGACGGATCGAAGTCGGGTGCGATGCGATTGTCGAACGTCGAACTCGTCGGTGGCGACGATCTTCGTTCGCCGTTCGAGGACTTCATCGCCGACGTCCGTCCCAAGTTCTTGTTGTTCCAGACGGCATTCATCGTCGGACTGGTGTCGGCATCGCTCGGCAATCTCGACGATCTGCGTGGTCCGGCGGTCGCTCTGCAGTCGGAGGTCGACGAGGTGCGGGCCGAATGGCGACGTCTCGTGACCCTGCTCTCCGAAGGAGGGCTCGCCCTCGATCGTGGCGAGCGGCCCGATTTGCGCGATGTGCTCCGTCTTCGTCTCAATGCATCGCATCTCGCCACTCACGCCACTCGACTGGAGTTGGCGGTCCGCGGCGGCAGCGCGTACCTGGCAGGTAGCGCGACGGCTCGGCGAGTCCGCGAGGCTTTGTTCCTCCCGGTGCAGTCGCCCACCGAGGCTCAATTGCGTTGGGAACTGGGAGCGTCGGCATGAGCGACGTGGCCATTCGCCTTCGTGACGTCTCGATCGAGTTGGGTGCCGAACGCCGGCGTGTCCTGAACGGGGTCGACCTCGAGGTTCGCCACGGTGAAGTGCTGGCCGTGGTCGGACGCAGTGGCGTGGGCAAGAGCACGTTGCTGCGAGTGGTGGCCGGTCTGGTCGACGTGGCGTCGGGATCGATCGAATACCCGCAACCGGTCGGTTCGTTGCGCACCGCGCTCGTCTTCCAGGACCACCGACTCATGCCGTGGCTCTCGGTCATCGACAACGTGGCGTTCCCGCTCCGGTTGCGCAGTCATCCCGATCGCACGCGGTCGAAGAAGGACCGTCGACGTATCGCCCTCGAGCTGCTCGAGCGTCTCGACATCGCCGAACTCGCCGATCGTTTCCCGTCCGAGTTGTCGGGTGGTCAACGACAGCGAGTGTCGATCGCTCGCGCCGTGGCGGCGAGGCCCAAGGTTCTTCTCTTCGACGAGCCGTTCTCGGCTCTCGACGTGGCCACTCGTTCGTCGTTGCAGGACTGGATCGTCTCGCACCGCGATCAGTTGGCCCCGACCATCGTTCTGGTCACGCACGATCTCACCGAGGCGTTGTACGTCGCCGATCGCATCGCTTTGTTGTCGCACGCCAATGACGACGGTCGCACTGCGATTCCGGTCTGGACGTCGGACGTGGCCGATCGCGAGCGAATCTCCGAGAGCAGTGTGCTCGTCGAGATCGAATCCCACCTCATGACCGAATTTGCGGCGACCTGACCGTCGCTGCACCGCATCAACGTTTCTCCCATCCGATCTCGACCAGGAGTCGTTCCATGACCACCCAGTTCCGCAATCGCCGTGACTTCCTGCGCCTCGTCGCCGGAACCGGACTCGCTGCGACCACCGCCCCGTTCCTCCTGGCGGCGTGTGGTGGATCGTCGGGTTCGAACGGCGTCACGACGACGGCAGGCACGTCACCAACTCTCGACCTCGGCGCCATTCGCTCGGGCTATCTGCCGATCACCGATGCGTCGCCGCTTCTCGTGGCGCATGCGACCGGGGCGTTCGACGCGCAGGGTTTCGACGCCGCCGACCCCACGCTCTTTCGTTCGTGGGCCGATCTGGTCGAAGCGTTCCAGGCCGAACAGGTCGACGTGGTGCACCTGCTCATGCCCCTCGCCGTGCAGTTGCGATTCGGAGCCGGTCTGCCGGTGAAGGTCGTGGCGTGGAATCACACCAACGGATCGGCGCTCACCTCGGCCGAACGCATCGGCAAGGTCACCGATCTGGCCGGTGAGACGGTGGCCGTCCCGTTCTGGTGGAGTATCCACAACGTGGTGCTGCAGAAGTTGTTGCGCGCCAACGGACTCACCCCCGTGATCGACGGGAATCCGTCGAAAGCCGATGGAACGGTGAAGTTGGTCGTGCTGCCGCCGGCCGACATGGTGCCAGCGCTCGCATCGAGATCCATCGCCGCCTTCATCGTGGCCGATCCGTTCAACGCCCTGGCCGAGGTGAAGGGTGCGGGCAAGATCCTGCGGTTCACCGGCGACGTGTGGCGGGATCATGCGTGCTGTGTGACCGTGGTGTCGGAGAAGTTCCTGGCGTCGAGTCCTGACGCAGGACAGGGTCTGGTGAATGCGCTCGCGCTGTCGCAGCTCACCATCGCCGACGATCGTCCCGCCGCAGCGGCGATCCTTTCGGAGGGCGGTTACCTGCCCCAGCCGGTCGAGGCGATCGAACGGGCCCTCACCCACTACGCGACCGAGGAGTACTTCGCGTCAGGTGCCATCGCGAACGAGGAATGGTCGTCGGAGCGCATCGGTTTCCAGCCCTACGCCTTCCCCTCCTACACCGAAGAACTGGTGACCTCGTTGAAGGAGACCCTCATCGACGGCGACACCTCGTTCCTCGATGCTCTCGATCCGTCGACGGCACACGAACAGTTGGTGGCCGACGGTCTGGCCCGCACCGCCATCGAGGCCAACGGTGGTCTCGAGCGTTTCCGTCTGGCATCGTTCGAACGAGTCGAGACCATCGCGCCGTGACCGGATCACGTCGCATGATCGACCCGGCGAGAGACGTCGCAGTGCGTGTCGCCGTTCGTCTTCTGGTGATCGGCGTGGCGATCGGACTGTGGTGGTTGGCGTCGTCGGTCGTGTGGTCCGACAATCCGGTGGTGTCCCGAATCGGTCCCGACGAATCGGTGCCGGCTCTCTGGAACGGATTGATCGACGGCGATCTCGTTGCCGATCTGCGCGCCAGCCTGGTGCGCCTCCTCGCCGGACTCGCCATCGCAATCGCGTTCGGTGTTCCGTTGGGTCTGGGCCTCGGGTCGAATCGTCGGGTCGAAGACGCATCCACTCCGGTGGTGAACTTCCTGCGCATGATCTCCCCGTTGGCGTGGGCTCCGATCGTGATCGTGGCGTTCGGAGTGGGTGACGCGCCGGTTCTGTTCCTCGTCGCCATCACTGCGGTGTGGCCGCTGGCCCTCGGTACTGCTGCGGGGGTGAAGTCGGTGTCTCCGGCGCTGAAGGAACTCGCCGAGTCGCTCGGGGCGACCCGTCCCGAACGCTTGCGGTTCGTCACGTCGCCGGTGGTGAGAGCCAACGTGCTCACGGCGTTGCGACTGGCTCTCGGAGTGGCGTGGATCGTTCTCGTTCCGGCGGAGATGCTGGGTGTCGATTCGGGTCTCGGGTACGCGGTACTGAACGCCCGAGACCAACTCGACTACGCGGCGCTCGGTGGGGCCGTTCTGATGATCGGAATCACCGGTTTCCTCATCGATGCGCTGTTCCGGCGAGTTCTGCGAGTCGACCCCCGTACCCTCACCTGAGTCGAACCGGGGGCCGACCGCCCGCACGCGGTACCCTGCAAGGAACATGACAGAACCATCCCGACGTCAGGGATCACCGCGTGGACGGCGCCGCCCTCCTCGCCCCGATCAGCCAGCACCCGACACGTCCAAACCCCTCACCTCCATCAACGCTCTTCCGCCGGTTCCCACGCCCACCGGTTTCGCCGCTCTCGGTGTTCCCGACTTCGTCGATGCCGGACTGGCGGCAGCCGGTTTCGCTCAGCCCTTCGCCATCCAGAAAGAGGCCATTCCGGTGGCCATGCAAGGCCGCGACGTGTGCGGCCGCGCCAAGACCGGTTCGGGCAAGACACTCGCCTTCGGTGTGCCGATGTTGTCGCGCGTCTCCGAACGTGCCGAACCCAAGCGTCCGCTCGGGCTCGTGCTCGTGCCCACGCGCGAACTCGCCATTCAGGTGGCCGAGGTCCTCGAACCGGTGGCTCGTCATTCGGGTCGCCGCGTGTTACCCGTGTACGGAGGGTCGAGTCGCCATTATCAGGTCGACGAGATGGCCAAAGGCATCGAAATCGTGGTGGCCACTCCGCTGCGTCTCATCGACTTGTTGAAGTCGGAAGAGATCGACGTCTCGGGCGTCGAGGTCGTGGTTCTCGACGAGGCCGACCGCATGGCCGACGACGGTTTCACCCCGCAGGTCGAATGGATCCTGCGCCGCTGCACGGGCCGCAATCAGACGATGCTCTTCTCGGCCACTCTCGACGGTGATGTCGGCCACCTGATCCGGGCCTATCTCAAGGATCCGATCGAAGTGGCGATCGACGCGGCCACCGACACCGTCGGCACCATGCACCATCTGTGGTTGGCCGTGCACCATCTCGACAAGGACAAGGTCGTCTCGGCGATCTCCCGTGGTGCGGGCAAGACCGTGGTGTTCTGCCAGACCAAGCGAGTGTGCGATCGAGTCGCCGACAATTTGCAGGCGCTCGGTGTCAACGCGTCGGCCATTCACGGTGACCTGGCGCAGCCCACGCGCGAAAAGGCGCTGCGCCGTTTCGCCGAGGGAGATCTGCACGTGTTGGTGGCCACCGACGTGGCGGCCCGTGGTATCGACATCGACGACATCGCGGCCGTCGTTCATTACGAGCCGGCCAAGGACAACAAGGACTATTTGCACCGGTCGGGCCGTACGGCACGCGCTGGTCGCGACGGCTGGGCGGTCACTCTCGTCGAGTACAACCAGCACACTCAGGTCACGTTGCTCCAACGAACGATGCGTATGCCGATCACCAAGCCGATTGAGGTGTTCAGCAACAATCCGAAGTTGTTGAATCTGATCGAGTTCGAGAACGACTGACGAGTCGTCGTGATGCTCAGCGCGCGAGCCAGGCTGGACGTTTGGCTTCGAACGCCGTGATGTCGTCGGCGTGGCTGAGTGTGATGCCGATGTCGTCGAGACCGTTCAGGAAGCGGTGCTGGTTCTGCGGTTCCATCGGAAAGTTCTCGGTCACGCCGATCGAGGGCACTTCCACGGTGAGGCGCTCCATGTCGACCACGATCTCGGTGGCCTGATCGGCTTCGATCGCCGCCCAGATACGTTCGACAGTGGTGAGTGGAAGCGCCACGGGTACGAGCCCGTTCTTGGTGCAGTTGTTGCGGAAGATGTCCGAGAAGCTCGGCGCGATCACGGCGTCGAATCCGTACTGTTGAATGGCCCACACCGCGTGCTCACGGCTCGAGCCCACTCCGAACGAGGGTCCGGCCACGAGAATCGACGCACCGGCATAACGCTGATCGTTCAGGACGAAGTCACGGTCGTCGCGCCATGTGGAGAACAGGCCCGCTTCGAAGCCCGTGCGTTCGACGCGCTTCAACCAGTCGGCCGGAATGATCTGGTCGGTGTCGACGTCGCTACGTCGTAGCGGGATGCCTCGACCGGAGAGAACTCGAACGCTCTTCATGGTTACTCCTCAGCTCAGATCGGTGGGGGTGGCGAAGTGACCGGCCACTGCGGTGGCGGCGGCGACAGCGGGTGACACGAGGTGAGTTCGTCCACCGCGACCCTGACGTCCCTCGAAGTTTCGGTTGCTGGTGCTGGCCGCTCGTTCGCCGGGTGCCAACTTGTCGGGATTCATGGCCAGGCACATCGAACAACCCGGTTCACGCCAGTCGGCGCCGGCAGCGCGGAAGATCCTGTCGAGCCCTTCGGCCTCGGCCTGTGCCTTCACGGCGTGACTACCCGGAACCACCATCACGCGCGGCACCGTCACGGCTCGACCTTCCATGACTTTGGCCGCCGCCCGCAAATCTTCGATACGACTGTTCGTGCACGAACCGATGAACACCGTGTCGAGTGAGATGTCACGAATTCGTTGACCGGCGGTCAGACCCATGTATTCGAGGGCTCGGGCAACCGTTTCACGAGTGGTGGGATCGGCGTAGTCGTCGGGTGAGGGGACAGCACCGTCGATTCCGGTCACCTGAGCGGGGTTGGTTCCCCAACTGACGTGGGGAACGAGAGATGCTGCGTCGAGACGAACTTCTTTGTCCCACGAAGCGCCCGGATCGGACACCAGCCCACGCCAGGCGTCGAGAGCCTGCTCCCATTGAGCACCCTTGGGAACGAACTCTCGACCCTCGAGATAGGCGAACGTGGTGTCGTCGGGCGCGATCAGTCCGGCCTTGGCTCCGGCTTCGATACTCATGTTGCAGATGGTCATGCGACCTTCCATCGAGAGCGACCGGATGGCCGATCCGCAGTACTCGATCACATGACCGATTCCGCCACCGGTGCCGATGTGTCCGATGATGGCCAGGATGACGTCTTTTGCGGTCACGCCGTCGGGGAGTTCACCATCGACGTCGATCGACATCCACTTCGGTCGACTCTGCGGAAGTGTCTGCGTGGCGAGAACGTGTTCGACTTCGCTCGTTCCGATACCGAAGGCAAGTGCGCCGAAGGCACCGTGAGTCGCAGTGTGGCTGTCGCCGCACACGATCGTCATGCCCGGAAGAGTGCGGCCTTGTTCGGGTCCGATGACGTGCACGATGCCCTGGCGAGCATCACCCATCGAGAACAGATCGACACCGAACTCACGGGCGTTGGTTCGCATGACCTCGACCTGGCGGGCCGACACCGGATCGGCGATCGGGAGGTGGATGTTCTCGGTGGGGACGTTGTGGTCCTCGGTGGCCACGGTCAGATCGGGTCGACGCACCTTGCGCCCCGACATCCGGAGACCGTCGAAGGCCTGGGGGCTCGTGACTTCATGGACGAGATGCAGATCGATGTACAAGAGGTCGGGTTCGCCGGGTGCCGAATGCACCACGTGCTGGTCCCAGACCTTCTGCGGGAGGGTGGTCGGTTGTGTCATGACATGTCACCTCGTGCGATTCGTGACGAGACGCTGTCTCACATATTGAGACGGTAGTCTCGCCGTATGGACAGCGTATCGGGAGTCGGAGTACTCGACAAGGCGGTCGTGGTCTGGGAGGTCCTCCTTGCCCACGGTCCGCTCGGTCTGGCCGATCTCACGGCCCGATCGGGTCTTCCTCGCGCCACCACTCACCGATTGGCGACCGCCATGGAAGTGCACGGTCTCGTGCGACGAACCGACGACGGTCGCTACGCCTTGGGTCGTTGGCTCGTGACTCTCGGCCGAGCGGCCACCGAATCCGACTCGTTCGTCGAACGTGCCCGTCCGATTCTCGAACGTCTGCGTGACCAGACCGGTGAAAGCGTTCAGCTGTACGTGCGCGAGGGTGAGGTGCGCCGTTGCGTCCTGTCGCTGCAGTCACCGCACGGATTGCGGTGGATCGTTCCCGAGGGATCGCTTCTTCCACTCGGTGCCGGTTCGGCCGGACACGTGCTGGTGGGCGACGACGTCGGACGACACGGGTGGGTGCAGTCGGTGGGCGAACGCGAGGCAGGTGTCGCCTCGGTGAGTGCGCCCGTACGCGACACGTTCGGAACCGTGATCGCCGCCGTGAGCGTCAGCGGACCGATCGAACGTCTGTCGACTCAACCCGGTCGTCGATTCGGCTCCCACGTCGTGGTCGCGGCGACCGAACTCGAACGCTCTCTCGTCTGACTCGTCGCCCCACATCACCGACTGTGTCCACATTCGGGCATGAGTCCCAATTTCAGTACCCCACGGTCGACGTTGTCGTTGAGGGCGGCCCAGTGGGTCGACGCCGATCTCGACGAGACCCTCGACGAAACATTGCGTTATCGCGCATCTCGGGTGTTCGCCATTCATGATGGCGAACACGGATTCGTGCGCGAACTCGTCGACTGCGACGCGGACCCTTACGAGCTCATCACCCGACTGCCGCCGACGATCGACTTCGACGTTGCATGTCTCGTCATGACCGGTTGGATGACTCCGCTCGACGACGATGATCACGACGATGATGGCGACGACAATGATGGCGACGATGATCACGACGACGACGAGCCCTGTCGGTTCCGCGTTCGATTGACCGCCGCCGTGTCAGACGACGGCGTCGCCGTCGTGGTGCGTCGATGGGAAGGTCACGAATGGTCGGACTCGTTCGCCGACGGTGGTGAAGGTGCCTTCCCGGACGCCTTACGAACCTGGTGGCGAAAGATCGACGAGGTCAGAAGGTTGCGAGGAGATCGATCACCACGATGAGATCGATCTCGGCCGGCAATCCGATCTCGGTCTGACCCTCGGCACCCCAAGCGTCGGTGAATGGCACCTGTATCTGACGCCGACCACCCACTTTCATGCCCTGGATCCCCTCCACGAGTCCGGGCAGGGTTCCACCGTCGGTCAACTCGAAGCTGAGTGGTTGCGGCGAGGCCCACGTACTCGTGATCTGGGTGGCCGTGTCGGCTCGGAAGGCGACGAGATGAAGAACCGCCTTGGCTCCCGCCTCGGCCACGGCACCATCTCCATCCACGAGGTCGGTGATCACGAGCTCGCTCACGTTGTCGGCCGGCGAGATGTCGACCGAAGGTTCCTGGGACGCATCGGTCGCCGGAACGACGGCGATCATGTCGACCACGAACGAAATCGCCGAATCGGGAGGAATGGCATCGCCGGCTCCCTGTGAGCCGTAGGCGAGATCGGCGGGGATGTCGAGCTGGCGTCGGCCTCCGGCTTGCATGCCCACCAGACCTTGGTCCCACCCCTTGATCACCATGCCCATACCCAGGGTCACGACGAAGGGATCGCTGCCGTAGTTGCCGTCGAAACGACTGCCGTCGGCACTGAGCACGCCGACGTAGTTGACGAACACCGTGTCGCCGTCGGCAGCCGCCGGTCCGACACCCACGGTGACGTCGGTGACGTTCAGTTCGGTCGGCGTCGACTCCGGAAGAACCACCTCGGGTTCGTCGGCATCCATGATCGGATCGTCGACCAGAGTCATTTCGTCGTCGACCACTTCGTCACTGGACGACGTGTCGTCGCCGCCGCAGGCAGCGAGCACGAGAACGAGTGCGGTGACGACAGCGAATGAACGGCGAGACGACATTCCGTCGACACTAGTGGTGGGCCGATGCCCAGCGGGCTTCGGCTTCACCGAGTTCGGTCGAGGGGTTCGCACCCACGAAGGGCCAGAGCTCTTCGGCGATCCGGCGATAGTTACCGCGAGCTCCGAGTTCACCGAGGATGGCGTACAGACCGAGGTTGATCCGCTGAATGAACACGAAGGTCTTCGGAACAGTGGCATATTGCGCGATCGGACTCGAACGATCGAAGGTGTGGCGAACGATTCCACTCGCGTACGAAGGAGTCCAGACGATCTCGCGATCGTTGGACACCGGCTCGTAGAAGCGACCGAAGTAGCGACCCACGTCGTCGGTCGACACGGGAGCATCGAGTTTCAACATTCCCGAGTCCTCGAGCACGGTTCGGAACTTCGGAACGTCACGTTCGTAAGCGGCCGAACTCACCATGGCGATGAACGTGCGCATCTCGTCGTCGGTGAAGTGCTTCACCAGTCCGAAATCGAGAAAGGTGACGGATCCGTCCTCGTGGAACAGATAGTTGCCCGGATGCGGATCTCCGTTGAACTTGTGCATCCCGTAGAGGCTTCGGAACACGAAGCGGAACAGAGTCTCTCCGACGCGGTCGCGGTACTCCTGACTCTGCTCGGTGACCCACGACCACGGATGGCCGGCGACGAGTTCGGTGGTCAGGACCCGAGAGGTCGACAGGTCGGAGAACACGCGTGGAACTTTGATGAAGGGGTGGCCGGCGAACCAGTCGGCGAAGATCGCCTGATTGCGAGCTTCTTGTGTGTAGTCGAGTTCTTCGCGAATGCGCTGTTTGACCTCGTCGACCATCTCGGAGGGATCGAGACCGCTGAAGCCCTGTTGCAGCAGAAACCCGAGCAGATCGGCGTTCTTCAGATCGGAGTCGATCGCCCGGTCGACGCCGGGGTACTGAACCTTCACGGCGACGGCTCGCTCGACACCGTCGACGAGCACGACGGCTCGATGCACCTGACCGATCGACGCCGCGGCGATGGGATCGGGATCCCACTCGAGGAACAGCTGATCGGGAGACGCTCCGAGTTCGCGCTCGATCACTTCGGCGGCGAGTTCGGATGCCATCGGTGGTGCACTCGACTGGAGCTGCGACAGGGCGGCACGCAGCGGAGCCGGCAAACCTTCGTCGAGATAGCTCGCCATCTGACCGAGCTTCATGAGGGCACCCTTCATGTCACCGAGTCGCTCGCTCACGTGTTGGGCCGACTTGAGTTCGGTCTCGCGGTCGATCTCGACGCGACGTTCGGCCGATGCGAAAACTTTGCGGGCCGAGGCCGAGGCGTAGGTGGCACCGACCTTCACTCCGAGACGAGCGAGGTCGCTGTTGCGAGCAGTGAACGATCCT
>JAQCIK010000054.1:0-4587 GCA_027592035.1 Actinomycetota bacterium | reverse complement strand
GAAGGTGCCGTACGGGTTCTCCCAACCCGGCGCGACCCACACCCGCAGCATGTACGACACGACGTCGTTTCGTCGGCCGCCGACGTCTTGGCAACCGCTACCGGTGGTGGGTTCGTCGAGGGGAACGGCGTACTCACCCGACGGGCCGGTGATGACGCACGTGCCGGCGTGGAGATGCCAGAGGTTCTCTTGGCCGGTGAAGCCCGAGACCTCGTCGGAAGACGACAGCCATTGTGCGTATTGCACACCGACGACCGGTGAATCGAGGTCGGAGGAGGCGTAGATCAAGCCATGGGGATCGCCGACGTCGAACGTGGCGTCGCGGAAATCGCGTCCTGCATCGACGACCATCTGCCCTGCGCCGCGGGCCGGTACACCGGCCAACGCCCATCCGGCGTCGAGAGCGGATTCGAGCGTCGGGTAGGAGAGTGCGATCTCTCGAGCACGGGTGATTTCCGGGCTCAATCGTTCGCGCTCATCCCATGTGAGTGCAGTGTCATTGATCGCCAACGTCGACGCGCCGTGCACGTGTCCTGATCCGGTCAGGCTCGATGCGTCGTCGACCCAACTGGTGGTGGCGAGACCGGGCACAGCGGCCACGATCACGGCGAGTGGTGCGAGGGTGTCGAAACGCCACCCGCCTTTCCCCAACAGCTCGATGTCGACCAGCAGGACACCGATCAACAACGCTGTGCTCACGATTGACAGAGCGAGCACGACGAATTCGTACGACGACAGCGATGGCGCGTAGTCGGTGAACGGACCGAACGGATACCCGGCGGTGCGGGTGAACACCAGGACGCCGGCGGCCACCGCCAGCCAGGTGACGAGCGCAACCAGATGGCGCCGCCTCCGAGAGAGCACCACGGTGACTGCTCCGATCAGATGGACGAGGCCGGCCCCGGCCAAGAACGCGCCCTCGATCGCCCAGTCGTGGGCTCGGCCCACCGCCACCAAGAGATGCAGAGCCCCGAGCCCTGTGAAGAGGGCGGCCAGCACGCCGCGCAGGCTGAAGCTGCTGACCGGCTGGGGGGACGCCATGGGCCGAGTCTGGCAGGGTGAACGAAAGTTTGGTCAGGGTGGCCCGGTCTGTTACCGGTGGGTAACCTTGGGGGATGGCTGATTTCAATCTCTCCCTGAACGACGACCAGCTTCAGTTGAAGGACTGGATCCACGAATTCGCCAAGGACGTCATGCGTCCGGCCGCCGAGGAGTGGGACGACCGCGAAGAGTTCCCGTGGCCGATCGTGCAGGAGGCCGCCAAGATCGGCTTGTACGGCGTCGACTTCATGATGAACGCCATGAGTGACTCGACCGGTCTCACCCTTCCGGTCGCCATCGAGGAGATCTTCTGGGGTGATGCCGGCCTCGGTATGGGAATCATGGGATCGGGTCTGGCCGCCGCTGGCATCAGTGGCAACGGCACACCCGAGCAGGTGATCGAGTGGGTGCCGCAGTGCTACGGCACCGCCGACGACGTGAAGCTCGGCGCGTTCTGCGTGAGCGAACCCGATGCCGGTTCCGATGTGTCGTCGTTGCGCACGCGTGCGGTGTACGACGAAGCAACCGACGAATGGGTGCTGAACGGCACCAAAGCCTGGATCACCAACGGTGGTATCGCCGATGTGCACGTGGTGGTAGCGGCCGTCGATCCGGCGTTGAAGGGACGCGGCCAGGCGTCGTTCGTCGTTCCGCCCGGAACCAAGGGCTTGTCGCAGGGCCAGAAGTACAAGAAGCACGGCATCAAGGCATCGCACACGGCCGAAGTGGTGCTCGACGACGTTCGTGTCCCGGGTCGTTGTTTGCTCGGCGGCAAGGAGAAGCTCGACGCGAAGTTGGCGCGCGCCCGCGAAGCCGGTCGCACCGGCGAGGCACAGCCGGCCATGAAGACCTTCGAAGCGACTCGTCCGTCGGTGGGTGCGCAGGCGCTCGGTATCGCTCGCGGTGCGTACGAGATCGCCCTCGACTACGCCAAGGAGCGCGTGGCATTCGGCAAGCCGATCATCATGAATCAGGCCATCGCCTTCAAGCTCGCCAACATGGCAACTCAGATCGATGCCGCGCGTCTGCTCATCTGGCGAGCTGCGTGGCTCGGTCGCAACGGTGGCTTCAAGAACGCCGAGGGTTCGATGAGCAAGTACCACGCTTCCGAGACCGCCGTGCGCGTCACCGAGGATGCGATCCAGATTCTCGGTGGCTACGGCTACACGCGCGAGTACCACGTGGAGCGCATGCACCGCGACGCCAAGATCCACACGATCTTCGAGGGCACGAGCGAGATTCAGCAGTTGGTGATCGCCCGCGCGATTTCCGGCCTGCGCATCGAGTAGGAGTCAGCGGGCGCCGGCCCGTTGGTAGAGCCGCGTGGCGATGGGTGCGAACACCGCGATCAGGATGCCGGCCCACACCAGTGTGTAGAGCGTGGCGTTCTGTAACGGCCACGCCGTTGGTTCGGGGGTGTTGGCCGGGATGTTCCCGAAGCGCACTCTCACCGCCTGGGTGAGTGTCGACACCGGATTCCACTCGGCGATCGGCCTCAACACACCGGGCAGGTTGTCGGACGGCACGAAGGTGTTGGCGATGAAGGTCAACGGGAAGAGCACCACGAAGGTCGCGTTGTTGACGACTTCGGGAGTGGGAACGAGCAGGCCGATACACGCCATCACCCACGAGAACGAGTAGGCGAAGAAGAGCAACAGCACGTAGCCCACCACGGCGTCGAGAATCGAACCGCGCACACGCCAGCCCACCAGCAGTCCGGCCACCGACATGACGATGATCGACAGCATGTTGTAGACCACGTCGCTGAGTGTGCGTCCGGCCACCACGGCCGATCGCGACATGGGCAGGGATCGGAAGCGGTTGATGAGTCCCTTCTGCATGTCTTCAGCGAGACCGGCTCCGGTGAAGGTGGCTCCGAAGACCACGGTCTGCGAGAAGATTCCGGCCATCAGGAACTCGCGGTAGTCGCCGCCCGGAATATCGATCGATCCTCCGAACACATAGGCGAACAACAACACGAACATGATCGGCTGCACGATGACGAAGGCCATCACGTCGGGTACTCGACGAATGCGAATGATGTTGCGCCGGGCGATGGTCGCCGAATCGCGTACGAGACTCATGATTCGGCCTCCGCCTCGTGGCCGGTGAGTTCCATGAACACGTCGTCGAGAGTGGGACGACGCAGACCGATGTCGACGATCGTGATCTGCCGAGACTCGAGTTCGCGCAGAACCGTCGACAGGGCTTCGACACCGTGCGACACCGGAGCCGAGAGTTCGCCGTCGTCGTGATGAACACGCAAGGGTCCGGTCGCCACGGCGGCGAGAACCGATTCGGTCGTGGCGACCGCGCCCTCGCCGCTCACGTGCACGTCGAGGTGCTCACCGCCGACCCGTCGCTTCAGTTCTTCGGCCGTTCCCTTGGCGATGGCCCGACCGTGGTCGATGACGACGATTTTGTCGGCGAGTTGGTCGGCCTCTTCGAGGTACTGGGTCGTCAGCAGAACCGTCGTGCCACCGGTGACTCGTTCGCGGATCGCGTCCCACAGTTCGCCGCGGCTGCGCGGATCGAGCCCGGTGGTGGGCTCGTCGAGGAACAGCACCGGCGGATCGGCGACCAGTGCACCAGCCAGATCGATGCGGCGCCGCATGCCGCCCGAGAACGTCTTCAACGGGCGATCGGAAGCCTCCATGAGACGGAACTGCTCGAGTAGTTCGAGACCTCGCCGACGGGCCTCGTGTCGAGGCATTCCGTACAGACAGCCGATCATCTCGAGATTCTCGGTCGCGGTGAGATGTTCGTCGACGGCGGCGTACTGACCCGAGAGACCGATACGAGCGCGCACACCACGCGGATCGGACATCACGTCGACACCGGCCACGGTGGCCGATCCCGAATCGGGCCGAACGAGAGTGGTGAGAATCGACACGGCCGTCGTCTTGCCGGCGCCGTTCGGACCGAGCAGACCGAGCACCGTGCCACCGGGAACGTCGAGATCGAGTCCGGCCAGAGCCGTCACCTCGCCGTAGGTCTTGACGAGGTTGCGCGCCGACACCGAAGTGTCGAGGATCGTGGAACTCATCCTCGCGGGTATTCGGGTGCGGCGCGACGGAGCATGACGTCGGCGCGCATGCGGACCATGTCTTCGAAACGGCCTTCTTCCACCATCCAGAAACGATCGTTCAGCAGACCGTCGATCACGGTGTCGGCCACTTCGGTGAGCGGGGTGAAGGTGACCGGAGTGCCGGCCTTCTCCATCGATTCGATCCAGGCCTGCATCTTGGAGCCGGTGTCGACCGGCTTGTCGGTGGCGTACTCGGCCGGCCGCTCACGTGTCTTCCAGATACCGGTATCGAGTAGTCCCTTGGTCTTCCCGCTCGGGAAGAGCACCGAGACGCCGATGTCGCTGCCGACCTCGCGCAGTTGCCCCCACAGGCATTCCGAGATCGTGACGACGGCACTCTTGCAAGTGGCGTAGGTGGCACTCGACGCGATGGGGGCGAATCCTCCGTTGTGGGACGAGGTGTTGATCACATGACCCTCGTCGCCTCGGTCGAGCATGGTGGGAACGAAGGCCTTGAT
>JAQCIK010000006.1:0-97590 GCA_027592035.1 Actinomycetota bacterium | reverse complement strand
GCATTCCCATGGCAGTGCCGTTAGATCTCAAAATACTAAGTGACCTCCATAGAAATGACTTGAAGTGAGTCGGCGTCGCTCCACAAGAGACGCTGTAGAGCCCTGCGAGGGCCAGTGCAACCTTTAACGCATGGCGAGAGACGTGGGTGTCTCTCGCCACGCGTTCTGTTGGCGCTCGTCGATCCAACCTTCGTCTTCTCGTGACACGTCGTGGATATACGTGGGGATGGTGCGAAATGTGGTGCGAAATTCGCCGACACACCTTGCGTTATCCACCTAGAGGTTACTAGCGCCAGCCGGATGCAAACAGTGCTTTAGGACTTGGCTCTATCCTTGACTTGAGGCAAGAAACAACAGCATGAGGATGACAAACGCTGGTGCGTTAAGTGCCGCGCCGGGAGGCTTTCTTGTAGATGTCACATTCAATTTGCGACTAGCGACAAAACGCATGATTGGGTCGAACGCCATGGTGAGAACAATCAATGGCGTGAATCCTGGATAGCGGAAAACAGAACAATTAGAAGTACTGAGAGAATCAGTTGAATCGCTCCCCATTGATGAAATATCGCGATGATGTTGTTTCCACCTTCCACAGAAGTATCAATGCCTGCGATGCGGTGAGCTCCGCCATCGGATGCAAACAAGTGAACACAGCTACGCATCACCATCACCACTAAAAGCAGAGCCAAGACAACTCGGACAACTTGAGAACCTTCAAAGATTGCAGGGTCTGTTGGAAACACTGTATTGATATCAAAATTCATGATTACTCCCCCTCCCAACGTAGGTCAAGTGCCCAAATGATCTTTGTAATGTGCTCTATTTTCCTGCCTTCTAAGAAGGAGTAATCTCTCAATTGACATTGATGTCATAAATAGGAGCTAGTCATGAACATGAAACAGAAACTTGATGATGTACTGGCGACGGGCGTAGAGAACGGTCAGGTACCTGGCGTCGTTGCAGCCATGGTTGACAAAAATGGGTTGACTTACATTGGCTCAGCCGGTGAACGAACAATCGGTACGGGAGATGTCATGACTACCGACACTGTGGGTGACATAGCGTCAATGACCAAAGCAATTACCGGCGCAGCTGTGATGCAGTTAGTAGAGCAAGGTCTTCTAGATCTTGATGCTCCTGCAGAAACGTATTGCTCCGAGCTAGCGACGCCGCAGGTACTTGAGGGCTTTGATGACGCTGGACAGCCAATCTTGCGAGATGCTCGATCGCAAGTGACATTGCGCAATCTATTAACGCACACGGCTGGCTATGCATATGACTTCTATGACCCGAACCTTGACAAGTGGTTTGGAGTAACTGATGCGCAACTCGATCACACAGGCCGTCTCAGAACCCTCAACACTCCTCTTATGTTCGACCCAGGAACGAAATGGTCTTACGGAATCGGCATTGATTGGGCTGGAATAATCCTCGAGCGTGTTACAAAATCAAAACTTGGTGATTACTTCAGCGAGCATCTCTTTGAACCATTGGGAATGATGGACACTGGATTTACCTGTACTCCAGACATGTTGGAGCGAAAAGCAGCCATGCATCTCCGCACACCAGATTCTTCTTTTATGTCATTTCAAATACCACAAGCTGAGACTTCCGAGTTTGACAGGGGTGGCGGCGGTTTGTTGTCAACAATGAGTGACTACGCACGATTCATGCGCATGATCCTAAATGACGGAGAACTTGACGGCACACGCGTACTTGGCCCAGAAACCGTTGCTCAAATGGCGACTAACCAACTGGGTGATATACCCGTGACCGGATTGAAGACTGTGAATCCTGCTATTTTCGGTGACGCAGATTTTTACCCTGGTATTCCCAAGTCGTGGGGATTGTCGTTCTTAATCAATGAAGAGCCACTACCAAACGGATGTCCTGCTGGTGCACTCACTTGGGCGGGCGCATTCAACAGTTACTTCTGGATCGACAAGACAACCGGCATTGCGGGTTGTTATATGAGCCAGATGCTTCCGTTCTTCGACGCTGGTGCTTCTGGAAACTTCTTTGATTTCCAAAATGCGGTGTACGCCTCATAAACCAAACGAATTGCGACGTTGCAGATTCTAAAAGGCTTCTGCTTTCGTTACGCAATTGCGTTAGTCATGACAGCTTGCCCAAGCATCCTGAGATTTGGATGAGCATCTGCGATGAGGTTACACAGCTAAGCGACCACGCCCCTGTTGTAATTGAACTTGCCTGACCATCTCCCTATTAGAGGAAGCGGCTAACACGCGTTCCAAAAACGGCGTTTCGCGTTCCAAGTATTTACTGAAACCCCGACCGCTACCCCTTCAATATTGGGGTTCGGAATTTCGCACCAGCCTCTGTTCGAGCGGCAACGTCGAGCCACGTTCCTCAAGTTCTGGAACGATGTCGATGGGATGGTGCATCTGCGCGGTGCGTTCGACCCGGAGCGTGGTTCGGTGCTGTTGTCCCGGCTCGAGCAGCGGGTCGAGGCGATGTTCAATTCGGGAGATGTCGAGGTTCCGGTCGAGGTCGGCCCCGGTGTGGAGCCCAATGACCACCGGCGGGCGTTGGCGCTGGTCGCCAGTGTCAATGGCGCCGGTCATGACTCGACGGGAACGGTCATGTCACCGCGAGCCGAGATCGTGGTGCATGTCGGTCTCGACCAACTCACCGGAGCGGCCATCGAAGCCGGTGTGATCACCACACAGCATGGGGTGGAATTGCCTGCTGACACGGTGCGCCGGTTGGCGTGTGACGGCGACATCATCCCGGTCGTGTTGAACGGAGAAGGTGTCCCGTTGGATGTCGGTCGGGCGAAACGGTTGGCAACGGTTCATCAACGCCGAGCACTGGGTGCCGTTCATGAGACCTGCGCAGTTCCGGAGTGTCAGGTGAAGTTCGCTCACTGCGAACCGCATCACATCGAGTATTGGGAGAACGGCGGCTCGACCGACATGAGCAATTTGGTGCCACTGTGTTCCCGGCATCACCACGCCGCCCATGAAGGTGGTTGGAAACTCCAGCTCGACCCGTCAACCCGTCAACTGTCGATCGACCGAGGTCCGCCCTACAGTTGAGGGGATGAGCGAGTGGTGGCGAAGCGCGGTCGTGTATCAGGTGTACCCGAGGTCGTTCGCCGACGGAAATGGCGACGGAGTGGGCGACCTACAGGGCATCATCTCCCGTCTCGACTACTTGAAATCGTTGTCGGTCGACGCCATCTGGATGTCACCGTGCTTCCGTTCGCCCCAACGCGACCACGGCTACGACGTATCCGACTACTTCGACATCGACCCCATGTTCGGCACCCTCGACGACCTCGATCGGCTCGTGGCCGAGGCCCGCGAGCGCGACATCAAGATCGTGCTCGACATCGTCCCGAATCATTGCAGTGTCGATCACGCTTGGTTTCAGGCGGCGGTCGCGGCCGGCCGGGGGAGCGCCGAACGAGAGCGCTTCTACTTCCGCGATGGCAGTGGTCCGAACGGCGACCAACCGCCGAACAACTGGTTGTCACTCTTCGGCGGGTCGGCCTGGACCCGAGTCATCGAACCCGACGGGTCACCGGGCCAGTGGTACTTGCACGTGTTCGACGCCGGCCAACCCGACTTCGCCTGGGAACACCCCGACGTGCAGCAGCACTTCGACGACGTACTCACCTTCTGGCTCGATCGTGGAGTAGAGGGCTTCCGCGTCGATGCCGTCACGGTGGTGGGTAAGACGCCCGGACTTCCCGAAGGTCCGACACCGCCTCCAGGTCTTCCGGCATCTCACGCCTCGGCGATGAATCAACACTTCCAGCGACATGACATCGCCCGTCACTACTGGGCCCGCTGGCGACGCACCCTCGATCGATACCAAGCCGAGCATCCCGGACGTGAACCCTTCACCATTTGTGAGGCCTACATCCCCCGCAAACCTCGGATCCTCCTCGACTACGTGGCGTCCGATCAGTTCCACCAAGCCTTCGCGTTCGATCTGATGCTCAGCCCGTGGGTGCCGGCTCAGATGAAGCAGTTCGTCGACCGTTACGTCACCGAAGTCATGACAGAGGGCGGCGCACTCGCCTGGACCCTCAACAATCACGACACGCACCGTTCGGTCACTCGCTACGGACGCGCCGACGCCGCCACGGCCGAGAGCTGGACCGGCAACAACCTCGTGTACACCAACACTCCGGTCGACGAGGCGCTGGGGGAGCGACGGTCCCGCGCCATGGCGGTGTTCACGGCCGGGCTACCAGGCGCATTCTTTTTGTATCAGGGCGAAGAACTGGGCTTGCCCGAAGTGCTGAGCATTCCCGATGACCGACGCCAGGATCCGATCTTCCATCGCACCCATGGCAACGAAAAGGGAAGAGACGGCTCCCGCGTGCCCCTTCCCTGGACTCGTGACTCGGCGAACAACTACGGATTCTCGTCGGGTGACACGAGCAGCGCGCCGGATTCATGGTTGCCTCAACCTGAGTCGTGGGGTGACCGCAGCGTCGAGAAGTTCGAGGCTGATCCTGACTCGATCACGAACATGTATCGCGAACTGTTGAGAGTTCGACGGGAAATGAGCGGCCGAGGCCCCGAGGATTTCACCTGGCTCGACACGGGTCACGACGATGTCGTGAGTTATCGCTATCGAGGCGTGCTCGTCGTGTTCAACATGAGCGACGAGACACGAAAGATCGACGTGACTGGAGACGTTCTCGTCGAGTCGATCCCTGGTGCTCTGTTGAACAACAACCTTGCGAACAACAACGCGGCGGACCGTGAAATCTCACCCAACAGCGCGGTGTGGCTGAGGAACTGAACCAACGAAGCTGAATATCCCGACTTACCTGGCTCAGTAATTTCCTTTGCGTTGCCGGCCCATCTCGCGTTCGATTTCGCGCTGAGCATCCTTCTTGGCGATTGCTTGGCGTTTGTCGCCCTTGGTGCGACCCTTGGCGAGCGCCAACTCGACCTTGGCTCGGCCGTCCTTGAAGTAGAGCGACAGCGGCACGAGGGCGAGCCGCTCCTGACCGATTCGAGCGTCGATCCGGGTGATCTCATCACGGTTCAGCAACAACTTGCGCGGGCGGCTCGGATCGTGGGCTCCCACGCCGTGAGCGAACTGATACGGCGCGATGTGGACGCCCTCCAGCCACACTTCGCCACCGTTCATTCGGGCGTAGGCGTCGACGAGTTGAACATGCCCCTCGCGCAGACTCTTCACTTCGGAACCCTGAAGCACGATGCCGGCCTCGAAGACGTCGAGGATCGTGAAGTCGTGGCGCGCCTTGCGATTGCTGGCGATGATCTTCGTGCCCGGCGGAGTCATGAGACCGACCAGGCTACGGAAGTCGTAGCCTTCACCTCGTGGAAGAGAAGCGCAGGGACGAGGGGACGACGCCGACTCTCTCGGTCACTCCCGAGGTCTATGACGCGCTGTGCGCGCTGGCGCTCGTCGAATACCCACTCGAAGCGTGTGGGCTGATGGCGGGTCCAGCTCAGCCCGGTCATCCCAGTGATCACATCACCCACTTCTTCCCGTGCCGCAACGTCGAGCAGTCGGCCCGGATCTACACGATCGACCCCAAGGATCACCTGCGAGCCGAACGCCAATGCGACGACCTCGGACTCGAGATTCGGGGGGTCATGCACTCGCACACCCACACCGAGGCCTATCCGAGCCCCACGGACGTGGCGGCGGCCCCCGATCCGACCTGGCACTACCTGATCGTGACCCTGAAGCGGGAGACGCCCGAAGCCCGAACGTTCAGAATCGATGCGGGCCGGGGCGAGGGTCAGGAGATCTCTGAGATTTCCCTGGTCGTGAGCTAGATCCGAGAATCCCGGGCGTTGCCAGGTAAATCCGGGCCCGGGTGGGCATCGTCCCGTAGGTTCATTACAATCCTGACAGGATTTGTAGGAATTATCGGCCCCCCACGCCGGTTGACCAGGTCATGATCGAAGGAGCGAGGTGACGACGATGGACGGAGACTTCCGGCCCTGTGCCGAATCGGTCGTGGCTCGCGATGTCCTCGATCTGATCGGCAACACCCCGCTCGTCGACGTCAGCCGTCTGTCGCCCAATCCGAACGTTCGACTCATTGCCAAGCTCGAGAGTCAGAACCCGTTCGGGTCGGTGAAGGATCGCATCGCGAAGTCGATGATCGAAGAGGCCGAAGCCGACGGCCGCCTCGTACCCGGTCAGACCATTCTCGAACCGTCGTCGGGAAACACCGGTATCGCCTTGGCCGCCATTGCGAGTCTCAAGGGTTATCCGATCAAGATCCTGATGCCCACGAGCGTGTCGATCGAACGTCGCCAGATGCTCGAAGTGTTCGGGGCCGAGGTGATCCTCACTCCGGGCGAAGAAGGCTCGAACGGTGCGGTGAAGCGAGCCATCGAGATGGCAGCACAGCACCCCGAGTACTGCTTCTTGTATCAGTACGCCAACGACGCCAATCCGCGAGCCCACTACGAGACCACCGGGCCCGAGATCCTGCGCGACGTTCCCGAGATCACGCACTTCGTGGCCGGTCTCGGTACGAGCGGCACGCTCATGGGAACCGGTCGGTATCTGAAAGAACACAAGCCCGAGGTCAAGATCGTCGCCGTCGAACCTCCGCTCGGAGAGCGTGTCGAGGGTCTGCGCAATCTCGACGAGGGATACGTGCCGCCAGTGTTCGACAACTGGCACGGTTACGAGATTCTCGATCGCAAGCGAGTGGTGCGTCCGCGTGAATCCATCGAGTGGACGCGTCGCCTCGTTCTCGAATGCGGCGTGTTCGCCGGCATCTCGTCGGGAGCGTCCCTCGCCGGTGCGGCGAAGGTCGCATCCGAAATTGACGAGGGCACGATCGTGTTCATCGTGTGCGACGGCGGATGGAAGTACCTGTCGACCGGTGCTTACACCGATGATCTGGACGCCGCTGAAGCGAACGCCGAGAAGATCATTTACTTCTAGAGAATTCTCGGCTCAAAAATCTCGGCCCAACAATCTCACTGTCCGACGACGAGCGTGACTAGACCGGCCAAGACGATGAACGAGGCGATGATTCGCCGGCGCCCGCTCGATTCACGCAGATACCTCCAGCCGATGAAGGCAGCGAGCACGACACTCGATTCACGTAACACGGTCACGTAGCCAACAGGAGCACGCTTCACAGCGGCGAGAACCATCCAGTACGTGACGGCCGAGGCGATGCCGGTGATCGTGTATTGGAGCCACGACCTCCCCACACTCGACGTCATCTCGCGCCAACGTCCGCGTCGCACGCCGTCGAGCGTCACGCCGAGTGCCGTGGGCACGAAGATGCTCCAGGCGTACACCGAACTGTCGGTCGATCGGGCGCCTTTGCTGTCGACCACGGTGTAGGTGCCGATCATGAGAGCGACCAACAGAGCAGCGCGTACGTGCGTGATGTCGACCCGGCCGGCCAGTAGCCCGAGACCGAGAACCACGATGACGATGCCGAGACCCGACACGATGGACAGGTCGTCGCTCAGGAGCAACACGCCACCAACCGCGGCGACGAGCGCTCCACCACCGCGAGCGATCGGGTAGGTGACGCTGAAGTCGGCCACGTCGTACGAACGAGCGAGATGGAAGATGTAGACGGTGTGGATGAGGCCCGACAGCGATGCCCAGCCCCACGACGAGAGAGTGAGGTGTCCGCTCACGAATCCGGCTGAACCGTCGAAAAACGTCGAGATCACGACGAGGGGGAGACCGACCAGGGCGGCGGCCGACATCTGACCCCACAGTGCCAGCCACCGATCGCCCGACGTCTTGACGGTCAGGTTCCAGCCGGCGTGAATGATCGCCGCACCCAGGGCGAGAAGGGTGGCGGTCAGCACGGAGGGCGAGGATAGATCCCGTAACGTGCAGGACATGAATACCGGCCCGGTGGGGATGTTCGACTCGGGGTTCGGCGGGCTGACCGTTGCTCGTGCCGTGATCGACCTGTTGCCCGGCGAAGACCTCGTCTACATCGGCGACACGGGTCGTTACCCGTTCGGCGACAAGCCTTTGAGCGAAGTGCGCGAGTACGCGCGAGAGATCGCGTGGAGTCTGGTCGACGATTTCGGAGCCAAGGCGGTGGTGGTCGCCTGCAATACCGCTGCGGCTGCGCTGCCGGTGCACGAACTCGAAGCCGAGTTCGCAGCCGCTGGCCGGTCGGTGTCGGTGATCGGTGTGATCGATCCGGGGGCCGAAGCTCTGGTGCGCGCCACTCGCAAGGGTTCGGTGGGTGTGATCGGCACGATCGGCACCATCAACTCGGGTTCGTACGAACGGGCCGTTGCTCGGGCGTCGTTCGGGGCGAGTGTCGATCTGGTGAGTGCTGCGTGCCCGGGTTTCGTCGAGTTCGTCGAGCGTGGGCGCACGAGTGGTGAAGAGGTGACGGTGTTGGCCGAACGTCTCCTGGCGCCCGTGCGCGAGGCCAAGGTCGATGCACTGTTGCTCGGCTGCACGCACTATCCGTTCTTGGCACGCGTGATCAGCGACGTGTTGGGTGACGATGTCGTTCTGGTGTCATCGGCCGACGAAACAGCGTTCGCATTGAAGGATCTCCTCGAGAGTTCCGGAAAACTCGCCTCGGCGAGTGATGTCACGGGAACTGCCCGTTTCTTCTCGAGTGGTGATGTCACATGGTTCGAGACACTCGGCCGTCAGTTGCTCGGCCCCGAACTCGTCGGCGTCGAGACGTGGGCGCCTGGTAAAGCGACTGGAAAGTAGATTCACCACATGCCCGCATCTTTCGCCAGACACGACGGTCGTGAATCCCATCAACTTCGCCCGGTTTCCTTCGAACGCGATTTCACCGAGATGGCCGCCGGAAGCGTTCTCGTCTCGGTCGGTCGTACCCGAGTGCTCTGCACGGCGAGTGTCGACGAAGACGTACCGCGATGGATGAAAGGCAGCGGTAAGGGTTGGGTGACTGCTGAGTATTCGATGCTCCCGGGTTCGTCACCCGAGCGAGTCGATCGCGAAGCGGCCAAGGGCAAGCAGAGTGGCCGCACCGTCGAGATCCAGCGATTGATCGGACGCAGTCTGCGCGCCGTGTGCGACATGGTGGCGCTTGGTGAGCGCCAGGTCGTGGTCGACTGCGACGTGTTGCAGGCCGACGGCGGAACACGCACGGCCAGCATCTGCGGGGGATACCTGGCCCTGCACGATGCTCTGACGCGCCTGGTGCTGGCTGGTTCGATTCAGTCGCACCCGCTCCACTCTCTGTGCGCGGCCGTGAGCGTCGGCATCGTCGACGGTGTTCCGGTGGTCGACCTTCCCTACGTCGAGGACAGTCGGGCCGAGGTCGACATGAACGTCGTGATGTTGCGAAGCCTTGCTTCGGGTTCCGGTTCAAGTTCAGGCGAACCTTCGGGTCGTTTCGTCGAGGTGCAGGGAACGGCCGAGGGCATGTCGTTCAGTCGCGGTGAACTCGATTCACTTCTCGGATTGGCCGAGGGTGGACTGGCCGAAGTGTTCGCGTTGCAGACCGAGATGATCTCGGTGCCACCCGTACGACGAAGCTGAGGGGCTCGTGACTCAGCGCGAGATCTACTGCGCTTCGGCCAACCCCGACAAGGTGCGCGAGATCCAGGATTTGTTCGAGAATTTGCTCGGCGACGCAGTGACACTGCTGCCTCGACCCGAGTCCGTCCCCGACGTCGAGGAGAACGCCGACACGTTGCTCGGTAATGCACGACTGAAGGCCCGAGCGATCGTGGACGCCACCGGCCGACCGGCGGTGGCCGACGACACCGGATTGTTCGTCGAGGCATTACCCGGAGAACTCGGTGTGCGAACCGCGCGCTACGCGAGCGACCGCCCCGAACACGCCCTCGACCCCTATGGGGCGAATCGGCAGAAACTGTTGGAGAGCCTGGAGTCACGTGGCTGTCTCACGACCGAGACTCGCCGAGCACGTTTCGTGACCGTGGCCATCGTGATGTGGCCCGAAGGTGACGGTGTCCGGGAAATCTTCATGGAGGGAGAGTGCCGAGGAACCATCGCGTCGAGTGAACGTGGCGAGCACGGCTTCGGCTTCGACCCGTTGTTCGTGCCCGAGGAATATTCGGGTGACGATCTTCGGGGATCCACCTTCGCCGAGTTGGGCGACGAGGTGAAAAACCGGATCTCGCACCGGGCGCGAGCGTTTCAAGCTCTCGCCACGGAACTACGCGCGCTACCAGCCCCGTAGATCGACCGGCCAGGTGTCGAGGATCCGAGCATCAGCACCGTGAGTCGCGTCATCCACGAGATACATCGTTTCGTGCATGGCCACGGTGGGGTCGACGTGGGCGGGACGCACGAGGACAGGGGATCCGAGTTCGGGTGCTGGGCCGTCTCCGAAACTCAGTGTCGTGTGCTCGTCACTGCAGAACCACACCGAGGCACCGTCGACGGTGGGATTGCCGTGATCCATACCGAGTGATTTCAGGCCGACGTCGATCACGCTCCACGATCCGGGTGAACCGGGTGAACCGGGTTCGCCGGTTCGGGAGATCACAGATCCGACCACGAAGAGGGCCTGTCGGAACGGCAGATCGAGGGAGCCGTAGTGTGTGTCCATGAGGGCGTAGCTCCCGGCTTGAACCTCGTTCACCCGAGACAGAACGGGGTGTGACGGGTCGTACAGATCGAACGTTCCCGTGCCACCGGCCGAGATGATGGAGCAACGATCACTGTCGTGGACGGCGTCCAGAACCTGGTCGAACGTGTCGACGAGAACGGTCATCGACTCGAGGACCTTGGCGCGCTGAGTGTCCCGATCGGGGAGTGCCATGAGATGACCCTCGTAGCCCATCACGCCACGCACGACGAGATCGCGTGAGTGAGAGATCCGGGCCAACTCCGGGGCATCGTGGGGCGCACATCCACAGCGGGGTAGTCCGACGTTCACGTCGACGAGAACGTCGGTGATCCCGGCTGAAGCCGCAGCATCGATGGTCTCGGCCGAATCGACGGCGACGATGACGGTGATTCCGGAACGTCGTTGAGCATCGCTCATGGCGCGGAGGCGCTTCGGATCGAGTGTCTCGTTGGCCAACAAGATCTCGCGACCGATGCCGGCATCGATCATGCCGACGACTTCACGAGGTGTGGCACACGTGAAGGTGACGTGCCCGGTCGTTACCTGACGAGCGGCGAGTGACGTGCACTTGTGGGCTTTGACATGGGGGCGCAGCGTGAGTCCGGGCCGGGTCGCCGACATGGTGGTGAGGTTGAACTCGAAAGCCCCCGAGTCGACCACGAGGGCCGGGGTGGGAAGGTCGCCGAGTCTCACGAGATCACCAGTCACGAGAGAACTATCTCACTCGTGACGAGGCGAACGTGATCCGAGAAGCCGAGTGAGCGATACAAGCGATGAGCGCCAGACGGGTTGTCGGCGTCGACGCCGATCATGGCGTGGGTCAGGCCGTGGTCGCGGTATCGATGCAGGGCATCGACGAGAAGGGCCGTAGCGACGCCACGTCCCCGGTGGGACGACAGGGTGCCAAGAGTGTTGATCCACGCTTCTCGGCGCCCGGTCACTGCGTCGTCGGCCGGGTAGCGACGAGTCAGGAGCAATCCCACGACGTCACCACTCGTTCGGTCGCGGGCGATCGACGAGAGGTCGGGTCGTCCGGCGTATCCGTGCACCATTTCGCGCCAGCCGTCGATCGTGGTGGGAACCGACCCCCAGTGATCGGCGAACGCAGCGTTCTTCACACGCCGCACGCTGTCGCCTTCGTCGTCGTCTTCGGACGGCCACGGCTCGATGTCGATGCCGGGAACGCGGACGAGAGCGGGGATGTCGACGAGTGAACGCTCGAGATCGTCGAACCACCGGACTTCGGTGAATCCCAGCTCTCGATGAAGCACCTCGGCCGAGCGGTTGGTCGACGTGCGAGTCGTTCGAATCGCGCGCGCAGGGTGGCCGGGAACCGATGTCAGCAACTCACGGGCATGATCGATGCCCCAGGAGAGGAGTTGCCGTCCGAGTCTGCGACCGCGCATCGTCGGATCGACCTAGCCCTCGATGTCGCAACGCTGGGGGCTCTCCCTCGACGGCAAGTGGATCGTCCAGACGACACCGGTCACCGAACCGGAGTCCGGGCCGTTCCGGTGCACGCGAACATCACGATTCATCCTCGTGAGACTCGAGTTCAGTTCTTGTCGGAACTCCTCGAGCTCGACCCGGATGTTCGGTCCGTCCTCGGCATGGCACCGGTTGACCAGGTCCACGAGTTGGGGCAGATCCGATTCGACGGCGGGGGACAGGGTCATTGGGTTGACATTTTCTCGTGCGGGCGGAGGGACTTGAACCCACACCCCTTTCGGGACAGGAACCTAAATCCTGCGCGTCTGCCAGTTTCGCCACGCCCGCAAGGAGGGTGAAGTTCACCCGGTGACGGTTTTCATGCCGATGTTAGAGGGGAATCACCGGTGTTCGAGTCGGTCATGTGTGCCTTGAGCAGGAAACTTTGACAAACTGTCAAAGTGACTCTTGCTCCTGACACGGCCTCGACGACCAGCAGCGTCATCACCGATGCGCTCGAGAACCAGTTCGGTCTGGCCGACCGGGTCGTCGATGACACCGCCTTGGCCAACAGCGTGGCCCGCTTCCGCGAACAGGGAATCGTGCTCCCGACCTTCGCCCAGTTGGCCGATCCCTCGACGATCGATCCGGCGCTCGTGGGCGATGCCGATCATCAAGGGCCCGATGCTCGCAACCTGTGGCGGGTCCACTGGTACAACGACCTGAACGGAAGCCGCGTGGCCGTACCCGATCACGTCGTTCTGCCGAAGGCGATCACCGGTGTCGACAATCCGATCATCGTCGTGTTCGGTGATCGATTCCCGATGATCACGGCCCACAAGGTGTTGGCGGCGTACTCGTGCCTGGCGCCACGGGTGGTGACCGGACAGTTCGATCCCACCAAGCACCGAGCCATCTGGCCGTCCACCGGAAACTATGCGCGTGGTGGAGTAGCGATTAGTCGCATCATGGGCTGTCGCGGTGTGGCGATTCTTCCGGCCGGCATGAGTCAGGAGCGTTTCGACTGGCTCGATCGTTGGTGCGCCAACCCGGCCGAGGACGTCATCAAGACGGTCGGCACCGAGAGCAACGTGAAGGAGATCTACGACGCCTGCAACGAGTTGTCCCTCGATCCGGGCAACTTCGTGTTCAACCAGTTCTGTGAGTTCGGTAATCACCTCGGTCATTACAACGTCACGGGTCGAGCGCTCGGTCACGTGTTCGAGACAGTGCGCGAGTCGATGAAGAAGCAGGGTCGTGACATTTCACTCGCCGCTTTCACGTCGGCGACCGGTTCGGCCGGAACGATCGCAGCCGGCGACCGTCTGAAGCACGATTACGGCGCTCGGATCGTGGCCGTCGAGGCCCTCGAGTGCCCCACGATGCTCGAGAACGGATTCGGCGAACACAACATTCAGGGAATCGGCGACAAGCACATTCCTCTCATTCACAACGTGATGAACACCGATGTGGTCTGCGCGATCAGCGATCACTCCACTGACGAACTCGACGTGTTGTTCAATACCCCGGCCGGACAGAAATATCTCGTCGACACCAAGGGTGTGGGCCCCGAACTCGTGGACGCACTGACCCATTTCGGATTCTCCGCCATCGCCAACACTCTGGCGGCGATCAAGACGGCCAAATTGCTCGATCTCGACCCTGATCAGGCCATCATCACCGTTGCGACCGATGGCGGTGCGTTGTACCCGAGTTCTCGGCGGACCACTCTCGCCAATCGCTTCGCCGGCGAGATGACGACCCCCGATGCCGCCGAGGTGTTCGGTCGCCATCTGGGCCACGTGACAACCGAAGACATGATCGACTGCACGACCCGCGACCGCAACCGGATCTTCAATCTCGGCTACTACACCTGGGTCGAGCAGCAGGGCACGCCGTTCGAGCTCTTCGAAGCTCGCCGGGACCTCGGATTCTGGACCGATCTTCAGCGGTACGTTCCGGTGTGGGACGAGATGATCGAGGAGTTCAACGCTAGCGTCGCGGCTGGTTGAGACGTGCATCTCCGATGTGCAACCTGTCATCACGTGGTTGCGATCGACACCCCGTTGCCATGGCGGTGCCCGTACGAGTCCGGTGATCGACATCACGTGCTCGTGATCGAAACATCCACCCCGGGTCGCGAAACGGTGCGGGACGACCCCAACCCGTTCGTTCGCTACCTCGACCGGCTCGCAGTCGCTGAATTCGCGAGGAGTCACGATCTCAGTATCGATCGGATGATCGAGGTGGTTCATGAACTCGACGCACGAGTCGCGAGAGTGGCCGGAACCGGATTTCGGACGACTCCTCTCGTGATCTCCACCGAACTCGCCGGGGCGCTCGGCTTCGAGGGTCGTGTACGGGTCAAGGACGAGACGAACAACGTCGCCGGAAGCCACAAAGCCCGTCACTTGTTCGGAATCTTGCTTCATCTCGTCGTCGCCGAGCGGACGGGTAGCGCACCGTGGGTCGGAACCGCTTCTCGTCCACCTCTTGCCATTTCGTCATGTGGCAACGCCGCCATTGCGGCATCGACTCTCGCTGCCGCGGCCGAGTGGCCGATCGACGTGTTCATCCCCGAATGGGCCGGGGGGCTCGTCGTCGAGACTCTCGATCGGCTCGGAGCCCGCGTCCACCGTTGTCCGCGACGTCCCGAGGATCCACCCGGAGATCCGACCGTGCATCGTTTCCGGGAAGCGGTGGCGGACGGGGCGATCCCGTTCAGTGTGCAAGGTCCGGAGAATTCGTTGTGTCTCGATGGTGGTCGCACGATCGGCTGGGAGATCGCCGAGCAACTCTCGAGAGACGGGGTCGACCGACTCGACGCCGTGTTCGTTCAGGTCGGTGGGGGAGCGTTCGCTGCATCGTTGTCACGTGGACTGGGTGAAGGTGGCGTCCAGGCTCCGTTGGTCGCCGTTCAGACCGAGGGGTGCGCGCCCCTTCACCGAGCGTGGACGAAACGATGTGAGAGTGCCGCCGATGTCGCATCCATGGGCGCCGAGTGGACTCACTACATGTGGCCGTGGGAATCGGAGCCGGTATCGGTGGCCGATGGCATCCTCGACGACGAGACGTACGACTGGATCGTCGATCTGGGCGAGATCGATCGCACCGAAGGTCGAGTGGTGGTGGCAACCGAAGATCAAGTGAAGCGGGCCGCCGAACTCGTGCCGACGATTGCCGGTACCGATGCCAGTCCGACGGGAACTGCAGGAGTGGCCGGACTCGTCGCCGAGATCGAAAGTGGTGCGCTGTCGGGAGGCGACGTTCTCGTCGTCGCTTCCGGAATACTCAGACGCTGACCTCGTGGAGGGTTCCGTCGTTCACGTGGTAGACGAAGCCTCGAATGTGATCCTTGTGTGAAATGAACGGACTCAGCATGAGGCGACCGATGCTCTGACGCACGTCCTCGTACGGATCACGGAACGATTCGAGGGCCCACCATGGCTTGATACCGCACTCGGCCTCGAGTTCGCGTTTGAAGTCGTCTTCGGTCACCTTCTGGAGCCCACAGTCGGTGTGATGGACGAGCAGGATTTCTCGGGTTCCGAGAAGTCGCTGTGAGAGCACGAGCGAACGGACGACGTCGTCGGTCACGACTCCGCCAGCATTACGGATGACATGCGCGTCACCGTGGTGAAGGCCGAGCATTTCGAAGATGTCCATGCGACTGTCCATGCAGGCGACCACGGCCAGATGACGTCGAGGAGCCAGTGCCAGGTCGTGATCGGAGAAGGACGCGGCGTAGTCGCGATTGTTGGCGAGCAGCTCGTCGGTGCTGGGAACGAACGGGGTCGGAGTGCTCACCCGGTCATTCTGCCTCACCGAGCCCGCACATCGAGAGATAGCCTCGGCGTCATGACTTCGTCGCAGCCAGCCGCCCCGTCCGGAATCCACGCCCTCGAGTCCGGAGAAGGTGGTGGCCGTCCCGACATCTTCACTCGCCTCTTGAAGAATCGAGTCGTCATGCTCGGTACCGACGTCAACGACGACATCGCCAATCAGATCTGTGCACAGCTCCTGTATCTCGAAGGTGAAGACGCCGACGCCGACATCTGGCTCTACATCAACAGTCCGGGTGGGTCGGTCACGGCCGGAATGGCCATCTACGACACCATGCAATTCGTCAGCTGCGACGTGGCCACGGTGTGCATGGGTCTCGCGGCATCGATGGGTCAATTCCTTCTCACAGCAGGCGCAGCTGGCAAGCGCTACACGCTGCCGAACGCGCGCATCATGATGCATCAGCCACTCGCCGGTCTGCGCGGCCAGGCCGCCGACATCGCGATCCAAGTCGAGCAGATCACCTACACCAAGCGTCGTATGGCCGAACTCACGGCTCTGCACTCCGGTCAGCCTCTCGAGAAGATTCAGGCCGATGCCGAACGCGATCGCTGGTTCACGGCCGAAGAGGCCAAGGCCTACGGTCTGGTCGACAAGGTCATCTTGAAGCGCGGCGAGATCGTCTGATCACGGGGTCGTGACCGGCCCAGTGCTGGGCCCAGTGCTGGGCCCAGTGACAGGTTCAGTCACAGGTGTCGGAATGCTCACCGGAACGCTTCCTTCCACACCCACCACATCGGGCATGGCCAGACCGCAGGTGGTCTCGATCCAGATCGCCACGTCTCTCGCCGCTCGCTCGGCCTTGTAGGCGGTGTCGGCGAGTCGCTGGCGGGAGTCGGGATCGTCGACGTCGACCTCGGACGCCAGTCGCACCAGCTCGGTCAGAGCGTGCCACTCCTCGTCGATGGCGAGCGGTGTGATGCGGTCGAGTCGCTCGTAGCGACCGACCAGATCGTCGACGTCACCGCCGTCGGTGAACGGTCCGCCGAGCAGGGGTAGGTCGACGGCCAGTTCGCCACAGAATCGTGACGCGCTGCGATCGGGATCGGAACATCCTCCGAGTGCGACGGCGAGGACGACGACGAGTGCGACGACGGCTGCGGCATCAAGACGTTTCGACAGCACAAATCGAGATCGGAGGACGCCGCGATGGTGGCGATCCGAGTGTGTCGATACCTGCGTCACGGTTGGGAGTTTCGCACCTCGACGTCACGCCGTGGCGTCATCCCGAGCTCCCACATGGGTTCCGTGCTTGCCAACGTTCGAACTGCCAGTGTGATCGGAACTCATGGAGCGCCGGTCGTCGTCGAGTGCCATGTGGCCACGGGTCTGCCCGGATTCACCATCCTCGGGCGGCCCGATGACGTGTGTCGAGAGGCTCGTGATCGTGTGCGTTCAGCCCTTTTGTCGTCGGGGTTCTCCTGGCCCAATCGACGTGTGACCATCAATCTCGCGCCGTCGACCTCGCGCAAGGTGGGAAGCGGACTCGACGTGGCGATCGCCCTGGCGATCCTCGTGGCCGACGACCAGATCGACACCGACATCTCGTGCGAACTGCAGACACATGCCTTCATCGCCGAGTTGTCACTCGATGGACGCCTCCGGTCAGTGGCCGGGGTGTCGCCGATGACGATGAGTCGCCGCGATCACGTGATGGTCGTGGCCGAGGACAACTACCACGAATGCCGCCTCGTCGAGCCGCGTCACGTCCGGGTCGCGCACGATCTACGAAGTTTGGTCATGCATCTGAGTGGAAGCGTGGCCTGGCCCGAACCTCCCGATCCGCGTCACGAAACTTCCGGCGACGAGGTGCCCGATCTGGCCGATGTTCGCGGACAGGCAGCGGCGCGTCTCGGGCTCGAACTGGCCGCCGCCGGTGGACATCACCTACTCCTGGTCGGTCCCCCTGGATCGGGCAAGACGATGTTGGCGCAACGACTACCCGGACTTCTGCCGCGCCTCGACGCTGACGACTCACTCGATGCGACCATGATCCGGTCGGCGGCGGGTGAACCACTGCCGAGCACCGGACTGGTGACGGTTCCACCCATCCGCATGCCTCACCATTCGATGAGCCTCGTGGCGATGGTGGGAGGGGGTAGTGCAGCGCTTCGACCGGGTGAAGTCAGCTTGGCGCACGGCGGTGTGCTGTTCCTCGACGAGCTCGGTGAATTCGCGCCGTCAGCACTCGATGCCTTGCGGCAACCCTTGGAAGAGGGTGTGGTTCGGTTGAGTCGCGCTCATTCGACGGCCACGTTGCCGGCTCGCTTCACCTTGGTGGGAGCTACCAATCCCTGTCCGTGCGGTGGTGGTCCCCCGGGTTCGTGCGAATGCGACGAGACCGCATTGGCGAAGTACCGGCGACGGTTCTCGGGGCCGCTTCTCGATCGCTTCGACGTTCGGGTGGTGACTCATCGTCCCGGCGCCGACGATCTCCTCGGTGGCGAGAGTGGTGAGTGCACGGCGGTGGTGAACGATCGGGTACGGGCCGTTCGCGACGTGGCCCTCGAACGTCAGGGTGTGTTGAACGGACGACTGGACGGTGCCGATCTCGATCGTCACGCGCCGGTCACATCCGAAGCGACGGCACTCCTGCGGCGCGAACTCGAGACCGGACGTCTCACGGGACGTGGTCTGCATCGGATCCGACGCGTGGCTCGAACGCTGGCCGATCGTGACGGCGTGCACGGGACGATCGGAGACGAGCACGTGGCGGCCGCCCTTGCGCTTCGTGCTCGCATCGCCCCGCAGCGACACCGATGAGCGCCGACATCCACGTCGACATCGACTCGACGAGCCACGAACACTCGCCCGACCATCTGGCCGCTGTACGTCTTCTCGGTCTGTCGGCACTCGGTTCCCGACGACTCCTCTCGTTGATTCGACACGATCGGCCGGTCGACCTCGTGACGGCGATCCTGGCCGGACGAGTCGTCGGGCGGTTCTCGGACTTCGCGTCGACGTGGAGAGCCGAACTCGAACGTGATCTCGTCGATCGAACCGATGAGCGACTGGTGCAATGTCTTGCCGACACTCGGGTGGTGTTGATCGGCGACGAGTCGTATCCGGAGCGATTGCGTCACGATCTCGACCCACCACCGGTCTTGTTCGTCAGGGGAGATCTACACCGCATCGGGAGCCTCGGAGTCGCGGTCGTCGGAACGCGACACACGACCGAATACGGGCGCACGGTCGCCAGTGAACTGGGACGCGATCTGGCGCTGGCCGGTGTCGACGTGGTCTCCGGATTGGCACTCGGTGTCGACGCAGCTGCTCATCGCGGAGTGCTGGCCGCTCGGCAGATCGGATCCGATGGTCACGGAGTGCCGATCGGTGTCGTGGCGTCGGGACTCGACGTGATCTATCCGCGAGCGAACGGAGGACTCTGGAAGGCGGTGGCCGATGCCGGGCTCGTGGTCGGAGAGTCTCCGCCGGGAACGGCGCCGGATCGTTTTCGGTTTCCGCTCCGGAATCGGATCATCGCCGCTCTGGCTCGGGTGGTCGTGGTGGTCGAATCACGGGCATCGGGCGGTTCGATGATCACCGTCGACGAAGCCCTGAAGCGTGACGTTCCGGTCATGGCGGTTCCGGGTGCCACCACGACCCGAGCGAGTGACGGAACCAATCGACTGTTGCGTGATGGTGCTCTCGTCGCGACGTCGGTCGACGACGTCCTCGCCGTGCTCGGACTCGAAGCGATCGGTTCGAGTCGGTGTGTACGTGATCTGCGCGTGACACCTCGTGGAGTGGACGCCGAGGTCCTCTCCGTCTTCGGTGCATCACCGCTCGATCTCGATCACGTCGTCGGTGCGTGCGCACCGAGATCTCTCGGTGAGGTGGCCCTCAGTCTCGGTCGACTCGAATCGTGGGGTTGGTTACGAAACACCAGTGGATGGTTCGAGAAGATCTGGTCGACGTGAACGAGGTGGCGACGAAGATTCCCGTGGCGTGACCTTCGAGGCAGGGGAGCGCGCGGACCCATCGGTATCCGACATGTCGGTACTCTGACCTCGTGGTCGCCCGACGAGAACGCGGTTGGAACGTGGACACGTTCGTCGCGTCGTTGACGCGAGCCTCCGAGAACACGGTCGAGGCCTATCGACGTGACGTCCTCGACTTCGTCGACTTCGTGGCCGAGGAGGGTGTGGAATCGCCGATCGAGGTCGATCGCCTCCATCTCCGCCGCCACCTCGCCCGTCTCGGAGCCGATGGTTATGCCAAACGGTCGATCGCTCGCAAGGCATCGGCGCTGCGACGCTATTTCGCATGGGCCCGTCGAACCGGTCTGGTCGATGTCGATCCGTCGCGAGGATTGAAGGCGCCGTCCGGAGAGGGTCGATTGCCGCGAGTTCTCGACGGTGCCGAGCTCCACGAGATGCTCGAACCCGACGACGTCGCCTCCTCGACCCCGCTCTGGCGACGACGACGTGACGACGCAGTGCTCGAACTGCTCTACGGCAGCGGTCTGCGCGTCGGCGAACTCTGTGGTCTCGACATCGACGGGATCGACGCGAGACGAGGTGTGGTCACGGTGTGGGGCAAAGGCGGCAAGGAGCGTCGCGTCCCCATGACCAAAGCATCGATCGACGCGATTCGTGCGTGGTTGAAGAGTCGTGTCGACGTCACGCACGAAACGTCCGGACCGGCACTCTTTCTCAACGGACGCGGCGGCCGAATGGGAGTGCGCGACGTCCGGCGGATCGTCGACGAGCGGAGCCCGACACCCACTCATCCTCATGCCCTTCGGCACACGTTCGCGACGCACCTGCTCGACGGAGGAGCCGACCTGCGCATCGTCCAGGAGCTGCTCGGTCACAGTGACGTGGCCACCACTCAGAGATACACACACGTGAGCAAGGAGCGTCTACGGTCGGTGTACACATCGACCCACCCCCGTGCCTAGATCGTTTCTTCCCCATGCCCGAACCCGACGACAAGCCGTCTCGCGACACCCCGGCCATTCATCGGGCCTGGGCTCGTTGGACCTCCGACCGCGACGAGGCGGCGCGAGATCAGTTGATCGTGCACTACTCACCCCTCGTGAAATTCGTGGCCGGCCGAGTGGCGGCCGGACTGCCGGCCGGAGTCGACACGGGTGAACTCATCGGTACCGGCATCTTCGGTCTCATGGATGCCGTCGACCGTTTCGAGCCGGATCGTGGATTCAAGTTCGAGACCTTCGCGGTCCCTCGGATCAAGGGGGCGATTCTCGACGGGCTTCGCGCGATCGACTGGGTGCCGCGAACGGTTCGCCAACGTTCTCGACAGATCGAACAGGCCATCTCGTTTCTCGGCAACGAATTGAAGCGGGCTCCGGAGGATGCCGAAATCGCCGCCCATCTCGGGATCGACGACGAGGAATTGCAGAAATGGTTGAGTGCGGTGGCAGTGGCCAACGTCGGACCCCTCGACCATGTCGTGTCCGGCGACGGAGAGTCACGACAATTGCCGGCCTCGCCCGAACAGGGTCCCGATTCGGTCCTGGAGGATCGTGAAGTTCGTTCGGCGATGCGGGCTCAGGTGCGCGAACTTCCCGAACGCGAACGCACGGTCGTCGCCCTGTACTACGACGAAGGAATGACCCTGTCGGAGATCGGGGACGTGCTCGGAGTGACCGAGAGTCGTGTGTCGCAGATCCACTCGAAGGCCGTCCTCATGCTGAGATCCCGACTCACTGCCGCCGGACTGCCCTGACCGGCCCCCACCTTGCGAGGTGTGGGCCCTCCTCGTCTCGCTATGTCTGATCCCGCCGGTGGACGGACCGGTCGAGAGTCGATTCGTCGCTCCGGCCTGCCCGTTCTGCCCGGGTAATCAGGCGGTCGACTTTCGGTCCTCACCCGGCGACGAGGTGGTGTCTCCGGCGTCGGGGACCGTCCATTTCCGAGGCGCAGTGGCCGGGGTGGGATACGTGACGGTCGAGGTGGCCGGGCGGCTCGTGACCGTGGGAGGACTCGACTCGATCTCCGGCTCGGTGCGACGTGGGCGAACCGTGAACCAGGGCCGACGTCTCGGCGTGGCAGCCGGTGACAGTGTCTCGCTCAGCGTGCGGGTGATCTCTCGATCGGGATCGGTCGTTCACGTGGATCCGGAGCCCTATCTCGGGCGTCCACGACGTCGCCGCGCCCGCCTCGTACCCCTCGGATTTCGCTCGGCATTCCCGGTCGGCACCCGTGGGGTCTGTTCGCTGACCAGGTAGTCTGTCGGACGGTCCGGAAACGGGCTGGCTCGTCACTCGTGTCGAGTTCCGTCATCACTGCACGTCGCTCATCTGCGGTCGTCTCTCTCGGGAGGCGCGAGATGGCGTGCCGGCAACCGCAGAACAGGAGGACAGATCACCATGGCCATCGTCACGATGCGTCAAATGCTGGAAGCCGGAGTTCACTTCGGACACCAGACCCGTCGTTGGAACCCCAAGATGAAGCGATTCATCTTCGGAGAGCGTCACGACATCTACATCATCGATCTCGAGCAGACTCTCGATCGCATCGAAGTCGCCTACGCATTCGTGCGCGATCTGGCGGCCAAGGGCGGCGAGGTTCTGTTCATCGGCACCAAGAAGCAGGCGCAGGATCCCATCGCGTCGTACGCCGAGAAGTGTGGCATGCCCTACATCAACGAGCGTTGGCTCGGTGGCATGCTCACCAACTTCGAGACCATTCACAAGCGCGTGCAGAAGATGCTCGAACTCGAGCGCAGCAAGGCTTCGGGCGAGTTCGATCTCATGCCGAAGAAGGAAGCGCTTCTCAAGGATCGCGAGCTCACCAAGTTGCAGAAGAACCTGAGTGGTATTCGCAACATGACCCGTCGTCCGCAGGCCGTGTTCGTGCTCGACACCAAGAAGGAGCACATCGGTGTGACCGAAGCGAACAAGCTCGGCATCCCGGTCGTGGCTGTCGTCGACACGAACGTCGATCCCGATCTCGTTCAGTTCCCGATTCCGGGTAACGACGATGCGATTCGTGCCAACGAACTCATGTGCAAGGTCGTGGCGGAGGCCGTCATCGAGGGTCGTTTCATCGCCGGCAAGGCCGGAGGTGCGGTGGCCGAGCGCTCCGCCGAGGAGCAGGCCGCGTTCGCCGCGAGCCAGGCCGACGCCCGCGCGCAGGCTGCCGCGGCTCAGGCCGAGCGTGAAGCTCGTCTGGCCGCCAGCAAGACGTCGCCGGCCGCCGAGGCTGCGACTGAAGGAGCGACGACCGAAGGAGCTGAAGCCTGATGTCGTTCACTGCCAAAGATGTACAGGCCCTGCGTCAGTCGTCGGGTGCCGGAATGATGGATTGCAAGAAGGCTCTCGAGTCGACCGATGGCGACATGGAAGCCGCCAAGCAGTGGCTCCGCGAAAAGGGTCTCGCTGCCTCGGCAAAGCGCGACGATCGCGAAAACACTCAAGGTGTCGTCGCTCTGGTCGTGAAGGGCAACGTGGGCTCGATCGTGAAGTTGAAGTGCGAGACCGACTTCGTGGCCGGTAGCGACCAGTTCAAGGCCGAGGCCGAAGCGCTCGCCGATCTGGTCGCCGACAAGGGTGAAGCAGCCGTGGCCGAGCGCAGCGCGACGCTCGAAGATCTCAAGATCACGCTGAAGGAAAAGATCGAACTCGGTGAAGTCGTTCGTATCGAAGCCGCGGCCGGCAATGTTCTCGACAGCTACCAGCACATCCAGGGTGGCCGAGGTGTGAACGCCGTTCTCGTCGAGATCGCCGGAGGAAACGTCGACCTGGCTCACGACATCGCCGTGCACATCGCCTTCGCTCGTCCGAAGTACTTGAAGCGTGACGACGTTCCGGCGGCCGAGGTCGACAAGGAACGCGCCACACTCGAGACCATCACGCGTAACGAGGGCAAGCCCGATGCGGCGATCCCGAAGATCGTCGAGGGTCGCATCAACGGCTTCTTCAAGGACGTGTGCCTGCTCGAGCAGCCGTACGCGAAGGACGACAAGCAGTCGGTTCAGCAGGTGCTCGGTTCGGCTTCGGTCGTGTCGTACGCACAGGTGGAGATCGGCTGAGACTGCGATGACCGACCGAACGACCAGCGGCACCAGCGAGACTCGTCCCCGCTGGAAGCGGGTCGTTCTGAAATTGTCGGGTGAGGCGTTGGCTGAGCCCTCCGGGTTCGGCCTCGACACCAACACGCTCCAACAGGTCGCCACCGAGATCAAGGCGGTGCGCGACGACCTCGGGGTCGACGTGGCGATCGTCGTCGGCGGTGGCAACTTCTGGCGCGGTCTGAAAGGCGCGGGCCAAGGCATGGATCAGGCGCAGGCCGACTTCATGGGAATGATCGCCACGGTCATGAACGGCCTCGCGTTGCAGGACGCCCTCGAACGAGTGGGTCAGCACAGTCGGGTGATGACGGCCGTCGAGATGCCCAAGGTGGCCGAGCCGTACATCCGCCGACGCGCCGAACGGCACATGGAGAAGGGTCGGGTCGTGATTTTCGCCGGTGGCACCGGGAACCCGTTCTTCACCACCGATACGGCAGCGGCTCTCCGCGCCGCCGAGATCGACGCCGAAGCCATTTTGAAGGGAACGCACTCCGGTGTCGACGGCGTGTACACGGCCGATCCGAAGCTCGATCCGTCAGCGACGCGCTACGACCGGGTCTCCCACAAAGAAGTGATCGAGAAGGAACTCCGGGTCATGGATGCCACGGCCATCGCCTTCTGCCGGGACAACCGCATCCCGATCGTCGTGTTCGACGTCAGCACGCCGGGGAACATCCGGTCCGTTCTGGAGGGTCGACCCGTCGGTACGCTGGTCGGGTGATTGACGACTCGCTCCTCGAAGCCATCGAGAAGATGGACAAGGCAGTGGGGCACGTCCAGTCCCAGTTCACCACGGTGCGCACCGGACGAGCCTCGCCGGCTCTGGTCGAAAAGCTGATGGTCTCGTACTACGGGTCCGACGTTCCGCTCCAGCAACTGGCCGGTTTCCAGGTGCCCGAGGCCCGCATGCTGGTGGTGAAACCCCATGACAGAGGGGCTCTTGGCGCCATCGAGAAGGCGATCCGAGACTCCGATCTCGGCATTTCACCCACCAACGATGGCACGGTTATCCGGCTCAACTTTCCGGCTCTCACCGAGGAGAGGCGCCGTGACTACGTGAAGTTGGTGAAGAATATGGGGGAGGACGGTCGGGTGGCCGTGCGCAACGTGCGTCGCGACGTCCGCAAGAGCCTCGAGTCAGCAGAAAAGGGCGGGGAGATCTCCGCCGACGAACTCGAACGAGCCGAGAAAGAGCTCGACAAGATCACGCACGACCACGTCGAGAAAATCGACCAGGCCGTGAGCAAGAAAGAGCAGGAACTGCTCGAAGTCTGAGAGCGGGAGGAATCGATGAGCGACGACATGTGGCGCCGTACCGGCGACGGGGGACAAGGCGAACGCGACGAGGCTCCCGACGACGACTTCGGTGAACTGCGCTTCTCCGATGACGAGCCCACCGAGGGCACGACCGACGCTCCGTTGACTTTCGGGGCCGACACCGGCCAGTTGCCGCACTGGACCGAACCGGCCACGGGTGAGTTGCCGCGACTGTTCCCCGATTCACCCTCCGGATCGCGTCCGCGTCCGACCGACGAACCGACCGCTCCGGTGTCGACGGGCTCGGCGGCCCGCTCGAGTGACGACGATGTCGACATCTGGGGTTCGTATTCGGGTACCGCGCCGCGCCCGGTTCCTGATCGTGCGGCTCCGAGCGAACCCGTGGGACGAGACGACACCAGTGGCAACCGTCCGCGAGTACGGCTCGGTGAAACGTCGGGTCGCGACGCCTCGGGCGGAGTTCGCCGTGATCCCTCGGGAGGTGCGGTCCGAGGGTCGAGCGGTCTCGAATCGTCAGGAGGTGTGCGCCGATCGGGCGACACCACCGAAACCCGTCGGGCGCCGGCGGGGGCCCGACGTGACGACACCGGGGGCAGCCGCCCGACGGCCCGTCCCGACAGCGGTTCGCGTCCGACCTCACGTCCGACGGGATCGAAGTCGTCGTCGAAGTCGGGTTCGAAATCCGCCGGGGTGGGGACGTCGTCTCGTGGGACAGCCGGCCGCGACATGCCGACGGCCGTCGCCGTTGGCCTCATCATCGCCGCCGCCTTCATCGGCGCCTTGCTCTGGAAGCCGGTGGCCGTGTTGGCGATCGTCGTTCTGGTGTGCGGTCTGGCCGCCATCGAGTTCTTCGACAAGGTGACCGAGCGGGGGTACCGACCGGCCACGATCATCGGAATTCTCGCCGCCATCGGAGGCCCACTCGCGGCCTACTGGGTCGGTGAATCGGCGCTTCCGTTGGTGATGGTGCTGGCGTTGATGGCGGCCGGTATCACCTTCATCGGAGGGGAGAGTCTGCAGAGTCCCATGCCGAACATGGCGATCACGTCACTCGGTGTGATGTGGATCGGACTCATGGGCTCGTACGCGGCGCTCTTGGCCGGTGTGTCCAATGTTCCGGGTCTCCCGAACGTCGGCACCGACACGTTGTTCGTTCTCGCCGTCGGTGTGGTGGCCAACGATGTTGGCGCACTGTTCGTCGGCTCGGCGGCCGGACGCACACCGTTGCGCGAATGGATCAGTCCCAACAAGACGTTGGAAGGTTTCCTCGGTGGTGCCGTGGCCACCGTCGTGGCCGTCTGGGTGGTCAGCCTGCAGAGCGACACGTGGAACGATCTCGGCGAGGCCCTTCTGCTGGCCATCGTGATTCTGATCCTCGCTCCGGCTGGCGACTACTTCGAGTCGATGTTCAAGCGGAACCTCGAGATCAAGGATTTCGGCACGATCGTCCCGGGTCATGGTGGAGTCCTCGATCGCTTCGATGGATTCCTCTTCGTCCTGCCGGCGGCGTATTACCTGCTCCAGGTGCTCGAACCCTACGCATCCTGAGGACTCGGGACCGTCCCGTCGTGATCGAGTGCCTCGTCGTGAACGTCACGACGTGATCGTGGGCCCGACGGTCTCGTCGACCGGGTCCGGTGCGAGAATGCTGGTGTCATGAACATCACCCGCGTGGCCGTGGCCGGCTCGTCCGGTTCGATCGGGACTCAGACCCTCGACGTCGTTCGTTCCGAGCGCGATCGGTACGACGTGGTGGCACTCAGCGTGTCATCGTCGATCGAACTCCTCGTCGAACAAGCTCGAGAGTTCTCGCCGCGCGTCGTCGCGGTCGACGATTCGGCCCGGCGGTCGGAAGTGTCGTCGGCTCTCCCGGGTGTGCAGGTGGTCGAGTCCTTGGCCGACGTCATCGGAGATCCGACGTTCGAATGCGACGTCGTGGTCAACGCAGTCGTGGGCTTTGCCGGATTGCCGATCACGATGCGAACTCTCGGAGCCGGACGCCGACTCGCTCTCGCCAACAAGGAATCGCTCATCGCCGCCGGGCCAGTGGTCAGGCCGCTTCGAGCCACCCCTGGTGCCGAGATCGTCCCGGTCGACAGTGAGCACTGTGCGGTTCACCAGTGCCTGCGGTCGACGATTCGCGCTGGTGTCGAGGTGTCGCGCATCGTTCTCACAGCGAGTGGTGGTCCGTTCCGAGGGCGCAATCTCGCCGATCTCTCGCAGGTGACCGTCGACGACGCCTTGGCTCACCCCACCTGGAGCATGGGTCCCAAGATCACCGTCGATTCGTCGACGCTCATGAACAAGGGTCTCGAAGTGATCGAGGCTCACGAACTGTTCGACGTCGACTACGACCGAATCGAGGTCGTGGTGCATCCGCAGTCGATCGTTCATTCGATGGTCGAGTTCACCGATGGATGCACCATGGCGCAACTGAGCCTGCCCGACATGCGTCTGCCCATCGGATACGCGCTTGCGCATCCCGAACGTATCGTCACCCCGTTCGGGCGAATCGATTGGGGTCAGTTGTCCCGTCTCGATTTCGCCGAACCCGATCTGACGACGTTTCGCGGATTGTCACTCGCGTACGCGGCCGGCCGTCGGGGCGGAACGGCGCCGGCCTTCATGTCGGCGGCCAACGAGATCGCCGTGGAGGCCTTCTTGGCTGGGCGGATTCGGTGGGTCGACATCGTGGCCACGGTCGAGGCGGCTCTCGATCATCACGACGAGCGTGGCGTTCGATTCGAAGATCTGACGGTCGATCACGTGATCGAGGCCGATCGCCTCGGACGTGAGGCCGCCGATCGAGTGCTGAGCGGAGTGAGGGCATGACTCTCTACAAGTCGTTTCGGGACGAGATGATGGCCGGGGGCTCCACCGAGGACCGACCCGAAGAATCGCGGTCGCCCCGGTCGACCGCGATCGTCTCCGGTCTCGTGATCCTCGCCCTACTTGTGTGGCTCGGACTCGAGAATCCTTGGAGTCTGCTCCTCGTCTTCGGTCTCCTCGTGTCGGTGTTCCTCCATGAGGTCGGACACTTCGTCACGGCCGGCTGGGCCGGTATGAAGAGAACTCAGTTCTTCATGGGCTTCGGCCCCCGACTCTGGAGCATGCATCGCAACGGTGTCGAGTACGGCGTACGGGCTCTGCCGCTCGGTGCGTTCGTGCGCATCGTCGGGATGAACAATCTCGACCCCGTCGACGAGGGCGACGAAGACGTCGCTTACGTCAACAAGCCGTATCGCTGGCGCATGCTCGTGATCACCGCTGGTTCGCTGATGCACGGCATCATCGCCGTGCTCCTTCTCCTCGGCGTGTACACGATCGGTGGACGGTTCCAAGAGACCGGTGACGTGCGCGTCACGGGTGTGTCGACGGGATCTCCGGCGCTGTCGGCGGGAATCGCGGTCGACGACGTCATTCGTCGGATCGACGGCCTCGACATCACCACCACTCAGGGGATGCGCGAGTACGTGAGATCGCGGTCGGCCGGAGACACGATCGCAGTCGACATCGAACGGGACGGAACGATCTTCTCGACATCGTTGACCTTGGCCGCGGTCGGTGATCCGGATGCCGGTTCCACGGTCGACCAGGCGGTCCGCCCCGGCTTCATGGGAGTGGCATCCGACGACTTCGCTCGCGAGTCGCTGCCGATCTGGGAATCGGCGCGATACGTGGGTGGCGACCTGGTTCGCAGTGTGTGGGCGACTTTCGAGGGCATCGCAACTGTTGCCAATCCGTTCAATCAGATCGAGCAGCTCACCAACGAGGACGCCGATCCGACCACTCGGCCCACCACGGTGGTGGGTATCACCATGATCGCTGGAGACATCGGAGAGGAATACGGCTTGTGGGCCGTCCTCGAGATCCTTGCCTCCATCAACATCTTCGTCGGAATCTTCAATCTGTTCCCGATGCTTCCGTTCGACGGGGGGCATGCTGCGATCGCCACCTACGAACGGATTCGATCACGAGGTGGACGGATCTATCGAGCCAATGTCGAGAAGTTGTGGCCGGTGACCGTGGCCGTTCTCGGTATGTTGCTCTTCTTGACGTTCACCGGTCTCTACCTCGACATCACTCGGCCCTTCTGAATCGCGAATCGACATCTCATGGAATTCACCTCCCAGCGATACGAGCGAAAAGTCACCAACCAGATACACGTCGGCAAAGTCGCCGTCGGTGGGGACGCACCCGTGTCGGTGCAGTCGATGACGATCACCAAGACCGCCGATGTCGAGGGAACCCTTCAGCAGATCTACGCCTTGGCGGCGGCTGGTTGTGACATCGTGCGTTGCACGTGCAACGAGATCGAGGCCGCGGAAGGACTCGCTCACATCGTGCCGAGGTCACCGATTCCGATCGTTGCCGACATCCATCATCAGTACAAGATGGCCTTGGCCGCGATGGAGGCCGGTGTGCACGGTCTGCGACTCAATCCGGGCAACATCCGTAAGCCCGAACACATCAAAGCGGTGGCGAGTGAGGCGCGCGATCGCGGGATTCCGATTCGTATCGGCGTGAATGGTGGATCACTCGATCCCGAGCTCTACGACAAGTACGGAGGAAAGGTGACTCCGGAGGCCATGGTCGAATCGGCCCTTCGCGAGATCGCCTATTTCGAGGAAGTCGACTTCGACCTGATCAAGATCTCGGTGAAGGCGTCGAACGTCCCGTTGATGGTCGAGGCGTACCGTCAGTTGAGTGAGACCACTCGCCATCCGCTGCATTTGGGAGTCACCGAAGCGGGTCCACCACCGGCGGGTCTGGTGAAGGCGACGGCAGGAATTGCGACTCTTCTCATGGAAGGTATCGGTGACACGATTCGCTACAGCCTGACCGCCGATCCGGTCGAGGAGGCGCGTGCCGGTCGTCAGCTGCTCGAATCACTCGGACTGCGCGAACGAAAGAACGTCGACCTCATCGCGTGTCCGAGTTGTGGGAGGGCCGAGATCGACGTGATCGACGTGGCCAAACGGGCCATGGACGCCTTCGGAGAACGCGAGATTCCGCTGCAGGTGGCCGTCATGGGATGTGTGGTGAACGGACCAGGGGAGGCACGTGATGCCGATCTCGGAATCGCAGCCGGCAACAAGCGTGGTCATCTGTTCGTGAAGGGGCGCAACGTCGCGGTCGTTCCCGAGGCCGACATGGTCGAGGCTTTGGTCGAGTGGGCCGAGTTCATTCACGAGCACGGGGCCGAGGCAGCGATCGCCCGAGCCGACACGGCGCGCGCGGAACGTGAGGCGGCCAAGGATCGTTCACAGTTGCTCAACGAAAAGGGTGACGACGCGAATGACGCCTCCACCAAGATCGTCTCCATCCGCGCCAAGACCTGACTTGGTGGTTCTGGTGGCACATCCGTCACGGTTTTCGACCGATTTCGCCACCAGTTCGGGTCACTCGGTCGGGCCTCTCGTTCGTTGGGGGAGTGATGAATGATCACCTGGTATTGCGGAGTGGCGGTGGCCGATTTCTGGACGTGACGAGGCAGCCGGACGGCTCCCTTCGGATACATGGTCACGACATCGGGGGAGGCGCCGAGATCTTCGGGTCGGATGATTACGAGTGGTACAAGACGATTCCTGTCGCGAACATCGAGCGATTTCGTGAGGTGTTCGGTGTCCCGGACGGTGTCGACGAGATCGCGTTCTTGGAGGAGCACCACTCCAACGATCAGGGCCATTCGTTCGAGACGTTGGTACGCGAGAACGACCTGGCCGAGAGATTCTGGTCGTGGCCCTGACGTTCGCTCAGGGTTCGGTGATGCGAAAGAGGGTGACGGTCGATCCCGGAGACATCGGGGTGAGTGTGAGTTCCTCACCCGGCATGAGACAGGCGACCTCGCCTTGTTGCAGACGGTCGGTCGAACCGATACCACAGACCGTGAGTTCCCGGGCGCGAGCACGGATCGTCTCGGTTCCGTCGATGCGATGCACGTACAACGCGAACGGGGCGTCAGGAGTGGGGAACTTCCAGAGCTTTCCCGACTCCGTACGCGTCACGGCCTCGGCACGCACGATCGGATCGACGAGTGGTTCCGCGACGACCGTGGCCAACAGTTCGTTGACGTCGACGTGTTTGTTGGTGAGTCCACAGCGAACCACGTTGTCGCTCGAGCCCATGACTTCGATCCCCATTCCCGAGAGATAGGCGTGCAGATTGCCGGGTCCGAGATAGAGAGCCTGTCCGGGTTCGAGAATCACGTGATTGAGCAGCAATGTGACCAGAACCGAGACGTCATCGGGGTACTTCTCGCCGAGCTTCACCACCCACTGCGCACTGGGTGACGAGTGGTCACGGCACGCGGCGATCGTGTCGTGCAAGATCGGCAGGTACTCGTCGCGATGAGTGAAGACCCGTCGGACGGTGTGGGCGAGATCATGATCGGCGAGTGTCGTGGCCAGACTCGAAGCGCCACCACCGATCTCGTGCAAGAGATCGACCGTTCGAGTCGGTTCGCGAAAACCGCAAAGAGCTTCGAAGCGACCGAGGGCACACACCAATTCGGGCTTGGCGAACGGATCGCGATAGATGCGACGCGAATTGCTCACCGGTACTCCGAGTCGGTTCTCGCGCGCGTATCCCGCCTGTGCTTGTTGCTGCGACGGGTGCGACTGCAGGCTGAGTGGCTCGGCAGCGGCGAGAAATTTGACGAGAAAAGGAAGCTCGCCCGATACCGACACCAATGGGGCGGACATCCCGTGGGTGTCGTCGGAGGCCGAGTGGGGACGATCGAGGGCGTCATCGGGCACCTCGACGAGTCGGGATGGTCCACCCAGGTGGGTGCCGAACCACAGTTCGGCCCACGGTCGACCGTCGGGCTCGAGGCCGAGCAGACGAGGAATCGCCGTGGGGTGACCCCACGGATAGTGCTGGACGATTCCGCGAACCAGACGCACGTCAGCTCCGGCAGGTGTCGACGAGGGTCGAAAGGGCGTCACCGATCGGTACGTCGAGACGCTCACCCGAACGACGGTCACGAACCTCGATCACTCCGTCAGCGAGTCCCTTTCCGACCACGACGATCGTGGGGATGCCGAGCAATTCGGCATCCTTGAACTTCACGCCGGGAGAGACATTGGTGCGATCGTCGATCAGGACACGGACGCCGACCTTCTCGAGTTCGGCGGCCAGATTCTCGGCGGCGGTTGCGATGTCGTCGCCTCCCTTGCTCGCGATCACGAGGTGCACGTCGGCCGGTGCCACTTCACGGGGCCAGCACAGACCGATCTCGTCGCAACTCGACTCGGCGATGGCGGCCACGGCGCGGGAGACACCGATTCCGTACGAACCCATGGTGACGACGACCTGCTTGCCGTTCTGGTCGAGCACCGTCAGATCGAGAGCTTCGGCGTATTTGCGCCCGAGTTGGAAAATGTGGCCGATTTCGATGCCTCGCGCCATCTCGAGACTTCCCGAGCACGCGGGACACGTGTCGCCGGCGCGCACTTCAGCGGCTTCGATCGTGCCGTCGCCCATGAAATCGCGTCCGGCCACGAGTCCGACGACGTGACGCCCTCGTTCGTTGGCGCCGGTGACCCAGCGTGTGCCAGCCACGACTCGAGGGTCGAGGAGGTAGCGAATACCCGACTCGGCGCCGAGGGCTCCGGGTCCGATGTATCCCTTGACCAACGAGGGATGCTTTGCGAAGTCGTCGTCGGTGAAGGGTTCGGGTTCGGCCGGGCTCACACTCGCCTCGAGTCGCTTCATGTCGACGTCGCGGTCACCCGGGACTCCGATGGCGAGAGGTTCACGAGTTCCGTCGGGATGGCGAAGCATCACGATCACGTTCTTCAGTGTGTCGGAAGCCGTCCACGGACGATCTCCGCGTGCGAGATCGGGACGTCCGTTCAACAGATCGACGAGGGTTGCGATCGTGGGAGTGTCGGGAGTGTCGCACACGATCGCCGCCGGAAGGTCGGACGTGCTGTCGGCGATCGGAACCGGAACGGTCACCGCTTCGGTGTTGGCCGCGTACCCGCATGAGGTGCACCGCACGAAGGTGTCCTCTCCGACCTCGAGAGGGGCAAGGAACTCCTCGCTCTTCGAACCACCCATGGCACCCGACATCGCCGACACGATCACGAACGGCAGTCCGAGTCGCTCGAAGGTACGGATGTACGCCTCCCGGTGGGCGTCGTAGGACGCGGCGAGTCCGGCATCGTCGACGTCGAAGGAGTACGAATCCTTCATGACGAACTCGCGAGTTCGCAACAGGCCGGCGCGGGGCCGAGCCTCGTCGCGGTACTTGGTCTGGATCTGGTAGATGACGAGGGGCAGATCCTTGTACGACGAATAGAGATCCTTCACGAGCAAGGTGAACATCTCTTCATGAGTCGGTCCGAGGAGGTAGTCGACGCCCCGCCGATCCTTCAATCGGAACAGATTGTCCCCGTATTCGGTCCAGCGATTGGTGGCCTCGTACGGATCTTTCGGCAGGAGGGCCGGAAAGTGAACCTCTTGGAATCCGGCTCGATTCATCTCGTCGCGAACGATGTCTTCGACCTGTCGGTAGACCATCCAGCCGAGAGGGAGCCACGTGAATCCGCCCGGTGCCGCCCGGCGGATGTATCCCGCTCTGAGCAGGAGTTGATGGCTCGGTACCTCGGCATCGGACGGGGTCTCCCGCAGAGTGCGCACGAACAGCGTCGACATCCGCAACATCGGTCGAAGGCTACTTGTGTGCCTGTATGCTGAGGGGGTCTTGATCGCTCGAGTTCGCTCGGGTCCGGGGAAAGGCGTGGGAGAAATCCCACGTCTTTTTCAGTCTTAGGGCCCGATTCGCACTCGGCGGTCGGACCGACACGGACAACGAGCGACAGCCATGAGAGTCAGCCATGAGAGTCAGCCATGAGAGTTAGGAGGTGCACATGAGCGATGGATCCGCCATCGAGCGCCGCCTGCACGAACTCGTGGGCCCCATCGTGGCCGACCTTCAGCTCGATCTCTACGACCTCGAGTTCGCCGGCGGAACTCTCCGCATCACAATCGACACGCCCCCGGGGTCTCCGGGCGGGGTCGACGTCGACACTCTGTCGCAATGCACTCGCCTCGTCTCGCGCGAACTCGACCACACCGATCCGATTCCGGGCCACTACACCCTCGAGGTGTCGAGTCCCGGACTCGAGCGCACTCTGCGTCGCCCCTGGCATTTCCAGCGCGAGGTGGGCAAGACCGTCAACATCAGGCTTCGCGACGTCGATGCCGGTCAGCGGCGGCTCACCGGTGTCCTGGTGGCTGCCGACGACACCACGTGCACCGTGCGGATCGTTCCCGAGGGCAAAAAGGCCGACCCCGCCGACATCGTCGACCGAGTCGTTCAACTCGACCAGATCGATCGGGCCCGGACGGTCTTCGAATGGGGGCCGACGCCCAAACCCGGGAAAAAGGCGGGTAGTTCCCGACCCAAGACGGGATCGACGGGCGGGAAACCCGGCCGAACCCCGAGTAAGCCGGGCAAACCCCCGGCAGACTCAAGTGCCCGAAAATCCGACCGTTCAGAACCCTGACCAGCCTCTCGACACCCGAACCACTTCACCCAGGAGTCACGCCGACATGAGCAACCTCGACATGGCCGAAGCCGTCCGCCTGCTGGCGGCGGAGAAGAACATCTCGGTCGACGACCTCTTGCAGGTGCTCGTCGATGCGTTGGCCACCGCCTACAAGCGTCGGCCCGGAGCCGCTGAGGAGGTCGAGGTCGGCCTCAACCCCGACACTCTCGAGATCACGTTCACTGCGTACGACATCGACGAGGACGGCAACTGGGTCAATCCCCGCGACGACACGCCCAACAAGGGTGAGCTTGGTCGAATCGCTGCTCAGACCTTTCGTCAGGTCATGGGTCAGCGCATCCGCGAGGCCGAGCGTGAGCGCAAGTTCGAGGAGTACGCCAATCGCGAAGGCGACATCGTCACCGGAATCGTTCAGCAGACCGACAGTCGGTTCGCTCTCCTCGATCTCGGCAAGGTCGAGGCGCTCATGCCGCAGAGCGAACAGGTTCCGTACGAGCGTGCCAATCCGGGTGCGCGTATGAAGGCCTACATCGTCGAGGTGCGGCGCACCCAGAAGGGACCGCAGATCATCGTGAGCCGGACCCATCCGGGTCTCGTCAAGCGACTGTTCGAACTCGAAGTGCCCGAGATCGCCGACGGTGTGGTCGAGATCAAGGCCTGCGCTCGTGAGCCAGGTCATCGCACCAAGATCGCCGTGTGGTCGAACGACAACAACGTCGATCCGGTCGGCGCGTGCGTCGGCGCCCGTGGCGCCCGTGTGCGCATGGTCGTGAACGAACTCAACCAAGAGAAGATCGACATCGTTCCGTTCAGCGAAGATCTTCCCGATTTCATCGCCAAGGCGTTGTCGCCGGCCAAGGTCACCGAAGTTCGGGTGAGCGAGGACGGCACTCAGGCCGATGTCATCGTTCCCGATTTCCAGTTGAGCCTGGCCATCGGCAAGGAAGGGCAGAACGCTCGTCTGGCCGCTCGTCTGACCGGTCTGCGTATCGACATCATGAGCGAGACGCAGGATCGCAACGAGAAGGCCGGCATCTACGTCGACTCCGAGGAGTACGCCGAAGGTGCATGGGTTCTGAATGCCGAGACAGGTGAACACGAATGGCACGGAGCCGATGGTTCGATCATGACGGCGGCCGAAGTCGAGGCGGCCAATGCGGCTCGACTCGCCGACGAGCCGGCCGAAGTCGCGGCCGAAGTTCCGGCCGAGGCGCCTGCTGAAGATCTGACCGATGCCACCACCGAGGAGCCGGCCTGATCTGATGACTCGTTCCCTGTCCACATCTCCGACCCGCACCTGTGTGGGGTGTCGCGAACGCCGTTCGGCGCGCTCGATGGTGCGCTGTGTCGCGCGGGCTGGAGGACGGATAGCGAACGGTTCCGATGGGCGCGGCGCATGGGTGTGTTCCCTCGAATGTTTCGATCAGGCGGCCGCCGGGGCGGGTTTCGCTCGTGCATGGCGCACGGCGGTCGACCGTGATGGTCTCGGGCGTCTGCGTGAGCCCGTGTCCGAATTTCTGAAGATGAACGTGACGACTGTGAAGGATTGCGACTGAGTGGCTACGGCGAAGATCAAAGTCAGTGAACTAGCGAAGAAGCTCGGCATGACCAATGCCGAGTTGGTCGATCTCGCCAAGGCGAACATGATCGACGTGAAGGGTCCGTCCTCGACGCTGGTTCCGGCCTTCGCCGACATCATCGAGAAGAAGGCCGCCGCCGCCGGGTTGGTGCGTGAGGTCCAGCCCGAGGAGCCCAAGGCCGCCAAGAAGACGGCAGCCAAGAAGACGGCGACCAAGAAGGCAGCGGGAACGAAGGCAGCGACCACCAAGGACGAGTCGGGCCAGGGTGAAGCCGGCCCGGACGTCGCCGACGGTGAGGCTCCGGCCAAGAAGGCAGCCGCCAAGCAAGCGGCTGAGCCCAAGGACGCCCCGACGAAGGAAACCTCGGAACCGGAGGCTCCGAGTGCTCCGGTCGAGGTGCCGGTCGCTTCGACTCCGACCGCCCCTCCCTCGCCGGCTCCCGAGGCCCCCGCTCCGGTCGCCCCCGAAGCCCCGACCCCTCCGTCATCAGGTGCACGGGTGATTTCGGGTCGAGACACGACCCAGGGTGTCACCCGACCGATCCCGCGTCCCGCTCCCGAGTCGCGTCCGGCTCCGGAATCACGTCCGGCTCCGGCCAGTCCGTCGGCTCCCGCCGCAAGTGCACCGGCCGGTGCTCCGCCCCGTCCGATGGGTCCGCCACCTCGTCCGATGAGTCCATCAGGTCGGCCGGTCCCACCCCCGCCTGGTCGTCCGATGAGTCCGTCGGGTCGTCCGGTCCCGCCCCCGCCTGGTGGTCCGCGAACGGCCGGTCCGCGCCCCGGTGGATACTCCACGGGTCCGCGTCCGGGAGGTGCTGCCCGACCGGCCGGTGGTCCGCGCCCCGGTGGATTCGGTGGCCCCCGTCCCGGTGGTGGTCCCGGTCGTCCCGGTGGTCCCGGTGGTCCCGGAGGAGGGCCTGGTCGTCCCGGTGGTCCCGGTGGTCCCGGAGGAGGGCCTGGTCGTCCCGGTGGAGGTCCGCGTCCGTCAGGTGGTCGTCGTGCGCCGCGCGGTCGTCGCCGTCGTCGTGGTGAGGAAGAGCTGCAGCCCGGTGAGATTCGCTACACCGAATCGACGGCGCCCGTCCCCGAGGGCATCGTCGTCATCGAACGCGGTGTGTCGGCCCAGGAGTTCGCGCCGCGTCTGAACCGCACAGCGGCCGACGTCGTTCGGTTCCTCATGAAGAACGGTGAGATGGTCACTGCAACCATGACCCTCGCCGACGAGCAGATGGAACTCTTCGCGCTCGACATCGGGGCCGAGATCCTTCTCGTCGAACCCGGACAGCAAGAAGAAATGGAACTTCAGGCGCTGTTCGACGACAGCGACGACATCGACGAAGAGGCGCAGCAGCCTCGTCCTCCGGTGATCACCGTGATGGGTCACGTCGACCACGGAAAGACCACACTTCTCGACCGCATTCGTAATGCCAATGTGGTGGAAGGTGAGGCAGGTGGAATCACCCAGCACATCGGCGCGTATCAGACCGAGCAGAACGGCAAGAAGGTCACCTTCATCGACACTCCTGGTCACGCTGCGTTCACCAAGATGCGCGCTCGTGGCGCCCAGGTGACCGACATCGTGGTGCTCATGGTGGCGGCCGACGACGGTGTCATGCCCCAGACCGTCGAAGCGATTGCGCATGCGCGGGCTGCCGAAGTGCCGATCGTGGTGGCGGTCAACAAGGTCGACAAGGAGAACGCCGACGTCCAAAAGGTGCTCGCCCAATTGTCCGAGAACGAGCTGGTTCCCGAGTCGTGGGGTGGTGACACGATCTGTGTCGAGATGTCGGCCCAACAAGGCCTCGGTGTCGACGACCTGCTCGAGCAACTCACCCTCGTGGCCGAACTCGAAGAACTCACCGCCAATCCGTCGGGACGGGCCAAGGGCATCGTGCTCGAGGCCAACCTCGACGTGGGCCGTGGTCCGGTGGCCACGATCCTGGTCGACAAGGGGACGTTGAAGGTCGGCGACCCGATCGTGGCCGGAGCGGCCTGGGGTCGTGTGCGCGCCATGATCGACGACAAGGGTCAGCAGATCAAAGAGGCCGGACCGTCGACGCCGGTTCAAGTGCTCGGTTTGTCGAGTGTCCCGAACGCCGGTGACGAGTTCCGTGCCGCGCCCGATGAGAAGACGGCCCGAACCGTCGGCGACGCCCGCGAAGCACGCCAACGCGCGAAGAGCCAGCGTGGCGACGCGCGTGTGCAAAAGGGTGTCAAGCTCGAAGACGTCTTCAGTCAGATCCAGGCCGGAGAAGTCGCCACTCTCAACCTGGTGATCAAGGCCGATGTTCAGGGATCACTCGAAGCGGTGAGCGAGAGCCTCCGACGCCTCGAGCGAGACGAGGTCAAACTCGCTTTCGTGCACCGAGGTGTGGGTGGAATCACCGAGAACGACATCACGTTGGCGAGTGCCACCAACGCCACGATCATCGGTTTCAACGTGCGTCCCGATCGCAAGGCTCGCGATCTCGCCGAGAACGAGAAGGTCGAGATCCGGACCTACGAAATCATCTACAAACTTCTCGAGGACATCGAGAAGGCGATGCTCGGCATGCTCGCTCCCGAGTACGAAGAGGTCGTCACCGGTGAAGCCGAGGTGCGTGAGATCTTCCGGGTGCCCAAGATCGGGGCCATCGCCGGTTGCTACGTGCGTTCCGGTCAGATCACGCGTGGGTCGAAGGTGCGATTCCTCCGCGAAGGTGTGATCATCTGGAAGGGAAGCATTCAGTCGTTGCGTCGCTTCAAGGACGACGTTCGTGAAGTTCGCGACGGCTTCGAGTGCGGTATCGGACTCTCCGACTTCCAGGACCTGAAGCAGGGCGACCTCATCGAAACCTACGAAGACAAGCTGATCGTCCGTACGTGAGCGATCTCGAGTTCTTCTTCGATCCGGTGTGTCCGTGGGCATGGCTCACGTCGCGGTGGGTCGTCGAAGTGCAGTCGCAGCGTTCGTACGACGTCAGGTGGCGACCCATTTCGCTCAAGTACCTGAACCGCGAGAACACGGCCGACTGGTACACCGATCAGTACAAGCGGTGGCACGCCATGGGCCACGAGGCTCTGCGTGTCGCGTTGCGTATCGATGACGAATTCGGCAACGAGGGTGTGGATCGCTTCTACACCGCATTGGGTGCCGAGGGACACGTGAACCAGCGCCGCGACGACTTCGCCGCCAGCACCGAGTCGTTCGTGGGTGAATGCCTCGGGCGAGCCGGATTCGATCGAGGACTCGTGTCGTCGGCGTTCGATGGGTCGTTCGATACGCGTATCGAAGCGAGCACCGAAGAAGCGTTGTCCCGTACGGGACGTGACGTCGGGACGCCCATCTTGACCTTCCATCCCGGGAGTTCCGACGAGGGCTCGTTCTTCGGTCCGGTCATCGCCCGCGTACCACGCGGCGCCGAGGCTCTACGGCTCTGGGACGCCGTCGAAGTCGTGGCCACCACGCCTGGAGTTGCGGAGTTGAAGCGCTCTCTGCGCGACAAGCCGGATTTCTCGTAGATATTTCTCGTAGCCTGGCACCATGTCTCGCCCTCAGAAATCGTCGCGTCGCGCACCGTCACGCGGTGCGAGTCGGGGGTCGTCGCGTGGATACCCGCGTGCGGTGCGTCTCGGCGAATCTCTACGTGAAGTGATCGCCGACGAACTCATTCGCCTCGACGACGAGCGATTGGCTTTCGTGACCATCACTCGTGTCGACGTCGATTCGGAGATGAATCGAGGAGTGGTGTACTTCGACTCTTTGAACGGTGAGGACGGAGACGACGCGATCGTGGAGGCACTCGACGAACATCGAATTCGCCTGCAGGGCGCGGTGGGTCGCCAGATTCGTGCCAAGAAGACGCCGATCCTGTCGTTCCGGGTCGACGACGTGATCCGATCGGCCGAACGCATCGACAAGATCTTGCGCGAGAACCCGAGTCCGGCCCGCCACGACGACGAGAGCTGACACCATGGCTCGGCGCAAGCCTGCCCAGCTACACGGTGTGGTGATCGTCGACAAACCAGCCGGCTGCACCAGCCACGACGTCGTCGATCGAATGCGGCGTCGTCTGGGAGAGCGCAAGATCGGACACGCCGGCACCCTCGATCCCGACGCCACGGGCGTGCTCGTGCTCGGAGTCGGTGACGCCACTCGCCTCATGCGTTTCATGGATCTCGTGGTGCAGGATCCGGGAAGTCCGACTGCGACCTCGGTCAGTTGCAAGTCGTACACCGGTGACGTCGTACTCGGATCCGAGACGTCGACTCTCGACGCGGCGGGTGACGTGACCGCCACTCACGACATGCGCGACGTGTTCGAACGGCTGGAACGTCCCGATGGCCGTGAATTCGTTCAACAGATCGTGAACGCGAACTTGTTGGGTGACATCATGCAAGTTCCGCCGATGGTCTCGGCCATTCGAATCGATGGCAGACGCCTGCACGAATTGGCTCGGGAGGGTGTCGAGATCGAACGGGTGGCACGACCGGTCACGGTCTTCCGGTGCGACGTGACGGCAGTCGACGTTTCGACAGCCGAGGGTCGTGGGACGATCTCACTCGACGTGACCTGCTCGTCGGGAACCTTCATTCGTTCGATCGCCGCCGATCTCGGACGACTCCTCGGAGGCGGCGCTCATCTGACCAACCTCCGTCGGACGTCGGTGGGAGCCTTCACGCTCGCCGATGCGGGATCGATCGACGAGGCCGTGTTGCTCCCGGTGCGGGAGGCACTTCGTGGGCTCACGACATGTGACTTCTCCGGCGAGCGAGCCACGGAATGGGTGGCTGGGCTGAAGACGGGTCGTGTGGTCGATGCGCGTGGTTTGGAAAGTTTCGGTCCGCCTCCGTGGGCGGTGGTGGTGGACGGCGAGCCGGGTGCCGTCTTCGAACCTTTCGAGAACGCGAAGGTCGGTTCGGGTATGGCGCGGCCAGCCGTGAATCTCATGGGCTGAGCCCGTCGACTCCGTGTTCTCGACCCCCGGTCAGTAGCGTCTCACGACGTGCAGATCATCGAGGACTTCAACCGACCCGCGTGGTCGGATGGTGTGCGAAGTGTCTGCACCATCGGTGCCTACGACGGGTTGCACCTCGGTCATCGGACGGTCGTCGACCACGTTCGTACCATCGCCGGCAACATGTCGGCTCGCAGTGTGATCGTCACCTTCGATCGTCATCCGGCCAGCCTCGTTCGGCCCGAGTCCGCGCCGAGACTGCTCACCGATCAGCAACAGAAGTTGGAGTTGCTCGCCGATACCGGTGTCGATGCCGTGGCCGTCGTCAGGTTCGACGAGGCGCAAGCCGCTGAGTCACCGGAAGACTTCGTGATTCGCGTCCTCGTGAAGGCTCTGGGAGTGCGGGCCGTGGTGGTGGGAGAGGATTTTCACTTCGGCCGTCACCGGGCCGGCAACGTCGATCTCCTCCGACGACTCGGAGAGGTTCACGACTTCGGTGTCGTGCCGTACACGTTGATCCGTCGTGATGGTGATCTCGTGGTGAGTTCCACCGGAATTCGCCAGGCGTTGCAACAGGGCGACATCGCGCTGGCCAATGACATGTTGGGTCGGCCGTACGAATTGCGGGGAGTCGTCGCCGATGGTGACAAGCGTGGTCGAACCATCGGTTTCCCGACGGCGAACGTGGAAGTGCCGCCGGCCATGTGCATTCCGGCGGACGGCGTGTACGCAGCGTGGTACGTGCGCGACTCGGGTCCCCGGGCCGGTGCGGTGTATCCGGCGGCGGTCAATATCGGTCGTCGGCCCACCTTCTACGACGATCAGCCTTGGTCGGTGATCGAGGCCCACGTCATCGACAACGGACCCGAGGACCATCAACCCCTCGACCTCTACGGCGAGAGCGCCCGTTTACGATTCGTCACCCGATTGCGCGGGGAGCAGAAGTTTTCGGGAATCGACGAGCTGAAGGGTCAACTACAACGGGACATCGACGATGCCCGTCGCGCCTTGTCGGATTGAATGGGGAGCAGTCCTCGTCCGGACTCAACTGGGCTGAATGATCTTGTATCCGGTGCTGCGCTGAACGAGTGAACGACCGAGCGGAGACGCGACGGCCCGGAACGAATCCTCGGACATCTTCTGGCCGTGATTGGCTCCGGCGGCCCGCGAGATGTTCTCGTCCATCAAGGTTCCGCCCAGATCGTTGCAGCCGGCCCGCAGGAGTTGGCGGGCCCCGGGGACACCGATCTTCACCCAACTCACTTGAACGTTGTCGATCAATCCGTCGTAGACGATGCGACCGATTGCGTGCATGAGGACGGTTTCGCGGAAGGTCGGGCCTCGCCGGGATTTCTTCTGCAGATAGATCGGCGATGCCATGTGGACGAACGGAAGAGGAATGAATTCCGTGAAGCCGCCGGTCTCCTTCTGGAGCTCCCTGGTTCGGATCATGTGCTCGGCCCAGGATTCGGGTTCTTCGATCGATCCGAACATGATCGTGATGTTCGAGTGCAACCCGACTCGGTGTGCCACGCGGTGGCACTCGAGCCATTCGTCAGCATCGACCTTGTCGCCACACAGGATGGCTCGGGCGCGCGTGTCGAGAATTTCGGCTGCAGTTCCGGGCAGTGACGCTAATCCAGCATTCTTCATCTTGATGAGATAGCTCTCGAGGTCTTCGCCGTTGCGACGGGCCCCCTCGGTGATCTCGAGGGCCGTGAACCCGTGCATGTGCATGTCGGGCACCGCGTCCTTCACGGCTTGAGTGACGTGCAGGTAGTAGTCGCCGTCGAAATCAGGATGTATTCCGCCCTGAAGGGTCACTTCGGTGGCCCCCATGTTCCAAGCCTCCTCGGCTCGGCGCGCGATGTCGTCGAGCGTGAGCACATACGGCGTACCGCGGAGATTGAGCGACAGAGGACCTTTGGAAAAGCCGCAGAACTTGCACTTGAAGGTGCACACGTTGGTGTAGTTGATGTTGCGGTTGTGGACCCAGGTCACCACGTCGCCGACGGCTCGCTCGCGCAGTTCGTCGGCGTATTCGGCGATGTGGGCGACTTCGTGGCCACGGGCGCGGAACAGGGACACGATCTCGTCGGCTCCGAGTTCGTGTCCCGACTGATGACCGGAGATGATCTCGTGGACACGTGAACCGGCCTCTCGGGTGCTGGTGGCGCCCGATCGTGTGCCGAGCGATACCAGCGCGGGTGGTTCGTTGTTCGCCCCGCTATACCACTGAGTACTGCGGTGTCCCACCAGGACGACCTCGGCTCCGTCGTGCACCACGTCGGCGGAGGTGACCTTCTCGGGCCACATCGCCCCCGGGTCGTCGCGTCCGAGTCCTTCGGCATCACTGCGATCGAGGACGGCAAATCTCAGACCGGCGTCGATCCATTTCGGAGTATCGATCGTGAGGCTGAGGGAGTTCGCTCCGGTCGTGTATTCGGGGTACACCGTGAGTCGCGGTGCGAGGTTCATGCCACGCGACTGGGTGACGTCGCGGAGCCGATCGAGATCGGGCCATGGTCGCTCGGGATTCACGTGATCGGCCGTCACCGGTGACACGCCACCCCAGTCGTCGATTCCGGCGTCGAGCAGGACCCCGAAGTCGTCCGACAAGTTGGGTGGTGCCTGCAGGTGGATCTCGGGCGGAAGAATCACGCGGGCGGCAGCGATCGACCACAAGAACTCGTCCTGCGGGCAGGGTGCCTCGTTCTGCATGCCGGTACGCGGCTTCGGCAAGAAGTTCTGGACGATCACCTCTTGAACGTGGCCGTGGCGGCGGTGCGAGTCGGCGATGGCCTCGAGAGCGTCGAGCCGATCGGCACGGGTTTCGCCGATACCGACGAGAATTCCGGTCGTGAACGGAACGCGAAGTTCGCCGGCGTGTTCGAGCGTGGCGAGTCGGCGCTCGGGCGTCTTGTCGGGTGCGCCCCGGTGACAGGCCAGATCGTGACGGAGCGTCTCGACCATCATTCCTTGGCTCGGACTGACCGAGCGCAAGCGGCCGAGGTCGTCGGCATTCAGTGCTCCGGCGTTGGCATGGGGGAGCAGCCCGGTCTCGTCGAGAACGAGACGTGCCATCGCAACCAGATAGTCGACGGTCGACGAATAACCGTGCTCATCGAGCCAGTCACGTGCGACGGTGTAGCGCTCTTCGGGTGCTTCACCGAGAGTGAAGAGCGCCTCGTGGCAGCCCAACTTCGCGCCCCGCTTGGCAATGCTCAGAACCTCGTCGGGTGAGAGATACGGACTCTCGAGTCGAGCCGGCGGCTGGGCGAACGTGCAGTATCCGCACGTGTCGCGACACAGCATCGTGAGCGGGATGAACACCTTGGGGGAGAAGGTCACCCGTGAGCCGTGGTGCCGATCGCGGATCCGGCGCGCCTCGGACATGACGTCGTCGAGTGGCATGTCGACGAGATGTTGGAAAGAAACTCCCGGACGGGAGACGGGGATGCTCTGGCGAGACATGAACGAACCTCGGAGAATCAGGTCGAACGGGTCCCTGACGGAACCCTCTTTCGACACACGGACTCGGTTGTTGCCAGAGCACAACGAGGAACCGAAAGATGTGAGACGAGCTTTCTGGACCCCACCCTGTCGTGCTGACGACAGACTAACCGTTCGAGCGGTCGCGAAACGCCTCGAGCACGTTGGCCGTGGACACACCCACTCGATGACCGGTGCGAGAGATGAAACCCACCTGGACGCTGGTTCCCGGATCACGGGCGGTGAAGAACTGCTCGTGGCCATCGTCGTCGACCACGACATCAGTCAGTTGAGAACTCGGCATCGAGGTGAGCGCGGCATGGGCGTAGCCGGCGTTCAGGACGTCGATCGAGACGTGATGTATGCCGGCGCCGTGCTGGCTCAGATGGCGCGCCACGTCGGGGCTGGCATCGGGGCCGACCAGCACGATCGTCACTCCACCGGCCGACAACACGCGCATACCACGATGTTTGGGAGACGATTCGTCGACGTGGAATCCGAGACGATCGGTGAACGTGACGCTGGCGGAGTCGATGTCGTCAACTGCAATGACGACGTGATCGATGCGACTGGCGACGGTGTCGATGGCCGAACGAGTGCCGTCGGGTGTGGCCGCCTTGTCGGGCGCGGCATCGGGACGGCGACCAGCGACTTCGATGCGATGAGTCTCGGACAGCAGAACACGGACGATCTGCTCGGCGAAGTCGGGATCGATTCCAGCCTCGATGGCCCACTGTCGGCGAACGGCGACCACGTCGCGCACTCGGTCGGGCTGGATGATGGCGGTGTCGGAGGTTTCCTTGACCCGGGCCACCTCGTGGCAGACAGCCAGTCGCTCGGCGAGGATCCTGATCAGCTCACGGTCGAGCTCGTCGATGCGGGCTCGCAGATGCGACAGGTCGGAAGTCACGTCGGCAACGGTAGTCGGCAGGGTTCGTGGTGGATGTCTGGAATGACGCGGTTCGGGAGAGGGTTCAGTTTTGCGTGTGCGGGGCGACCAAGCGCTCGATGTGCTTCGCGAGCACGTCCATCTCGAGATTCACGTGTGATCCTGCGGGCCGGAATCCGAGAGTGGTCACTTCGGCCGTGTGCGGAATCACTGCCACTCGGAACGAGTCATCCGTGAGATCGAATGCGGTGAGGCTGATGCCGTCGACGGTGACGGAACCCTTCTCGACTAGATACTTCATGAGGTGCTTCGGTACTCGCACCACCAGATCGGGGGCGGGAGACACGACCTCTCCGACGGCATCCACATGACCGAGCACCATGTGGCCGCCGAGTCGATCGCCGAGGGCCATGGGCCGTTCCAGGTTGACCCGATCACCGGGGTGTAGCGAGCCGGTGGTGGTGCGCTGGAGGGTTTCGTCGCTCACGTCGGTGTCCCACCAGGACCGGCCGTGGTCCGTGCCCTGATCGACGAGGGTCAAACAACAGCCGTTGACGGCGATCGAGGCCCCGAGTTCCGATCCGTCGAGCACTGTCGAGGCTTCGATTCGCAGCCGAACCCCGGGACCCCATTCGGTCGAAACCGGGACCGACGACACCACGGTGCCAAGTTCTTCCACGATGCCGGTGAACACTGGGTCAGGGTATCGCCGACAGATGGTCAGTCCTGGGGTCCCACCAGGGTCGGCCGGTGGAACGGGCGTCACTCACCCGTAGGCTGACCAGGTCCGTTGGGGCTCCGGCTCTGGCGTGATGCTTCGGGGAACCGAAGCGACCTCCGCAACATTCATCTCGGAAGGCAACAGTCATGGCAGCAACGCCCAAGGTCGACACGATTGCGAAGCATCGCAAGCACGACTCCGACACCGGATCACCCGAGGTGCAGATCGCTCTTCTGAGCGATCGCATCAACCACCTCACTGATCATCTGAAGACCCATCCGAAGGACCACCACAGCCGTCGTGGCCTCCTGATGCTGGTCGGACGCCGTCGTCGGCTCCTCGATTACGTGAAGAGCCGCAACGTCGAGCGGTACCGCGAAATCGTGGCCGAACTCGGTCTGCGTCGCTAAGACTGTGAGTGGCCGACACGTCGTCGGCCGCTCACATAGGCACCTCGTGATGGGGTGCTCCACACATACCGAGCAGTGAAGGATCGGTTGTCAGTCGCCCGTACCGTCTCCGAGGACGCGGTGCCGCCGACTGGGAACCGTCCCGCTGCTCCTGATGCGGCGAGAGTTCGCCGCCCGAAAGGAGCTCGTCATGGCTGATGCCATTCGAGTGTCGGGTGCCGTCAGCGGTACCGACAAGAGCCTGTCCTTCGAGACCGGCCGATTCGCCCTGCAGAGCCAGGGTGCGGTGGTTGCGACCATCGGAAACAGCATCGTCCTCGCCACCGCCAACGCGGCCAAGGACGTCCGACCGGGGGTCGATTTCTTCCCCCTCACCGTCGACGTGGAAGAGCGGGCCTATGCGGCCGGCAAGATCCCCGGTTCGTTCTTCCGTCGTGAAGGACGTCCCACCGAGGACGCGATTCTCACCTGTCGTCTCACCGACCGCCCGCTGCGTCCGGCCTTCCCCGACGGTTTCCGCAACGAGGTGCAGATCGTTCTTACCGTGCTCGGTGCCGATCAGGTCAACCCACACGACGTGTTGAGCATCAACGCCGCCTCGGCCGCCCTCATGATCTCGGGTATTCCGTTCGACGGACCCATCGGTGCGGTTCGAGTCGCCTATTCACAGGACGGCACGTGGATTCCTCACCCCACCTACACCGAAGGTGACGAGAGCACGTTCGAACTCGTGGTCGCGGGTCGCGAACTCGACAATGGCGATGTCGCCATCATGATGGTCGAAGCCGGAGGCACCGAGAAGTCGTTCGAGTTCTATGAGAGCGGCGCGCCCAAGGTCGACGAGACCGTTCTCGCCGGTGGTCTCGAAGCTTCCAAGACCTGGATCAAGGAGTCGATCGCTCTGCAGCGCCAGCTCGTCGCCTCGGTGATCAGCACCAAGGGGCCGATCACGCCGCTCGCGTACACGCCTGTGCTCGATTACTCCGATGACGTCTACGCCGCTGTCGAGTCGGCCATCTCGTCCGATCTGGCCTCCGCGATCACGATCGCCAAGAAGTCCGATCGCAACGACGCCACCGATGCAGCGACCGCCAAGGCCGTTGCTGCACTGTGCGGCGAGGGTCAGGCATTCGCCGGTCGCGAGAAGGAAGTGAAGGAAGCCGTTCGCAGCCTCACCAAGAAGTTGGTGCGCAAGCGCATCGTCGACGAAGGCATGCGCATCGACGGACGTGGTCCGCGAGATCTTCGTCCGGTGTCGGCCGAAGTGCGCGTCCTCCCGTCGGCGCACGGTTCGGGACTCTTCCAGCGTGGCGAGACTCAGGTCATGAACGTGACCACGCTCGCCATGCCGCGCATGAATCAGATGATCGACTCGCTCACCCCCGTGAACGAGAAGCGTTACATGCACCACTACAACATGGCTCCGTGGGCCAACGGCGAGACCGGTCGTGTGGGTTCGCCCAAGCGCCGCGAGATAGGCCACGGCGCACTCGCCGAGCGTGCACTGCTGCCGGTCGTCCCGAGCCAGGAAGCCTTCGCCTATGCATTGCGACTGGTTTCGGAAGTGATGTCGTCGAACGGTTCCACGTCGATGGCGTCGGTGTGTTCGTCGTCGCTGTCGCTCATGGACGCCGGTGTGCCGATCAAGGCGCCGGTCGCCGGTATCGCCATGGGCCTCGTGTACGCCGAAGGCAAGTACACGAGCCTCACCGACATCCTCGGTGCCGAGGACGCGTTCGGTGATATGGACTTCAAGGTCGCCGGCACCGCCGATGTGGTCACGGCTCTCCAGCTCGACACCAAGATCGACGGAATCCCGGCTGATGTGTTGGCCGCGGCGCTCGATCAGGCCAAGGAGGCCAGACTGGCCATCCTCGACGTCATGAACGCGGCGATCGCCGCACCTCGTACCGAGGTTGCCGAGTCGGCGCCGAAGATCATCTCGATCACCATCCCGCTCGACAAGGTGGGTGAAGTGATCGGACCCAAGGGCAAGATCATCAACACCATCCAGCAGGAGACCGGAGCCGACATCAGTGTCGACGACGACGGCGTGGTGGGCATCGTCACCATCGGTGCCGTCGAGGGCTTCCGCATGGAAGACGCCAAGGCCCGCATCCTTGCGATCGTCGATCCGCCGAAGGCCGAACTCGGCGCGGTGTACAACGGTCGTGTCGTGTCGATCACGAAGTTCGGTGCGTTCGTCAACATCCTTCCCGGACGTGACGGTCTCGTGCACATCTCGAAGTTGGGTCGCGGTAAGCGCATCAACAACGTCGAAGACGTGCTCACCCTTGGTCAGGAGATCGAAGTTCGTGTCGACGACATCGACGACAAGGGCAAGGTGTCGCTCACCCCGGTGGGTGACGGTCCCGAGCCGGTCAACGGTGGTTCGGCTGACGACGGTGCCCCGGCGAGCAATGCTCGTCGTGGTGGCCCGGTGTCGGTGAGCTTCGACGATGCCTTCGACTCCGAGATCGCCGGCCAGATCGGTGACCTCGGCCCCGGTGGCGAAGCCGGCAGTGAGGAGCGCGGTGAGCGTCGTGGCGGACGTGACGGCGGACGCGACGGTGGTCGCGGTGGTCGCGATCGCGGCCCGCGTCATCACCGCTGACGCGCACGTTCACACTCCGACGAACAAACACACGAAGCATGCCCGAGGTTCTGGTTTAGGATCTCGGGCATGTCCGCGTCTCGGCCCGCATCACGCTCCGAGTCAGCGATGGCTCCCATCAAGGTCGGCGTTTTCGGCGCCGGTGGTCGGATGGGTGCCACGGTGTGCGACGCCGTCGCCGCCGATCCCGATCTCGAATTGGTGGCCGCAGTCGATCCGGCAGCGGCTGGTCAGACGGTTCATGGTGTGGTGATCTCGTCGGATCCTCGCTCTCTCGCCGATGCCGGCGCCGAGGTCGCCGTCGACTTCACGGTCGCGGCCGCCTCGCGCACCAACCTTCAATGGTGCGCGCTCCACGGTGTGCATGCAGTGGTTGGTACCACCGGATTCACCGATGACGACTACGCATCGTTCCGATCGGCCTTTTCCTCGTCGAACTGTCTGGTGGCGGCGAATTTCGCCATCAGTGCGGTCCTGATGATGAAATTCGCCGAAATGGCCGCGCCCTGGTTCGTCACGGCCGAGATCATCGAACTGCATCACGACAACAAGGCCGATGCTCCGAGTGGGACGGCGGTGGCCACGGCCCGGCGAATGGCGGCGTCGTCGTCGGAGTGGGCACCCGATCCCACGACTCACGAAGTGATCGAAGGAGCTCGGGGTGGAAAGGGACCGGCCGACATTCGCGTGCACGCCGTGCGCATGCGCGGCATGGTGGCTCACCAAGAGGTGATCCTCGGCGCGGCCGGTCAGACGTTGACGATCCGACAGGACAGCTACGACAGAGTGAGCTTCATGCCCGGTGTGGTGTTGGCGTGCAAGAAGGTCTCGTCCTTGCGTGGTCTCACGATCGGCCTCGACGCCGCACTCGATCTGTGAGTCACCGATTCGATCGGTGACTCGTCGTCACAGGTGTCCGAGCACCACTTCGCAGGCGCTGACCGAGACTCCCGGGCCGTCTTCGACGTTGATCTCGGTGACCACGCCGTTGTCGAGAATGGCCGAGTACCGCTGAGACCGGGTGCCGAGGCCGAATCCCGAACCGTCCATCTGCAGGCCCATCGCCTGCGTGAACTCTCCGCCATCAGCGAGCATCACGATTCCATCGGCACCTTGGGCCTTGCCCCAGGCGTCCATCACCCACGGATCATTGACGCTCACACAGGCGATGGTCTGCACACCCTTGGCGGTCAGAGCGTCACGGTTCTGGACGTAACCCGGGAGGTGAATCATTGAGCAACCGGGTGTGAAGGCGCCGGGCACCGCGAACAGGACGACTTTGCCCGAACCCAGAACCTCGTGAGAGTTCACGGTCTGGGGCATTCCGTCGGCACCGAGAACTCGCAGGGTGGTGTTGGGGATGGTGTCGCCGACCTTGATGGACATGAGAACTCCTTCGATGAAAGTGCCTGAAAACTAGGTCAGGCCTGGGGACGGTGCGAAGTCGAGCCGTCATCCTCGCTCGGATGCTCGATTTCGTGGATCACGTCCGGAATCGAACGTCGGGCCTGGCGTCCGGACTGCAGGAACGAGATCAGGAAGAGGCCGGCCACGACCCACCATTGGTAGTCCTCGATCCAGTTCAGGAACGAACGAATCTGGTCCTCGAACACGCGACCGCCCGCCCACAGAACCGCGAGTTTGAGAACGATCCCGATCGAGACGAGAGGGACGAACAGTCGGGGCGACATACGTCGGTAGCCCGCCATGATGCACACGAGGTTGCTGCCCGGCATCAAGATGACGAGCAACCAACCGGCCCGATCGACGCCGGTCTGGAACCAGCGGTAGATCGGGGGGAGTTCTCCGACTCTCGTCTCGGTCCAGGCGATGGCGCGATGCCCGTACCACCGTCCGAGGAAGAAGAGCACAACCGCGGCCGCCAAGATGCGCGAGAAGCCGATGATCGAATACGGGACAGCGTCGATGAAGGGGACCGAGGCGAAGAGATTTCGGTTTCGCGACGACAAGGCGAGAACGACAGCTGGACGTTCGTCGATCCAAGCCGGACCGACGTTCGAGCCAAAGGTGCCGAGAGCGAAGAGCAGGCCAGCGGCGACGAGAACTCCCCGACGGGCCCACTGTGCAACGGAGACGACGTCGGAGGAACCGGGTGTTTCGGGAGAATCCGACATCCAGGGCATCCTAGGGTCGACGACTACCCTGACGGCAGGCACCGAGAGGTCCACGAAGGGGGAATACGTGAACGCCAATCACTCGAAGCCGGCATTCGCCGGATTGATGCAAGACGTACCGCTGTCGATCCTGCACCTGTTCGATCGGGCCGAGCGGTACTACGGACACAAGTCGATCACCACTGCCACTGCGACCGGAATCGAACGCACCACGTACGGCGAATGGGCCTCGCGGACGCGTCGACTGGGCACCGTGCTCGACCGTCTCGGGATCTCGTCATCGGGACGGGTGGCCACGTTCGCCTGGAACACCGCTCGCCATCTCGAGTTGTACTTCGCGGCGCCGTGCACGGGTCGAGTGCTGCACACCCTGAACATTCGATTGTTTCCCGAGCAGCTCACCTACATCGTGAACCACGCCGAAGACGAAGTGATCTTCGTCGACCGCTCGCTCATCGGACTGCTGGCGCCTTTGTTGCCGACCTTCACGACGGTGCAGCATCTCGTGATCATGGACGACGGCAAGGGCGACGTGCCCGACGATCTGGCCGGCATCACCCGACACGACTACGAGGAGTTGCTGTCGACGGCCGAACCGGCGACCTTCGCAGAAGTGAACGAGAACACGGCCGCATCGATGTGTTACACGAGCGGAACCACCGGCAACCCCAAGGGTGTCGTGTACTCGCATCGAAGCACCTTTCTTCACACGATGGCGGCGATGATGACCGAAGGCCTCGGCGTGTCGGAACGTGACTCGATCCTTCCGGTCGTCCCCATGTTCCACGCCAACGCATGGGGTCTGGCTCATGCGGCCGTTGCCGCCGGAGCCGATCTCGTGATGCCTGGTCCCGACCTGTCGCCGAAGGCGGTCGCTGATCTCGTGGTTAACGAAAAGGTCACCGTGGCGGCAGGTGTTCCCACCATCTGGATGGGTGTGTTGCCCGAACTGAAGGGTCGTGACACGTCGAGACTGCGGGCCATTCCGTGTGGAGGTTCGGCCGTACCACGCGCTTTGTCCGAGGCGTACCGCGAACAGACCGGGCTGCCGATTCTTCAAGCGTGGGGAATGACCGAGACCAGCCCACTGGCGGCCGTCTGTCACCTCGACAGTGATCAACTCTTGCTCGACGTCGAGTCTCAGGCCGATCTTCGAACGCAAGTGGGTCGCATCATGTTCGGTGTCGAGTGCCGAGTGGTCGAGCCCGGTACGACGACGAGTGTGCCCTGGGACGGCGAGTCGAGTGGTGAGTTGCAGTGTCGGGGAAATTGGATCGCCGCCACCTATTACAACGACGAGCGGGCGGGCGAGAGCTTCACCGACGACGGTTGGTTACGCACGGGTGACGTGGCGTCGATCGACGAACGGGGGCGTATTCGACTCCTCGATCGCACGAAGGACCTCATCAAGTCGGGCGGTGAGTGGATCAGTTCGGTCGAGATCGAGAACGAACTCATGGCTCACCCCAAGATTCGGGAAGCCGCTGTCATCGGTGTGCCGCACCCCAAGTGGAGCGAACGTCCCTTGGCCTGTGTGGTGCTCGAGGCAGGAGAAGAGATGAGTCGAGACGACGTGATCGAATACTTGGCCCCGACACTCGCCAAGTGGCAGTTGCCCGACGATGTGGTGTTCATCGACGAGGTTCCCAAGACGAGTGTGGGCAAGTTCTCGAAAAAGACTCTGCGCGAACGCTTCGCTGACCACGTTCTTCCTGGCTGAAGGCCCGCATCGACGATCCGGGAATGCTGAGCTCGGGAGGGCTTGACGGTGAGACGAATCACGTCTTAGTGTCTCAGAGCATGGCGTCGGGCACATCTCGAGTTCACGAGGACTTCCGATCGATGGAAGACCGCGTGCTGGACGCCCTGCATACCTCGATCGAGAAGTGGGGGCTCGACAAGGTCACCATCGACGACGTCGCTCAGGTGTCCGGTGTGTCGAGAGCGACCATCTATCGCATGTTCCCGGGAGGGCGCGACGTGCTGCTCGAGTCGCTTCGAGTGCGCAACCTCAACGAGTTCTTCACCGGGCTCCGAGCGGCAGTCGACTCGTCCGACTCTCTCACCGATCTCGTCGTCGACATCGCCGTGTACGCCATTCGCAAGTTGCGTAGCGATCAGCAGCTCGTCGCCATGCTCGCCAACGAAGAGGTCTCGGCGATCCGCAGTCTCACGGTCGACGGCCTGCCGCGCATCATCAACGTCGCGTCGTCGTACCTTCGGCCGCTCCTCGACGAGCACCTTCCAGCCGAAGCGAGTCGACCCTTCGTCGATCTGTTGGCTCGACTCGTCATCTCTCACTTCCTCGCCCCATCCGAACACGTCGATCTCACCGACCCCGATTCAGCACGAGACTTCTTCGCCCCGCTGGTGTCGCTGATCGAACCGGTCTCCCCGGGGAACCCTTCGAGTCATCCCGATAATCACAACCTTCACGACCCACTGTCCGTCACACAAGGAGCAACATCATGAGCATCACCGAACGCGAGAACGAAGAGATCCTCGGTCGCGCCGACCTCAACGACGTCGAGGCGATCCTCGCCGTACCGACCGTCGATCCCGACGAGATCGAGCACATCGTGAAGGACAACGCCGACGCCATCTTCACATGGGATTACTCCTTGTCCCGTCCTGGACTGCGTCGCCTGTACGAAAAGGCCAAGACCGGTCAATGGAACGCCACCACCGATCTTCCCTGGGACACCGACGTCGACCTCGAGGCGACCGTATCGGCCGACCTTGCTGCCATGGCGTCGGGCCTCACCGCCACCCATTACGACGGTACGCCGGTCGAGAAGTGGGGCGACAAGGAGTGGACCGACTTCGCGATGGAGCAGCGCAGGTGGAGTTTGTCGCAGTTCATGCATGGTGAACAGGGTGCTCTTCTGTGCACGGCCAAGATCACCGAGACCGTGCCGTGGTACGACGCCAAGCTCTACGCCAGCACGCAGGTCGTCGACGAAGCCCGTCACGTGGAGGTGTTCGCTCGCTATCTCGACGAGAAATTGGGCGGCGGCTACCAGATCAACGCGCATCTGCGCATGCTCCTCGACGACATCATCAACGACAGTCGTTGGGACATGACCTATCTGGGTATGCAGGTGATGGTCGAAGGTCTTGCGCTCGCGGCCTTCGGCAACCTGTACCACATCACCACCGAGCCCTTGCTCAAGCAGTTGCTGCGGTACGTGATGAGCGACGAGGCCCGTCACGTTGCCTTCGGTGTCCTGTCACTGCAGGAGGTCTACTCCGAGATGAGCGACGCCGAGATCAAGGACCGCCAGGAGTTCGCCTACGAGGCCTCGGTGCGCATGCGCGACCGCTTCATGTCGCAGGAAGTCTGGGAGCGCATGGGCATCAACACCCGTGACGTGCTTCCGCTCGTACTGCAGGATCCCACTCGTGAGGTCTTCCAGCAGATGTTGTTCGCCAAGATCGTCCCGAACTGCAAGAAGTTGGGTCTGCTCGATCGCAACGACTCGTGGCTGCGTCATCGTTTCGAGGAGATGGGTGTGATCCAGTTCGAGGACATGGAGGACACCGGCGAGGAGTACACCAAGTTCGCCCTCGATGCCGAGGCATCTGCCACGAACTGACCGTTCACGACAACTACCGTTCGAGCATGCGTTGGCGTGCTTCCGATCTGGCCCGTGCTCTGTCCGAGCACGGGCCGTGTCGTGTGTCGGGGCCCGATGTCGAGATCGACGGCGCATCGTTCGACTCGCGTGATCTGCGACCGGGGCAGATGTTCGTGGCTCTGATCGCCGAACGGGACGGTCACGACTTCGTTCCCGGTGCGGTCGAAGCCGGAGCGGTGGCCTGTCTGGTGTCACGAGAGCCATCGCCTGATGTGGCGACGCGTACGACCTCGATCGTCGTACCTGACACGTCCGTTGCGCTCATGGACGCCGCCAGATGGGCCCGAAGCCTTTTTCCGGCCGGCACCATGGCAGTCGGAATCACCGGTTCGGTGGGCAAGACCTCCACCAAGGATTTCGTTGCAGCCGCTGTGTCGCCATCACGTCGAACGGTTGCCAACCCCCGCAGTTACAACAACGAGCAGGGTCTTCCGGTCACCATCTTGAACGCTCCTCGCGATACCGAGGTTCTGGTTCTCGAGATGGGGATGCGCGGATTCGGGCAGATCGACTCGCTCTGTCGTGTCGCTCGACCAGCCATCGGTGTCGTCACACGCGTCGGAGAAGCGCACACCTCGAAAGTCGGTGGGATCGACGGTGTCGCGCAGGCCAAAGGGGAACTCGTCGAAGCGTTGCCGTCCTTCGGAGCCGCCGTGCTCAATGCCGACGATCCACGAGTGGTGGCGATGCGATCGCGAACGAATGCCCGTGTCGTGACCTTCGGTGAGTCGGCCGAAGCCGACGTGCGGATCACCGGCCTCGACCTCGGGCCACTCGGTGACGCCAGATTCACGGCGTTCACACCGAACGGCGCGATCGACGTGAGGCTGTCGATTCCGGGACGTCACATGGCCTCGAATGCCGCGGCGGCCTTGGCGACCGGGTTGGTACTCGGCATCCCGCTCGATGCCATGGCCGAGGGCTTGGCCAGCGCCTCGTTGTCGCCACATCGAATGAAAATTCTTCGTGTGCCGACGGGAGCAACGATCGTCGACGATTCGTACAACGCCAACCCGACGTCCGTACAAGCGGCTCTCGAGACGTTGGCCGGATTACGAGCCTCCCGTCGGATCGCAGTGCTGGGTCTCATGGCCGAACTCGACGACGAAGTTGCGGCCCATCGACGGATCAGCGACTTGGCGGCCCGACTCGACGTGGAAGTGATTGCGGTAGGAACCGATTCCTACGGGGTTCCGGCTACGACGATCGACGACGCGGTCACGCAGATCCTCGATCTCGACGAGACGGCGGCGGTTCTCGTGAAGGGCAGCCGGGTAGCCGGTCTCGACCGACTCGTCGAGCGCGTCACTCAGTGAGCTTCGATCAATCGGTGAGAAAGGCGTTTCGCGGAAGTCGATCGATGTTGCACCAGCGTGCCAGGTGGATCGCGTAGAGTGCTCCGAAGAGGAGAACCCATCTCGCTCCGATGGCATCGATGATGGGTCCGGCGATGAGGCCGCCGATGGTGACGGTTCCTCCGAAGGCCATGAACCAGAGAGGCATCACTCGGACTCGTTCGGTGTCGCGCAGGTTCTCCTGGAAGACGGTGATCATCGCCGTGGCGAGCATGAAATAGAAGATGCCGAGGACGAAGCCGATCGGAAATGCTGGTCCGGGGGATCGAACGAGCGCGAAGGCGGCGAGTGACACGCCGAATCCGAGGAATCCGTAGGTGATGACTTTCGGACGTCGGAATCGAGTGAGGACCGTGCCGGTGAGGACGGCGCCGGTGAACGCCCCGAGTCCCCAGACGGCGTAGATCGCCTTGAAGGTGGAGCTCTCGGAATCGACGCCGAAGTTGAGTCGAGTGACCGACGGGAAGAGTGCGACGAGAACGAGCGAGAAGAGTGAGAAGGTGGCCATGGCCACGAGGAGTCGCGACAGCACCGTGCGTTGGCGGCTGATACGCAGACCGATGAGGAACTGCTGCCAGCCCTTTGCGACGTGATCCCCGCGAATGTCGGGGATCGTGACCATGCCGATCGCCACGATGAGGAACAGATAGGTGAACGAGTTGATGACGAAGAGTCCGGCCGTCGACACTCCCCACAAGGTGAGGACGGCGGCGAGTGTGGGGCCGAGAACGCGACTTCCGTTCAATTGGATCGAGTTCATGCTGATGGCGCCGGCCAGGTCGCGTCGATCGACGAGAAGAGGAATGCTGGCTTGGAAGGCCGGTGCGTTGAGCGCGTTACCGGTGCCGATCACGAGCTGGACGAGAAAGATCGACCAGATCGGACCGTCGATCGCGACGATGGCGGCGAGCACGAGTGAGAACACGAGTTGAAGCCACTCCATCGCGAGGAGGAAGACGCGTCGATTCACTCGGTCGGCGATGATGCTGCCGGGAATGGCCAGAAGAAGAAGTGGTCCGAGTTGGGCGAAGATGAGGATTCCGACGATGCGGGCCGAACCCGTGCGGTGATCGATGTAGGCGGGCAACGCCAGGTTCTGCATCCAGGTTCCGATGCTCGACAGGAAGAGTCCGGTCCAGATGATGCGATAACTGCGGTACGAAAAAGCCGCTCGGGCCGAGCCGGGGGTGTGCGAGTGGGGCAGGGGATCGCTGGTGGTCGATGACATGGAGGGGTGATGCGAGCCTAGTGACGGTCACCCGGGCGAACTCTGGGTGGTGACAAACTGGAGGCATGTCAGGTGACGTCCGACCTCTCGAACAGTTGGTGCCGCCGCCGGCCGATGGCGGATCGTGCCGATCGCCGCTCGGGACCTTCGCCGAGTGCCCGCTGTGCGGGGGAGACCTGTTCCCCGAACACGCTCACTTCAAGTGCAAGGGATGCGGCTGGCGCGACTCCTGCTGCGACTGATCAAAATCGCCCACTCTGATGCATTGAGCACCGTGGGTGGGTACTAGCGCAACAGAGTGGGCGAATTTGGTCGAAATCAGGAGAGGATGAGGTCGGCGTAGAGCGGCAGGACCATGGCCGGTCCGCTCACCAGGAACGTGCTGATGCACGTCTCTTTCCACTTCGCCAGTTCGTCCTTGATCTTGTCGGGCGGACCCACGAGGGCCACGTCCTCGACCATCCTCAGCGGGATCGCCGCCGCCGCTTCGTCCTTCTTGCCTTCGAGGTAGAGGTCCTGCACCTTGGTGGCGACGTCCTCGTACCCCATGCGGGCGAACACCTCGAAGTGGAAGTTGGCGCCCCGCGCTCCCATTCCACCGGCGTACAACGCGAGGAAGGGTCGCACCATGTCGGCGCATTTCTCGGCGTCTTCGCCGGGAATGATCATCACCGTCGACGCCACTTCGAAACGGTCGGCCTTGTTCGGGTCGCCGGACTTGGCGAAACCTTCGGCCAGACATGTGCGATAGAAGCCGTCCTCTTTCGGTGAGAAGAACAAGGGCAACCAGCCGTCGCAGATCTCGGCCGACAGGGCCACGTTCTTCGGTCCTTCGGCGGCCAGGAAGATCGGGATGTCGGAGCGCAGCGGGTGGACGGTCGAACGCAAGGCCTTACCGAGCCCCTTGCCGTCGGCACCGGTGTAGGGGAGGTCGTAGAACTCCCCGTGTTTCTCGACCGGCTTTTCACGCGCCAGTACCTGCCGCACGACGTCGACGTATTCACGGGTACGGGCCAGCGGCTTGCCGTACGCCTGGCCGTACCAACCTTCGACGACCTGTGGGCCGCTCGCGCCGAGACCGAGGATGAAGCGTCCGTTCGAGAGGTGATCGAGTGTGATCGCCGCCATCGCCGCTGCCGTGGGTGTGCGGGCGTTCATCTGCATGATCGCCGTTCCGAGACGCACCTTCTCGGTGTGTGCACCCCACCAGGCGAGTGGCGTGAGAGCGTCCGACCCGTAGGCCTCGGCGGTCCAGATCGAATCGAATCCGAGGCGCTCGGCCTCCTTCACCGCATCGAAAGCACCGGCCGGCGGTCCGGCCGACCAGTAACCGGTGTTGTAACCGAGTTTGATGTCGCGAGTCATGCCGTCACGTTAGGCAGGATCTTCGCCATGCACCGTGTCGAAACACGGCGAGTGATCAGCAACCCATGAACCTCTTGTACGAAGTGACGCCCTTGGTATTGACCATCAGGTTGTCAACGATGGTGAAGCGAAGAGAGCAGGGATCGGTGTCCGAGCTCATCACGAGAGTCCACAGCGATGTGTCGGGGTCCATCTGCTGCTCGAAGTTGAGGCTGAGGCGTCGAGTCACGACTCCCGAGAGCGAGTCGTAATTGAGGTCGACGAAGGCGGGTTTGCCGACGGAATCGACCGACAGGATGACCTGAAGGAACTTGGAGTCACTCCGGTCGTCCAGCTGCACGAGATCGAACGTGACGGTGGTGTTCGCAGGAGCCGAGGTCGACGGCAGAGACGGTGTGCCGAGTCCGGGAATGCTGGGGGTGCCACCCGGAAGCGTGATCGCGGGCGCCTTGGTGGTCGATGGCAGGGAAGGTGTGCCCAGTCCGGGAAGGCTGGGGGTGCCACCGGGAAGCGTCACCACCGGTGCTTTGGTGGTGCTGGGCAGGCTCGGTGTGGCCAATCCGGGCACGGTGGGGATACCGCCGGGCACTGTGATCGTGGGGACGGAGCCACCGCTCGAACCGGCGCCGCTCCCGTCTCCTTGGGGTGAGGTCTGATCGTCCCCACCAGGGAGAGTCGTCGGCGCAACGGTCGTTTCGGGAACGTCGATGTCCAGTTGATTTTCGATCTCGGGGACCACCTGGGTGATGAGATCAGGGTCGGCCTCGGCCAGAAGGTCGGCGAGCTCATCGGGAGTGGCTCCCTGTTGCGCGGCCGCAAGGAGTTGCTCGATGAGCGCCTGGACGTCGGCGTCGTTCGATGCTGAGCCATCGTCTCCGCCACACCCGGTCGCGCCGGCCAGGAGGCCGGCGACCGTGACGGTCGCAAGGACGTAACGCCTGATTCGGAGCTTCGATGGGTGGGTCGCCGAGGTGCGCTTCATGACGGACGGGCCGATCCTTTCGTGAACGTCGTGCCAACCGTTACGGCACGGCGAGCGAGGGTCAGGGAGATCTGTATCTCACGATTGAGTCACAGTATCACGCCAATTCGAAGAATGTTCGAATTACGGGACGGACCCTCCCGTGTCCGCGTCGGACCCCTCGAGTCAGTCGAGAAGCGAGGCCAAGGACTCCACGAACACCTCGGTGTGCCGATCGACGTCGGCCGACCGGTGGGCCGGGGACATCAGCGCCATGTTGTGGAACGGCGTCAGCAGAACTCCCCGGTTCAGAGCGAACAGGTGCATGTACGCGTCGAGTTCGTGGTCGGAGGCGGCGGCGGCATCGGCGCCGTTGCGGGGTGGGGGACAGAACCAGTACTCGGCTCGGGCCCCGAGTTGCTGCACGTGCCAGTCGAGCCGACGCGCCCGGAAGGCGCTCTCGACACCTTTGGTCCACGACGTGGCCAAGTCGATCATTCGCGCGAAGTCGTCCTCGAGAAGGGTGGTCGAGAGCGTCGCTCTCACCGCAGCGAGTGCGAGTGCATTGCCAGTGAGCGTTCCTCCGATGCCCGACACGTCCACGAGATGATCGCCGATGAGTGACTCGACTCGGTCGGCGACCTCGTCGGTCATTCCGTAGACGGCCACTGGCATGCCACCGCCGATCGGTTTACCGATCACGAAGAAATCTGGATCAAGACCCCAAGCCTTGGTGCATCCTCCGGGTCCGGCACAAATGGTGTGCGTTTCGTCGACCACCCAGAGCACTCCGTGACGGCGGGTGACCTCGCGAACTCGATCGAGATAACCGGGATCGGGCAGGACGATTCCTATGTTGGTCAGCGCCGGTTCCATCAAGAGGCAGGCGACATCGCCGTGGGCGAGGGCGGCATCGAGTGCTTCGAGATCGTTGAAAGGCACGACGCGGGTGGTGACTTCCACATCGGCACTCGGACCGATGGCCCCCGGTCGATGCATCGTTCGACCATCGGCCCCGCGAATGACGAGCGTCTCGTCGACTGTTCCGTGATAACACCAGTCGATCACGGCGATCTTCGGACGTCCGGTGATGGCGCGCGCCAATCGAAGAACGAATCGGTTGGCATCGGTCGCCGTCATTGCGATCTGCCATTTGTCGAGACCGAAACGTCGACGTAATTCGTCGGCCACCCACACGGCGTCCTCACTCGGCAACATGGTGGTGATACCGCGACGCGCGCGTTCGGCGAGTGCGTCGGTCACCGCCGGGAGTGCGTGGCCGGCCATGGCCCCGGTGTCACCCATGCAGAAGTCGACGTATTCGTGTCCGTCGACGTCGACGAATCGTGCCCCCGATGCATGATCGACGAACACCGGAAATCCGCCCGGCCACCGCGTCATCCACGGCATGGGAACACCGGCGACGAGATGACGCCGGGCGCTGCCGGTGATCTCGGCCGAACGGGGGTGGGTGCGGGCGAAGAGGTCGAACTCTTCTCGATGACGAGTCGCGAGCCGTTCGCGATCCATGTGGTTTCCTCGGATCAGTTGGGGTCGAAGGTGAGGGGCAGTTTCTCGGGCCCGAAGATCGCCACCGTCGAGGGCTTCCAGGTGACGGCGCCGTCGATCTTCATGTTGGGCATACGGCGGGCGAGAATCGGCAGGGCTTCTTGCTGTTCGGCGCGAGCGAGAGCGGCACCGAGGCAGTAGTGGATACCCGATCCGAATGTCATCTGTGGTTGGCCGGCAGGTTCACGCCTGATGTCGAAGTCGTGAGCGGCGGTGAACACGTTCTCGTCGAGATTCGCAACGGCGAGTGCTGGTGCGACGAACGTACCGGCGGGGAAGTGAATGCCCCGATACTCGATGTCGACGCTCGCGAAACGTCCGGTGCCTCGGACGGCTCCTGCGACCCGCATCGTCTCCTCGACCGCGCGAGGCGCCAGGTCGGGTTCCTCGGCGAGAGCGGCCCACTGATCGGGGTGTTCAGCAAGCAGGGCCACTGAGCAACCGAGTTGATTGCGCGTGGTGTCGGTGCCACCGACGATGACGGCTTGGACCATCATGACGAGTTCGTCCTCGGAGAGTTTGTCACCGGCTTCTTCAGCTGCGATGAGTGACGTGATGAGGTCTTCGGCCGGTTTGCGACGTCGATCGGCGATCAGTCCTCGTACGTACTCCTCGAGTGAATCTTGTGCTTCGATGATGAGGTCGACTTCGTCGGCGGCTGTGGCGTTGAAAATACGAAGGACGTCCTCGGCCCAACGACTGAAGAGTTGCCAATCCTTTCGGGGCGCGCCCAGCAACTCGCAGATGATCGGAATCGGGTAGTGCTCGAGCACGTCGACGGTCAGGTCACAGCGCCCCGACGGCGTATGCGGATCGAGAAGTTCATTCAGCACTTCCCGCATGAAGGGGCGGAGGGCGTCGGCCGAGCGCGGTGTGAACGACGACGCGACCAGCCGCCGCAGACGAGTGTGCGTGTCTCCTTCGGCCGACAAGATGGTCTCGCGACGTCTCTCGTTCAGCCGCGGATCGGAGACGGCACGAAGTTCGGTGACGATGCTCGCCGCGTTGTGCCAACGCTTGTCGCGCAGGATCGCGACACAGTCCTCGTACGAGAAGACGACGTAGCCGAACGGGCCACGCGCCATCCAGGAGTCCCGGGCGATCGATTCGAGGTGGCGGCGCTGGTCCTCGGTGTCGGCGAGGCCGAAGTCGACGGTGGGCAGATTGATTTGATCGACAGGGATTGCCATGAGGTGAACCTAGCCCTCTGCAGACCGCGCGACCCGTGCCGATCTAGTCTCTCGGCATGAAGACCTACCGGAATTTCGTCAATGGCCAGTACGTCGATGCCGCCGACGGGCGCACCATCCCGGTCGTGAACCCGGCCACCGGTGAGCAATACGCCACTGCTCCCTTGTCGGGCGCCGCCGACATCGACGCCGCCATGAGAGCCGCTTCCGACGCCTTCGATGCCTGGCGTGACACCCCGCCGAAGGATCGCTCACTCGCCTTGTTCAGGATCGCTGACGAAATCGAGCGCCGAGGCGAGGAGTTCATCGCCCTCGAGTCCGAGAACTGCGGGAAGCCGATCGAGATCACCCGTTCGGAAGAGATTCCTCCCATGGTCGATCACGTCCGTTTCTTCGCAACCGCCGCTCGACATCTCGAAGGCAAGAGCGCCGGCGAATACGTCCCGAACATGACGAGTTACATCCGGCGCGAGCCGGTCGGTGTCTGCGCACAGGTCGCTCCTTGGAACTATCCGATGATGATGGCGGTGTGGAAGTTCGCCCCAGCGGTTGCGGCCGGTAACACGGTGGTTCTGAAGCCGAGCGACACGACGCCGGTCACCACCACACTCCTCGCCGAGATCTGCGCCGAGTTCTTACCGCCCGGTGTGGTCAACGTGGTGTGCGGCGATCGTGACACCGGCCGGGCGATGGTGAGTCATGAGACCCCGTCGCTCGTGAGCGTGACCGGTTCGGTTCGCGCCGGAATGGAGGTGGCCGAAGCGGCATCGAAGTCGTTGAAGCGGGTGCACCTCGAACTCGGAGGCAAGGCACCGGTGATCGTGTTCGACGATGCCGACATCGCAGCGGCAGCCGAAGGCATCGCCATCGCCGGTTACTTCAACGCCGGCCAGGACTGCACGGCGGCCACGCGTGTTCTGTGCGCCCCCGGGGTCTACAAGGACTTCGTGGCGGCGCTGACCGAACAAGCCAAGGGCACCGGCTGCGGCGCCCCCGACGAGGACGTGTTGTTCGGGCCGGTCAACAATCCGAATCAGCTCGCCCGGGTGTCGGGATTCTTCGATCGCCTGCCGTCGCACGCCAGTGTCACCACCGGCGGTCAGCGGCAGGGAACGCAGGGCTACTTCTTCCCGCCCACCGTGGTGTGCGATCTGAAGCAGACCGACGAGATGGTGCAGACCGAGATCTTCGGACCGGTGATCACGGTTCAGACCTTCGCGGACGAGGACGAGGCCGTTCGTCTGGCCAACGGGGTCGACTACGGATTGGCCTCGAGTGTCTGGACCAAGGATTTCGGACGGGCCATGCGAGTCACCCGGCGACTCGACTTCGGGTGCGTCTGGATCAACACGCACATTCCGATGGTCGCCGAGATGCCGCACGGTGGGTTCAAGAAGTCGGGCTACGGCAAGGATCTGTCGGCCTATGCGCTCGACGACTACACCCGGATCAAGCACGTGATGGCCAACCTCGACAGTTGACGAGTCGTCCCGTGTGACGGGCCGACTCGGGGTGTAGTTTTCGGGTCGTTGGGTCAGCGGTCGACTCCGGAGAGGGGGAGTGGCGAGTCGTGAGCGATCAGGTCATCGAGCTGCGGGGTGTGAGCAAGTCGTTCGGCGACTTCCAGGCCGTGAAGTCGGCCGACTTCACCATCCGTCGGGGTGAGTTCTTCGCGATGCTCGGACCGTCGGGTTGCGGCAAGACCACGACCCTGAAGATGATCGCCGGCTTCGAACAGCCCACCCTTGGGCAGATCGTTCTCGAGGGAGTCGACGTTTCGTCGGTTCCGCCGCACAAGCGAAACGTCAACACCGTCTTCCAGCAGTACGCGCTCTTTCCGCACATGTCGGTGGCCGACAACGTGGCTTTCGGACTGCGGGCCAAGAAGGTGCCCGAGTCCGAGATCAACTCGCGAGTGGGCGACATGCTCGACGTGGTGCGCTTGGGAGAGTTCGCCCGACGTCGTCCGGCTCAGCTCTCGGGCGGCCAGCAGCAACGGGTCGCCCTGGCTCGCGCTCTCGTGAACCTGCCGAGTGCACTCCTGCTCGACGAACCCCTAGCGGCCCTCGACCTGAAGTTGCGCGAAGCGATGCAGATCGAACTGAAGCGCATCCAACGAGAAGTCGGGATCACGTTCGTGTTCGTCACGCACGATCAGGGCGAGGCACTCACGATGTCCGATCGCATCGCCGTGATGAACGAAGGTGTGGTCGAGCAGATCGGTTCACCCGAAGAGATCTACAACCGACCCGAGAGTCTTTTCGTGGCCGGATTCATCGGCTCGGCCAACCTCCTGCCCGGGAACGTCCGTGACGCGAACGCCGACGGGTGTGTCGTCGAGTTGTTGACCGGTCAGAAGATTGCGGCCACTGGACGGCATTCCGTGGGTGACAAGGTGTCGGTCATGCTTCGGCCCGAGCGACTGCACCCGGTCGCCGAGCGACCGGCCGACGGGTTCGGCCTCCAGGGCACGGTCACCAGTGTCATCTTCCAGGGTGCGTGGCTCCGCGTGGTGATCGAACTGCCCGACGGCACCGAGCTGTCCACCGAGGCCGATGCCGACAGCGACCTACCGTCGTTGCGCCCGGGCCAGGAGCACTGGGTGGCATGGTCGAACACGGCGGCCTACGCACTGGCTGGCTGGCCCGAGCGGGCCGGAGCCACGGGCCTCGACGTCGACCACGTGGAGGCCGGACTGTGATGGGTCGGACCGTCATGGACCGGGGACGCCCCGCCGATTTGAGTAGGGTGACCTTGCTCGTCCGTCGAACGACGAAGAGTTCACTGCACAAGGGAGGACACAGATGAACGCACCGAAGCGAGGTTTTTCGCGTCGAGAATTGTTGATTCGCTCCGGCGTCGTCGGCGCGGCGGGCTTGTCGCTGCCGGCCATTCTGGCGGCGTGTGGTGGTGACGACGGTGGCGGCGGTGGTGCCGACGAACTGTTCGTCGAAAACTGGCCGTACTACATCGACCCGACCGAGGACGGTGCCACCGGAACGATCGATCGTTTCGTTGCGGCCAGTGGCGTGAAGACCACCTACTCCGAGGCCTACAACGACAACCTCGAGTACTTCGCCAAGATCCAGCCGCTCCTCGGTACCGGCAAGACCATCGATCCCGACATCATCATGCCGACGCAGTGGATGGCCGGTCGTCTCCGCAAACTCGGCTGGCTCGAGAAGCTTCCGGTCGACAAGGTGCCGAACGCGAAGAACTTGGAGGATGCCTTCAAGAATCCGCCGAGTGACCCGACCGGCGAGTACAGCCTGCCGTGGCAGGCCGGTACAGCAGGTATTGCGTACAACATCGACGTGACCGGCCGCGAGTTGAAGAGTGTCGCTGATCTCTTCGACCCGGCCTTCAAGGGCAAGATCGGCATGCTCACCGAAATGCGCGACACGATCGGTCTGTTGCTCCTCGGTCTCGGCATCAACCCGTCGACGGTCACCTCGTTCAACGAGGCGGCTCCGGCTTTCGAACAACTCGAGAAGGCCAAGGCCGACGGCCAGATCCGTGCTTTCACCGGTAACGACTACATGGATGACTTGTCGCTCGGAAACTTCGCCGCCTGTGTCGGTTGGTCGGGAGACATCCTGCAGTTGCAGGCCGACAATCCGAGTGCCCGTTTCGTGATCCCCGAGGAGGGCGGAACGCTGTGGTGGGACACGATGGTCGTGCCGAAGGGCGCCAAGAACACGGCTGCTGCTGCCAAGTTCATGGACTACGTGTACGACCCGGTTCAGGCCGCGCAGATCACGGCGTGGGTGCAGTACATGTCGCCGGTCAAGGGCGTGCGCGACGAGTTGGCCAAGATCGATCCCGAACTGGCCGACGATCCGCTGCTCTTCCCCGACGATGCCACCCGAGCTCGCCTCTACGCCTTCGCCGACTTGAGCGACGACGTCGAAGCCGAGTTCGAAGAGGCCTTCTCGGCCATCACCGGGGCCTAGATCCTCGTGGCCGCGCCGGTCGTGTCGAGGGTGAGGTCTCTCACCGGATCCTCGAGCGAGCGGATCGGCCTCACGGGCCTCGTCCTCGTCGGCGTCGCCCTTCTTGCCGTCGGTGCGCGATGGGTCTCCGGGCCCATCGCGCTCGTCGTTCTGGCACTGGCCGCATTGGTGGTGGTCGGCTTCATCACCTTGGCAGTTCTCGGAAGTCCCGAGACCAAGCGCGCCTTGTCGCCCTATGGACTCTTGAAGCCGGGGTCGCTGTGGTTGGCGATCTTCTACTTGGCCCCGCTCTGGAGTCTTCTCAGGATCTCGTTGTCGTCGAAGGAGACCCGCTTCGCAGTGTTCCCGACCTTCACGTGGGAATTCAGCAATTACGGAAAGGCCTTCTCCGACTTCGGTCCGCAATTCACTCGAGCGTTTCTCTACGCCGGTATCGCGACCCTTCTCACCATTTTGATCGGGTACCCCATCGCGTACGTGATCGCGTTTCGCGGAGGAAGGTTCCGCAACGTCCTGCTCGGTCTCGTCGTCATCCCGTTCTTCACGAGTTACCTCATCCGAACGATCGCCTGGACGTCGATTCTCGCCGACAGTGGACCAGCCGTGAAGGTACTCGACACTCTGCAACTCACCGGGGTGCTCGAGTTCCTGAACATCATGCAGGACGGCAAATTGATCAACACTCCGGCGGCGGTCATCGGTGGTCTCACTTACAACTTCTTGCCGTTCATGATCCTTCCGATCTACGTGAGTCTCGAGAAGATCGACGTGCGACTCGTCGATGCCGCCCAGGATCTCTTCTCATCGGGAGCTCGGGCATTCCGCAAGGTCGTGGTTCCGTTGTCGATTCCGGGGATCTTCGCCGGCACCCTTCTCACGTTCATTCCGGCGGCCGGTGACTTCGTGAATGCGCAGTTCCTCGGCAATCCCAACACCACCATGATCGGAAATTCGATTCAGGACCAGTTCCTGCGTCAGAACAACTACCCAGTGGCCAGTGCCATGTCGTTCGTCCTCATGGCCATCATCACCGTGATGGTGATCGTCTACAGCCGCTTTTTCGGAACCGAGGATCTGGCGTGAGGTCGAGATCATGAGTGTGATGACCAAACGAGGGCGCGTCGGTCGAGTGGCCCTCAACGTTTTCGCAGCGTTCGGATTCCTGTATCTCTTCCTGCCGATCGCATTCATCGTCGCCTTCTCGTTCAACGACCCTCAGGGCAAGTTCAACATCGTCTGGAGCAAGTTCACCCTCGACAACTGGAAGGAACCTTTCTCCGACCGTGGGTTGACCGACGCCTTCGTCACCAGCTTGCAGATCGCTGCGGTGTCCACACTCATCGCCACCGTGCTCGGCTCGATGATCGCCATTGCGCTGTCGCGTTATCGGTTCAAGGGGTCGGCGGCCTACAACTTCTTCCTGGTCCTGCCGCTCACCACCCCCGAGATCGTTCTCGGTTCGTCTCTCGCCACACTTTTCCTCGGGCAGAGCGTCGTCGATTTCGGCTTCACGACCATCGTCATCGCCCATGCGATGTTCCAGGTGAGCTTCGTCGCCCTCACCGTACGCGCCCGTATTCGGGGATTCGACTGGACTCTCGAACAGGCGGCCCAGGATCTCGGAGCCTCCCCGGTGCGGACGTTCTGGAAGGTCACGTTCCCGTTGATCCTTCCCGGAATCCTGGCTGCGTCGTTGCTGGCGTTCGCGTTGTCTCTCGACGACTTCATCATCACGTTCTTCAACGCCGGGTCCACTCTGACCTTCCCGTTGCAGATCTTCGGTGCCGCACGTGTGCAATTGCCACCGCAGATCAACGTGCTGGCCACGGTGATCCTGGTGGTCACGGTGGGCATCATGGCAACCGGTTCGCTCCTCGGTGAACGACGACGTAAGCGTCTCGGCCAGACGAGCTGAGTCATCTCGTCGGGCGTTCGATCGCCGGCCCGGCGAATCGCGCGTGTCAGTCGCTCGCCTCGCCGAGACGCATGGTGGCCGCGAACGACAACCCAGCCGACGGTGAGCCACTCTCGATGTCGAGATGGTGGAGAGTTCCCGTGAAGATCGCCGGTGAGCGGTACGAGTCGTCGACTTCGAGGCCGTCATGGCGTCCGACCCAGAGTCCTCCGGCGGCCGTGGTGACACCGGGGAACATGAAGAGACCGTCATAGCGTCCGCGGTCGATCTCGTCACCGTCGACCCACAAGGTGACGTCGCCAGCCGACATCGTCACGGCGATCGAATGTCCACCCGGAGACAGCGGTGTCGTCGATCTGAGATGTGTGTGGTGATGGCCATAGGCCACGTCGAATCGAACGTGACTGTCGACGACGTGGAGAGCCCAGCCACCTTGATGGTCGCCGAGGGCGCCGAGCACTCCCTGACATTCCGATTCGACGTCGACGCGTGCCGTCACCGTGAAGCCTCCGAACATGGCCGGCATACGGCTGGCAGCGACAGGTAGATCGGCCGGTCGGTAGCGGGCGGCGCGTGGCAGCGGATATTCGGTGGGGTGAACGGGATAGCCGGCCGAAGGGTCGAACAGCGGGAACACGTTGTTGGCTTCGGCTTCCGATGTCCAGAGCGCCTGGAGTTCGGCCAAGAGTTCGGGTCGCTCGGCCGAGCGATCGGTCGACTCGGAGAAGTCGGACGTCAGATCGAACAGCTCCCAGACATCGGTGTCGTAGGCGTGGCTGCCCGTGATGTGATCGCGCTCGCCGAACAGTGGCGAGACGAAATTACTCGTGGCTTTCCAGCCGTCACGGTAGATCGAGCGGGATCCGTGCATCTCGAAGTACTGAGTGGTTCGGATCTCGGGTGCCGAAGGATCGTTGAACGTCGACTTCGCATCGTGTCCGTCGACGCGTTGTTGATCGACTCCGTCGACCGCATCGGGCATCGCCTCGCCGAGGCACGAGAGGAGAGTCGGAGCCACGTCGACCGAGTGAAGGAATTGTGATCGCACTCCACCACGTTCGGTGATGCCCGCTGGCCAACGCACCACCAGTGGCGCACGTACACCACCCAGCCACGAGTAGCGCTTCCAGAGGCGGAACGGCGAGTTTCCGGCCCAGGCCCAGCCCCATGGATAGTGATTGCTGTGGTTCGGACCGCCGATCTCGTCGATGGCGGCCAGGGCCTCGGCCACCGACGAGTGATCACCGAGCCACGAAGCCGCTTCGTTCAATGTTCCGGTCGGGCCGCCTTCACTGCTCGTCCCGTTGTCGGACATCACGAGAACGATCGTGTCGTCGGATCGATTCTGGGCGTCGATCTCGTCGAGGATCCGTCCGATCTGCGCATCGGTGTGCGTGAGCATTCCCGCGAACACTTCCATGTAGCGCGAGTAGAGACGACGCTCGTCGGCCGGCAGAGTCGACCATTCGGGAACCCACGACGGGCGCGGGGTGAGAACCGTGTCGGGAGGGATCACTCCGAGCTCGAGCTGGCGACGGAAGGTGTCGTCGCGCAACCGCTCCCACCCTTCGTCGAAGTATCCGCGGTAGGCATCGACCCATTCGCGCGCGACGTGATGTGGTGCGTGGGCGGCACCGGTGGCGAACCACAGGAAGAACGGCTTGTCAGGAGCGACGTGGAACTGTGCGCGCAGCATCTCGATGGCTTGATCGGCGAGGTCGTCGGTGAGGTGATACGTGTCGCTCTGTGTCGTGCTCTTCGGCACCTCGATCGGAGTGTTGTCGCGCACGAGTTCGGGAGACCAGTGGTTCGTTTCGGCGCCGAGAAAGCCGTAATACCTCTCGAAGCCGAGACCGAGTGGCCAACGATCGAAAGGGCCGGCTGCCGAGTACTCGGCCTGCGGAGTGAGGTGCCATTTGCCGACGCACATGGTGTTGTAGCCACGGTCGCGCAGAATTCGGGGGAGGGCGGCCGCCGTCTTCGGGAGGCGACCGCTGTAGCCCGGCAGGTCGAACGTCGTCTCCTGGGTCGCGCCCACACCGACGGCGTGATGGTTGCGACCCGTCATGAGCGTGGCTCGCGTCGACGAGCAAATGGACGTCACGTGGAAGCGGTTGTATCGCAATCCCTGGTTCGCCAGACGATCGATGTTCGGGGTGGCGATCGGAGAGCCCATGCATCCGAGTTGACCGAAGCCGACGTCGTCGAGCACGACGACGACGATGTTGGGTGTGTGTTCGGGTCGGTCGGGATATCTCACGAGACGAGACTACGACGTGGTGGTGATGGGAGCCGGGTCGTTGATGGCGACGAGAGCCCGTGGACTAGCGTGCGAGAACCATGTCGAATCCTCCAAGTCCTCGCTCTTTGCGCGTGGCCGTCCTTCCCGACACTGCGGTGTCGTGGATGAGGGATGCGGTCGTCGATGGTGGAGGTGAACTCGTCGACGTTGCCGACACCACAGCACTCGTCTGGGGTGCCGCGCGTGATCCCCGAGGTCTCGAGAGCGTTCTCGAGGCCAACCCCCAACTGGAGTGGGTCCAACTTCCGTTCGCTGGTGTCGAGGAGTTCGCGCATCTGATCGACGACGATCGGCTCTGGACCTGTGGAAAGGGTGTGTACGCCGAGCCGGTCGCCGAGATGGCCGTGGCCATGGCCATGGCTGGGCTGCGCGGACTCGTGACCTACTCGCGCGCTCGGGAGTGGTCGGGACCGGTGGGTCGCAATCTGATCGGCGCGCGAGTGAGCATTCTCGGAGGAGGAGGGATCACCGAACAGATCGTGCGCCTTCTCGATCCGTTCGGATGTCACGTGACCGTCGTGCGTCATCGAGTGACCGACATGGAAGGTGTCGATGTGGTTCTCGAGAGCGATCGGTACGTCGACGCGCTTCCCGGCGCCGACGTGGTGTTCTTGGCGCTCCCGCTCACTCCCGAGACCGAGGGGATGATGGGACGCAGCGAGTTCGAGACGATGGAGTCGCATGCGTGGCTCGTGAACGTGGCCCGTGGCAGACACGTGCGCACCGACGATCTGGTGTGGGCGCTCGAGAACGGAGTCATCGGAGGGGCCGCACTCGACGTGACTGATCCCGAACCGTTGCCGGCCGGCCATCGACTCTGGGATCTCGCCAATTGCCTCATCACTCCGCACGTGGGCAACACGCCCGAGATGGCGATCCCGTTGTTGAGTGAGCGGATCTCCACCAATGTCCGGCGTTGGATCGCCGGTGACGAGTTGATCGGCCCGGTCGATCCCGATCTCGGCTACTGACGCCGACCTCGGCGGCTGAAGTCACCCTCGGGGGTCGACGAGCCGACCGTTAGCCTCGCCCACATCGGCGCCTATTACGAACGACTCGGGGTGCGGCCCCAGGCGAGCCAAGCGGAGATCCGTCAGGCGTACCGCGCTCTTGCTCGTCGCCACCATCCCGATGCGCGTGGTGGTCGGCCGTCTCCTGAGATGGCGGCCATCAACGAGGCGTGGTCGGTGTTGTCGGATCCGGCGCGACGGGCACGTTACGACGCCGATCTTCGCGTGGGAGTCGATGCGACATCGTCGAGTGTTCGTCACGATCGACCGACGTCGACGTACGTTCACGTTCCTTCCGCGGCTCCGGCGAGATTTCCGTGGCGATTCGTCCTGTCTCTCGTGGTGGTGGCGACGGCGGCGATTCTTGTCCTCGGAGCACTCACCGGCGGAGCCGAACCAGCACCCATCGACAACCTGATGCAGGTGGGTTCGTGTGTCGACATCGATGACGTTCGAGGGGAGGCCTTCGAGGTGGCGTGCGACGGACTGCACGAGGCCGAAGTGGATGAGATCGTGCCGTTCGACGGTGTGTGTTCGGCCGGCCTGGTCGGTTATCGGGATCGCCAGGGGATGGGCAAGGTGTGCGTGGTGGTGAGGTGACCAGGCCTTGGTAGCGTGCCAGGTCGCTGGGGCGATTAGCTCAGTCGGCTAGAGCGCTACGTTCACACCGTAGAGGTCATCGGTTCGAGCCCGGTATCGCCCACCAGTCACGGCCCGGTCGACAGACCGGGCCGTTCGTTGTCTCCGGTCGACAGACCGGGCCGTTCGTTGTCTCCGGTCGACAGATCGGGCCGTTCGTTGTCTCCGGTCGAGTCGTGGGGGCACGACGGTCGCTCGTCGGCCGGGAGTGGCTGAGTACATTGGGCATCGTGCGGCAGACGTGTGAACGGATCGGTTGCGGGCGCGACGTGGCCGTCGTGTACGGCACGGCGCCCGGACGGGACGGTTCGCTCACGTTGTGGATCGACGCGTTTCGAGCCGACGTCTCGGGGTCCCGCGAGCGCGAGATCATGGGGTTCGTCTGTCGCGAGCACGGGGAGAGGCTCTCACCACCTCGCGGATGGTTGATCGACGATCGACGAGAGAATTCACCTCGGTTGTTCAAACCGCAACCGAATCTCCAGGTCGTTCGGGACAGGCCGGCGCGCAGTCGCAAGGAGAAGGTCGGGGCCTTGCCGCGGCCAAGTTTGTTCGCCGAAACAGCACCCGAGTCCGAGGTCGTCTCCGCGCCTGTTGTCGCGCCCATTTCTGAGGCCGCTCCCTCGATCGCGCCCGACGTCGTGTCCGGATCGGTCGACAGCCCGATCGTCGAGATCGCCGAACATCCCGAAGTCGTCGTCGAGCCAGACGACGTCCTCGTCGAGCCAGACGACGTTCCCCACGACCCCGATCCGACCGGGGACTCGACGGGATCTTGGGAACCCTTCTTCGATCCCGACGACGATCTCGACGGGCAGTTGAACGCCACCGGTTCGATGTTGCGAGATGCCTTTCGGTCGCGTCACAACGGTCGGCGAAACGTCTGATTACCCATGGATCTGGTCGTCGAGCACACGCTCGACAGCACGTGTGATTCCCTTTTCTCGGTGGTCTCCGATCTCGGGCGTTATCCCGAGTGGATGGGGATCGTGCATTCGGCTCGTCTCGTCGGTGACGCCGTCTGGGAGATCCAACTACGGGCCCGTGTGGGTCCGTTCGCCAGGTCGAAGAAGCTGACCATGGCTCGAACGGCGATGGATGCACCACGTTCGGTCAGCTTCGAGCGTCGTGAGACGGACGGCCGCTCGCACGGGGAATGGAACCTCGTGGTGGATGTTCGTCCGGACGGCAGCAGTGCTCGGCTGGCCATGACACTCCATTACGGCGGACGCCTGTGGTCGAGTGTGGTCGAGCGCGTCTTGTTCGACGAGATCGAAGCCAGCAAGAAGAGACTCGAGGCGTTGCTCGCACCCTGAGGTGCGTCACGGGTTCAGGCGGCGGAGGCCGAGAGTCTGCCGTTGGTACGACGTTCGAGTTGTAGTTGCATCCCGAAACATTCCGAGAGGTTGTCCGACGTGACGACGTCATCGAAGGTTCCAGCGACGAGAACGCGACCGGCGCGCAACAGGAGTGCGTGAGTCATTCGAGGTGGAACCTCGTCGAGATGATGGGTCACGAGGACGAGAGCTGGAGCCGATCGATCGTCGACGATTCCGGACAACGTGGCGACGAGTTCTTCTCGTCCACCGAGATCGAGTCGAGCCGAGGGTTCGTCGAGAAGTACGACGTCGGGGTCGTTCATGAACGAACGTGCGAGGAGAACACGTTGTTGTTCGCCCGACGACAACGATCCGAACGAGCGATCCGCGAATTCGGCGACTCCGATACGACCGAGGCATTGCTCGGCTCGCTGGCGATCGGCATCGTCGTAATCGTGCCACCAGGGTTCGAGGGCCGCGTGACGAGCCGTCATCACGACGTCACGCGCCGCGAGGGCCGGCCGAAGGTCGCTGGCCAACGACGCCGAGACGTAACCGATGCGTCGGCGAAGTGCACGAACATCGGTCGAGCCGAGAGTTTCTCCGACCACGGACACCGATCCGCGAGTCGGATGGTCGTACATGGCTGCGATTCTCACGAGTGTGGTCTTGCCGGAACCATTCGCTCCGAGGACGAGCCATCGCTCGTCTCGGCCCACGCGAAGTGACACCTCGTCGAGAACGAGTCGTCCGTCACGGACGACCGAAACGTCCCGAAGATCCAGGGAGGGAGCAGAAGTCATCGTCGGGGTGACGGTAACAGAAAGGACGATTTCGGTACTCTCAATGCGATGTCGTCGCAGTCCCTCCGTCGAGCGCGCCTGATGGTGGGAACCGTCGTCGTGGCCGTGATCGTCGGTAGTGCGACGCTCGCTGTGTCCGGTGTGTCGGCCGACGAGTCGGCCGCCCAACGCGCGGCGGCCGAGATCCAGGCCGCTCGTGATCGGGCCGACCGTGCGGCATCGGCGATGTTCGACGCCGAGTCACGTCTCGACTCGCTGTCGATCGAAGAGCAAGATCTTGCGGTTCAAGTGGCCGAACTCGAAGCGGTGGCATCACAGTTGCAGATCGACGTCGAGGAGCTGGCGGTACAGCGGTTCGTGTCGGGCGCGCGAGGGATTCCGTTGTTGTCGGGCCTGGAAGGACCCACCGAACAGGCGCAGATGGACGTTCTGCTCGCGATCGCCACCGACACCTCACAGGCGAGACTCGACGAATACGACGCCGTGGCCACCGAGCTCGCGGACAAACGTCGTCGATTGGGCCGAGCCAAGATCGCGACCGAGCAGGCCATCGACGACTACGCGGCGGCCAAAGTTCAGGCCGAGGCCGACTTGAAACGTCTGCAAGAGATCGAAGCCGAACGTCTCGAGAACGAAAGAGTGAAGGCCATCCTCGAAGCGCGGCGACAAGCCGCGCTCGCCGAGGCCGCCGCACGCGGACGCGGTAGTGGTGGCGGGTCGTTCCTCGACAACGGTGTGTACATGGATCGAGGAATCGTGTGCCCGGTGCGTGGTTCGGCAGCGTTCGGCGACACCTGGGGCGCACCTCGTAGTGGCGGACGGCGCCACGAGGGCGTCGACCTGATGGCGGCCACCGGTACACCACTCGTGGCGGTGGCGTCGGGTCGCCTGCGCCAATCGGTCTTCAGCCTGGGCGGGATCTCGGCCCACATCTACGCCAACAACGGCAACACCTACTTCTACGCCCATCTCAGCTCGTGGGAGGGGCCGGCCAGAATGGTTCAGCAAGGTGAGGTCATCGGCTACGTAGGTGACACTGGTAATGCTTCGGGGACCCCACATCTGCACTTCGAGATCCGCCCGAACGGTGGGCGGGCCATCAATCCGTACCCGGCAGTTCGTGCCGCGTGCTAGCCGTTGCGCGAATCTGACGGGGTGAACGATCTCGCCCAAGCCTTGGCTCGTGTCCTCGGTGCCACCGAGGTGGCCGATCCGACTCGGTTGAGTGGGGGCGCCTCGCGCGAAACGTGGCAATTCGAGGCTGACGGCCGGCGCCTGGTGCTTCAGCGTCAGCGGTCGGGGGACGTGCGTGACATGGGGATCGAGGCGTCGGTTCTTCGGGCGGCGTTCAGCGCCGGAGTTCGAGTTCCCGAATTGGTGGCCAGCGGATCGCATGACGATCCCGAGAATCCCGTCGGCGCGTCGTTCATGATTCTCGAACACGTCGACGGTGAGACCATCGCACGCAAGATTCTGCGTGACGAACGATTCGGTGTCGCTCGTGAGGTGTTGGTGCACGACATGGCTCGCACTCTCGCCGTGCTGCACGGCGTCGATCCGACTCCGATACCCGGACTCCCGAGCATCGATCAGGTCGCGCAGTACCGGGCCACTCTCGACGATCTGAACGCGCGCCTCGGTCAGGCTCACCCCACTTTCGAATTGGCGTTTCGCTGGTTGGAGTCGAATCGACCCGACTCGACTCGTCGCACTCTGGTGCACGGAGACTTCCGGCTCGGCAACGTCATGGTCGACGAAACCGGTCTTCGCGCGGTTCTCGACTGGGAGCTCGCTCACGTGGGTGATCCCATGGAGGATCTCGGCTGGCTCTGTGTGCGGGCATGGCGTTTCGGGTCACCTCGACCGGTGGCCGGAGTGGGCGACTACGACACCCTGATCGAGGAATACCAGAAGGCGAGTGGTGTCGAGGTCGATCGTGACGTGGTGCGATGGTGGGAGGTCCTCGGCACCCTGAAGTGGGGGATCATGTGCATTCTCCAGACGAGTGCACATCTCACTGGTCTGTCACGTAGTCACGAACTGGCGGCGATCGGTCGACGCGTGTGTGAGAACGAATACGACCTGTTCCTCGCCCTGGACGGTCATTGGCAATCGATCGGAAGGCGATGATGTCCGAACTCCATGACGTTCCTTCGGCTCACGATCTCGTCGAGTCGGTACGCGAGTGGCTCGAGCGGGACGTACTTTCCGGCACCTCGGGACGGCTTCAATTCCACACGCGGGTCGCGATCAACGTCCTGGCCATGGTCGAACGTGAGCTCGAACTCGGAGCGGACCAGATGCATGATCACGAGAGACGTCTGGCCGACCTCGGTGTGAACTCGACGGACGAATTGGCCGATGCGATCCGTTCGGGCCAGCTCGACGACCGGCTCGACGAGGTGGTCGATGCCGTACGAGCCGACGTTCTGGCCAAGCTCTCGGTGGCCAATCCGGCTTACGTCATTCGTGACGTGACGTGATCTTCACTGGCTGACCGGCCGCCAACTGGCCGCAAGCGGCGGCGATCTCGGTACCGCGATTCTGGCGAACAGTGGCGTTCACGCCCAAGGATTCGAGTTGGTCGCGGAAAGCGTGAACCTTCGACCGACTCGAACCGCGAACCGGGTAGCCGGGCGTGGGATTGAGCGGAATGAGATTCACGTGAGCCGGCAGGCTGAGAGAGCGACAGAGTCCGGCCAACTCCACTGCATCACTCGGACGGTCGTTCACCTGATCGATCATCGCCCATTCGAAACTGAGTCGGCGTCCTTTGGCATCGAGATGGTCCTGACAGGCTTTCATCAGATCGCCGAGTGGGTAGCGCTTGTTGATCGGCACCAGGGCGTCGCGCAGCGCGTCGTTGGCGGCGTGCAGGCTGACGGCGAGATTGACCGGTAGAGGCCGTTCGGCGAGGCGTCGAATCCCCGGAACGATGCCGACGGTGCTCACGGTGAGATGGCGAGCCGACATCTTGCAGTCGTCGTGCAGACGAACGAGCGACTCCCATACCGGCTCCTCGTTGGCCAATGGTTCACCCATTCCCATGTAGACGACGTTCGACACTCGTCGACCGAGGTTCTTGGCCCGACGTGAGGCGAGCACGACCTGCTCGACGATTTCACCGGCTGTGAGGTGCCGAGTGAAACCGGCTTGGCCGGTGGCGCAGAATCCGCACGCCATGGCGCAACCGGCCTGAGTGCTGACACACACCGTGGCTCGATCGGGATAGAGCATGAGAACCGTTTCGATCCGACTCCCACCGTCGAGTTCCCACAGGAACTTGATCGTGTCGCCGCGATCGGATGTCGACTCGGTCACCGGAGTCAGGGCGAGCGGGAGCGCCACGTCGAGTCGCGTTCGCAGATCCTTGGGCAGATTTGTCATCTCGATGGGATCGGCCAATTCGTCATACAAGCCCTTCCAGACCTGATCGACGCGAAATCGTGGTTGATCGTCGAGAATCGACGACAGTTCTTCGCGAGAAACCGAATAGCGGAAGGAGTGCGGTGACCGGGACATGATCAGAGGTCCAAGGACGAGGCCAAGGTTCGGTATTCGTTCATACGGGCTCGTAACACGTCGAGGCTCGCCGTCCAGAAAGCTTCGTCGGTGACGTCGAGTCCGAAAGCCAGTCCGAGCTCTTCGGCCGTGTTCATGCCGGCTCGAGAGAGAAGGTCGTCGTAACCGGATCGAAAACGATCAGGATCCTCGCGGAAACGTGCGTACAGGCCGAGCCCGAAGAGAAGGCCGTAGGTGTACGGCCAGTTGTAGAAATGGCTGCCGTAGTAGTGAGGCTTCAGGACCCACATGTGCGGATGTCTCGTGTCGAGGTCGAGTCCGTCGCCGTACGCGCGGGCTTGTGCATCGAGCATCATCTCGTCGAGTTCCTGGACACCGAGCGTGCGCCGCTGGCGACGGGCGAACACTTCGGTCTCGAAGAGGAATCGACTGTGGATGTCGACGACCACCTGATTCGAACCCAGAAGATCGACGTCGAGAAGGGCGAGGCGATCGAGGCCGGTGAGTCGTTCGAGTCCGGCTTCGACGACGAGGGTTTCGCAGAAGATGCTCGCCGTCTCGGCGAGCGCCATCGGGAGGCGCTTCTGCAGGGCCGTGCGCCCGGCGAGTTGAACGTTGTGATAGGCGTGCCCGAGTTCGTGGGCCGTCGTCTGCGTCGACTCGAGTGAACCACTCCAGTTCAGCAGGATGAGCGATCGATCCTCGACGAACGACATGCAGAAGGCACCACCGACCTTTCCGTCGCGTGGGGGAGCATCGATCCACGATTCGGAAATCGCCCGATCGACCAGTCCGCCGAGAGCGCTGCTGAATTCGCCGAACGCGCTCCGAACGAGATCGATCGATTCGTTCCAGGTGACCGACCGCGCCGAGACCGGAAGCGGGGCGACCAGGTCCCACCAAGGCAGGCCACCGTCGTGCCCATGGAGGGCGGCTTTGGCGCGCATCCAGGACCGGAAATCCGGAAGGGCCGACGCGACCGCAGACTGCATGGCCTCGAAAGTCGGCCGGCTCACACTGTTGGCGTATAAGGATGCATCGATCGGTGCGTCCCACCGACGTCGCCGGTTGATCGCGTTGGCCTCTCCTTTGATCGCGTTCATGGCGGCAGCACAGGCGGTGGCAACCGAGGGCCAGGCCTCCATCTCGGCGTCGTAAGCGGCTCGTCGAACGAGCGGGTCGGCATCCGATGCCAAACCGCGAACCGCCGGCATGGGGAGCCGAGTGCGTCCGGAGGGAAGATTCACGTCGGCGGCGAGCTGGGAGGTCACGTCGGCCTGCAGTCGCCCCCAGGCCGACGAGCCGGTCGTCGAGAGTTCGGCGTAGAGGCCCTCTTCGATCTCGCTCATCTGATGGGCCGAGCGCGCGGCGAGACGGGTGAGCGGCCCGAGGTGGTCGCGAGCCTCGTCACTCACTGCTGCGAGATCCTCGACGCCGTGATCGTCGACGAAGTCGGCGAGACGGGCGAGAAGGGGAGTGACGCGCGAGCCGAGGACGTCGAGTTCGGAGAGCGACGACTGAGCCGTCTCGTCGCGAGAGTCGGTCGACACCGTTGCGTACACGTAAGCCTCGAGCACTTCGAGCTCGGCCGCCGTCTCGTTGAAGGCGACCACAGCGCGGTCGACTCGGACGCCTGTCGATTCGTCGACGTGCGGCGTCTCACTCGCACGAATGTCGAGCTCGTCGAAGAGCGACTCGAGACGATGAACCCGAGCCCCGATTCTCTCCATGGCATCGACGAAGGATCGACTGGTCAGTGACTCATGGACGTCGGAAACACTCCAGGTGGGCAATGAGGTGTCGGTCATCGTGTCGTCGCTCTCATGTCGTCGTTCTCATGTCGTCGTTCTCATTTCGTCGGCGATACGTCGCCGACGTACGAGCGATCGGTCCGGTGGACGCGAAAACCGAGATCTTCGTACATCGTGACGGCGAGGGCATTGTCGGCGTCCACGTAGAGCATCGCCGTGGTCACTCCACGCGCTGCAATGCTCTCGAGTCCGCTGACCACGAGTCCGCGACCGAGACCTCGTCCGTGGTGCGCCGGATCCACGGCGATGACGTAGATCTCGCCGAGGACCGGCTCGGTGTCGTGATGAATCTTGGTCCAGCAAAAGCCGGCCATGGTCCCGTCGATCTCGTGGATGCGAAATCCATCGGCATCGAACCACGGCTGGGACAGGCGCGACGCCAGAGTGTCGCGATCCCAGCCACCTTGTTCGGGGTGCCATCCGAAGGCGGCATTGTTCACTCGGAGCCACTCGTCCTCGTCGTGGCCGGCGACGAAAGCGCGAGTCGGCAGGGCACTCGCACGATCGGACGCCGATACGGGGAGTGAACGACGCATCTGGTGGAGGGTTCGTCCGGGTCGGAGTCCGAGGCCCGTTGCGAGATCGTCGTGGCTGACGGTTGGTTCGAACACCCACCAATGCACGTGTCCTCCACCTGATTCCGCCACGACCTCGAGAGCGGCCCCCATCAGTTCGGGGCCGATCGCGTTCATCTCGTAACGATGGTGGGGATGAACGACGAGTTCGACCGAGAACGAGTCGTGTCCCCGACTCACTTGCGCGTAGGCCACGGGGTGCTCGTGGCCGGGCTCCCACGCCACCAGGCCGGCGAATCCCTCGCGACCTCCGTCGACGAGATCGAGCCAGAGGTGATCTGAGAGAGGGCGGTGTCCGTCGGCGCGTTCGGCGTCCCGAATGAGGTCACGGACGACGGCGATATCGTCGGGTTCCATCTGACGTTTGATGTCGAGGAACCTCATGAGGGCACGTTACCGCTCGCCCCCATCGAGGGGTCGTTCGGTACTGTCGGGCGATGGCTGCTCGTCGACGTCCGAACAACGCGGAGGCGCGCACAGCGGAAGTGGCTCGACGGCTGGCGGTTTCGTACCCGGGGGCCGAATGCGAACTCGTGCACAACAATCCTTACGAGTTGTTGGCCGCCACGATTTTGTCGGCTCAGTGCACCGACGTGCGGGTCAACATGGTGACTCCTGATCTGTTCGCGGCTTATCCCGATGCCGAGTCCCTCTCGGTGGCCGAGCCGGCTTCGGTCGAGAAACTGATTCGCTCGACCGGCTTCTATCAGTCGAAGGCTCGCAATCTCATCGGAATGGCGCGAGCCCTCGTCGAGCGATTCGATGGTGAAGTGCCGACCGACCTCGACGATCTGGTCACTCTTCCCGGTGTGGGTCGAAAGACCGGGAACGTGGTTCGGAGCGTGGCTTTCGACCTTCCCGGGCTTCCGGTCGACACTCACGTCGGTCGTCTGTCCCGTCGCCTGGGTCTGACACGCGAGACCGATCCGGTGAAAGTGGAGCTCGATCTCAATCGATATCTGCCCGGTGAAGAGTGGGGACGCTTCAGCCTCCGACTGATCCTGCACGGTCGTCGTGTGTGCGACGCGCGTCGGCCGCGTTGTGACGTTTGCGAGCTCGCCGATATCTGCCCGTCAGCTGGCAAGGCGCGTGGCGCGAAGTAGAGCGCGGTGCGCCGATCGCAGAGTTCTCTCCGCCTCGTGGACGGCGGCGAGGAGATCTTCGAGGTCGTCACCGAGGTGGGACGACCCGAGTTCTCGCACCCGTTCGAAGTAACGCTCCGTACCGTCGGCCATCACGGCGAGTTCGGCAGCGATCGTCGTCAGGTCTTTCCCGGGCACCCTCGCACCCTAGACCGCCCAACTCGTCCTCGGCCGGGGGAGGGTCGTCGGTAACCTCGTCGTGTGACGCGAGTGTCGATTCGTGACGATCTACGGGCCCTCGAGGGTTACCACTCACCTCAGGTCGACGTCGCCGTTCGGCTGAACACGAACGAGGCTCCTGACGAGCCACCAGCGGGATTTCGTGACGCACTGGCGGCCGAAGTGGCTCGCGTGTCGTGGAACCGGTACCCCGATCGTTCGGCCTCGGCTCTCCGCGAAGCCATTGCCACTCTCCATGGCGTCGATCCCTCGATGGTCTTCGCGGCCAACGGGAGCAACGAGGTCCTGCAGACGATTCTTCTCACCTTCGCTGGGCCCGGTCGCTCGGTGGCGACTTTCGAACCCACGTATCAGCTCCACGGCCACATCGCTCGGTTGACCGGTGCCACGGTGGTCGAAGGGGAGCGGGGTGCCGGATTCGTTCTCGACCTCGACGAGGTCCGTCGCGTCGTCGACATCGCTCGACCTTCGGTCACCTTCCTGTGCTCACCGAACAACCCCACGGGTGTAGTCGACAGCGAGAACGACGTGCGAGCGGTGGTCGACATGGCGCCGGGCCTCGTGGTGGTCGACGAGGCCTACGGACAGTTCTCGTCGTGGAGCGCTCAGTCGCTCGTCACCGACGATTCGTCGGTTGCGGTGGTCCGTACGTTCTCCAAGACCTGGAGCATGGCCGCCGGACGACTCGGGTACGTGATCGCTCCTCGCTGGATGGTCGACGAACTCGAGAAGGTCGTTCTTCCTTATCATCTCGATGCCGTGAAGCAGATCGCCGGGGTGTTGGCGGTTCGATATCTCGACGAGATGAACTCCCGTGTCGAGCGAATCGTCGATGAGCGAAATCGCCTCGTCGAAGCATTGGCCGCCCTGCCCGTCACCGTCTTTCCGAGTGGCGCCAACTTCGTTCTCTTCCGTCCACACGAGACGAGTGGCCGTGCGGTGTGGAAGGGTCTCCTCGATCGCGGTGTGCTCGTGCGCGATTGCTCGGGTTGGCCACGCCTCGCCGACTGTTTGCGAGTCACCATCGGAACCCCCGACGAGAACCGCATCTTCCTCGATTCCCTTCAGGAGGTCCTGTCATGACGTCATCCCGTCGTGCATCCCGCCGTCGCGTCACCAACGAGACGTCGATCGAACTCGAGATCGACCTCGATGGCTCGGGTGAGTGCTCGATCAGCACCGGTATCCCGTTCTACGACCACATGCTCGGCCAGATCGGCAAGCACGGTGGATTCGATCTCTCGATCGCGGCGACGGGTGACATTCACATCGACACGCATCACACGGTGGAAGACGTCGCCATCGCCCTCGGCGAGGCTTTCCGCGAAGCTCTCGGCGACAAAGCCGGAGTCCGACGCTTTGCGAGTGGTCTCTATCCTCTCGACGAATCTCTCTGCGAGATCGCCCTCGATCTCTCGGGGCGGCCGTTCGTCGTGTGGAACGTCGCGATTCCCGAGTGTCTTCCTCTCGGTGACCCGCCGTTCGACCCCAACCTCGCCGAGCATGCAGTGTCGTCGTTCGCCACGGCGGCCGCGATCACGTTGCACGTCGAGTTGAAGCATGGCTCGAACGTGCATCACATCGTCGAGTGCGTCTTCAAAGGACTCGGTCGGAGTCTCCGTGACGCAGTCCGCGTCGAAGGTGGTGGCGTGCCGTCCACCAAGGGAGTCCTGTGACCCGTCCTCGGATCGCCGTTCTCGACTACGGAATCGGAAATCTGAGATCGGCCGAGAAGGCCTTGCAGAAGGTCGGTGCCGATGCCTTTCTGACCCACTCGTCGGACGAGGTGCGAGTCGCCGATGCCGTGGTACTTCCCGGCGTCGGTGCGTTCGGCGCCTGCATGGATGCACTGCGTCGGGTCGAACTCGAGTCGGTGGTGCTCGATGCCGTGTCGTCGGGGCGTCCGTTTCTCGGGATCTGCGTGGGTATGCAGATGCTCTTCACCGGATCCGACGAGGACCCCGAGGCTCGAGGTCTCGACGTGATTCCCGGACGCGTGCGGTGGATCCCATCCGGAGTGAAGCGTCCGCAGATGCAGTGGAATCGACTCGACATGACGAAGCCATCCGACCCGATGTTCCGTGGTCTGTCGAGTGATGACACGTGGGTGTATTTCGTGCACTCGTTGCATGGAGTTCCTGACGATCCGTCGGTCGTGGCGGCCACCTGCGAGTACGGCAGCACGATTCACGCGGCGTTTCGCCTCGACAACGTGTTCGCCACGCAGTTCCATCCCGAGAAGTCGAGTCGAGACGGTCTTCACCTTCTCGCGAATTTCGTCGAGGCATCCCGTGGCTGAGCTCTTCCCGGCCATCGACCTGCGTGGTGGGCGCGTCGTCCGCCTGCGTCAGGGCGACTACGACGACGAGACCGTGTACGGGGACGATGCCGTTTCGGTCGCCGAGAGTTTCGTCGATCAGGGCGCGACCTGGATTCATGTCGTCGATCTGGATGCGGCTCGGTCGGGCGATCCGGTGAATCGACCGGTGATCGCCGCCGTTGCCCGTCGTCTCGCCGGTCGGGCGCGTGTGCAGACCGGTGGAGGTGTGCGCAGCGTCGCCGACGCCGAAGCACTCGCCGCGGCCGGTGTCGCTCGGGTCGTGATGGGGTCGGCCGCCGTGTCGACGCCGTCCCTCGTCGCCGAGGCGTCGCGACTCGTTCCGGTGGCGGTGGGACTCGATCATCGATCCGGAGAGGTCGCCGTCCACGGATGGACGGAGGGATCGGGCCGGACGGTGCACGAGGTGATCGACTGGTTCCCTGACGCAGCGGCCTTCGTCGTCACCGACATCGCGCGTGACGGAATGTTGAGTGGACCCGACGTCGTCGGACTTGCCGATGTCGCGGCCCGCACGAGCGTTCCGGTGATCGCGAGTGGTGGTGTCGGGAGCCTCGCCGATGTCGCAGCGCTGTCGACGATCCCTGGTTTGCATGGTGTGATCACCGGTAAGGCGTTGTACGAGAAGCGTTTCACGGTCGCTGAGGCCGTTCGAGTCCTCGGAGAGGCGTCGTGAAGACCGCTCGCGTGATTCCCTGTCTCGACGTGACCGACGGTCGGGTGGTGAAGGGCACCAACTTCGTCGATCTCCGCGACGCCGGGGATCCGGTCGAGTTGGCGGCGCGCTACGACCGCGAGGGAGCCGACGAGCTGGTCTTTCTCGACATCACGGCGTCGAGTGACGGACGCGAGACCATGGTCGATGTCGTTCGTCGCACGGCTGATCAAGTGTTCATTCCCCTCACGGTCGGGGGAGGAGTTCGCTCGGTGGTCGACGCGCGCCGCATGCTCCGAGCCGGTGCCGACAAGGTGAGTGTCAACACCGCCGCCGTACAGAATCCGCAACTGATCGCCGAGATCGCGGCCGAATTCGGCAGTCAATGCGTGGTGTGCGCCATCGACGCCAAGCGTCGAGACGATTCCGGTTTCGAGGTCTTCTTGCACGGTGGTCGTACAGCCACCGGAATCGATGCCATCGAGTGGGCCGAACGGGCGGTCGAACTCGGGGCCGGGGAGATCCTTCTCACGTCGATGGATCGAGACGGGACCAAGGAAGGCTTCGATCTCGCTCTCACTCGCGCCGTCTCCGAGGCGGTGGCAGTCCCGGTGATCGCGTCAGGAGGAGTTGGCACGCTCGATCATCTCGTCGAGGGTGTGGTCGACGGAGGCGCTGATGCCGTGCTGGCGGCGTCGATCTTCCACTTCCGCGAGTTCTCGATCGGTGAAGCCAAGGAACGCTTGAGAGGGGCGGGCGTTCCCGTTCGTCCTGTCGCGTGAACCGGTCGACTCGATGATCGACGAGTTCGTCCTTCTCGACGGCGGGTTGTCGACGGCTCTCGAATCCCTCGGTGTCGATACCTCGGGGGATCTCTGGACGGCCTGGGCCGCGTGGCGTCGGTCCGACGATCTCGTCCGTGCTCACCGGTCCTTCGTGGACGCCGGAGCCGAGATCGTGACGACAGCGAGTTATCAGTGCGACCCCGAACTCCTGGAGCGTGCCGGCGCCGACACCCGAACCGCGCGACGAGTGTTGGCTTCGACGACCGAACTGGCGCGGCGGGCGACCGAGGGCACGTCCTGCCGAGTGGCGGCATCGATCGGCCCCTTTGGCGCGTCTCTCGCCGACGGTAGCGAGTACACGGGCGTCTACCCGGTGCCGTGGGAGGTCGTGGAGTCGTTCCATCGTCGACGACTCGAAGTCCTGATCGACTCCGACCCCGACCTGTTCGCCGTCGAGACGATCCCGCGACGCGACGAAGGTTCGCTCGTCGCCGACCTTCTGGTCGAGTTCGGCGCGCCGCAGGCGTGGTTCTCGTTCGGGTGCAAGTCGGCGACCGACACCTACGGAGGAGACGATGTGACCTCCACCGTCGGGGCCGTCCTCGACTACCCGAATCTGATGGCGGTCGGAGTCAATTGCGTCGCTCCCGCTCTGGTGGATGACGTCCTCGAGAACTTGGGGGATGTCGAGGCTCCGTTCGTCGTCTACCCGAACCACGGTCGCCGCTGGGACGGCATCGAACGCGTGTGGGCGGGTGATGCGACATCGATCGATGACGACTTCGTGGCGTCGTGGCTCGCTCGAGGTGCTCGATTCATCGGCGGGTGCTGTGGCACGGGTCCCGACGGAATCGCTCGTCTGGCCGAGACGCGGTCTCGTCTGGCCGATCGAGGTGAATTCACCTAAGTTCGGCTCATGGCCACGTCCCTGACTCCCAATCCGAAGATGGAATACCGACGCCTCGGCGCGAGCGGATTACGAGTGTCTGTTCTCTCGTTCGGCAGTTGGGTGACTTTCGACAACCAGCTGAAAGACGACACCGCGCTCGCCTGCATGCAGGCCGCCTGGGACGCCGGTTGCAACTTCTTCGACAACGCCGAGGCGTATGCGGGTGGAGAGAGCGAAGCGATCATGGGTCGAGTCATCTCTCAGCTCGGCTGGAAGCGCCACCACTACGTGGTGTCGACCAAGGTCTTCTGGGGAATCGACGGTCCGGTTCCGAACCTGCAGAACACTCTCAATCGAAAATATCTGCACCACTCGATCGAGGGATGTCTCGATCGCTTGCAGGTCGACTTCGTCGATCTCTTGTTCTGTCATCGTGCCGATCCGAACACGCCGCTCGAGGAGACGGTGTGGGCCATGAGTGATCTGGTGGACCGGGGCAAAGTCCTGTACTGGGGGACGAGTGAGTGGACGGCCGACGAGATCCGGGCCGCCTGGGAGATCGCCGAACGGCATCACCTCCACAAACCGGTGATGGAGCAACCGCAGTACAACATGCTCGAGCGCAAGCGAGTCGAAACGGAGTACCGACGCCTGTACGACGACATCGGTCTCGGCACGACCATCTGGAGCCCTCTGGCGTCGGGTCTGTTGACCGGCAAGTACCTCGACGGTGTTCCGTCGGATTCGCGGGCTGCTCTACCTGGTTATGGATGGCTCGCCGGGCGCCTCACCGATGAGAGGTCGCTCGACATCGTCCGAGCGCTCGTGCCCATCGCTGACACTCTCGGCTGTTCATTGGCGCAATTGGCTCTGGCGTGGTGCACGAAGAACCCCCACGTGTCGACGGTGATCACCGGCGCGAGCCGTGAATCACAGGTGCACGAGAACTTCGGTGCACTCGACGTGATCCCGTTGTTGACCGACGAGGTCATGACTCGGATCGACGAGGCCCTCGCCCGCTGACCAACCATTCGCCCACGAGGTCGGCCGTGTGATGGACGTGGCCAGCCAAGAAATGGTCGGCCGTTCCGATGTCGGTGATCTCGGTGTTCGGCCACTGTGACGCGACGTCTCGGGCTCGATCGGGTGGGCAGAACTGATCATGCTGGGGGACGACGATCAAGGTCGGACGCGGATCGGTCGACGACAACACGCGACGCTCGGAAGACAGCGGTGGAGCGATGGCGACCCAGCCCTCGACGCGGGGTTCGATCACCGAGAGTCCAACGAGCGCTCCGAACGAGTATCCGACCACCCACACGCCACCCGATGTGGTCTCGTCGACCAGCATCGAGAGCCAGTCGATCGATGCCGCCACGTCCAGACGTTCGCCGTCACCACCGTCGTGCTCACCCTCGCTCTCGTCGACTCCTCGGAAATCGAAGCGCATGGTGTGGAAGCCGAAGAGAGGAAGTCGCTCGAAGAGGGCGGTGATCACCGGATTGAAGCGATTGCCGCCGTAGAGAGGGTGAGGGTGGGCGAGTGTCACGGCACCGAGAACCGGAACGTCGTTCGGAACCGTTTCGATGTCGGCTGAGATCCGGAGCCCATCGATCGTGCTGAGCATCGCCCTGTCTCGTGCCACGGATTCGACGGTACCGTGAACGACCGTGGCCAAGCGTTCCGAGGTGACGAACACCGAAAAGAGTCCGATCGAGAAGCTCCCGATCGAGATGCTGAACGATCGGCTTCTCGTTCGTATCCCCGACAAGGAGGGTGAGCGACGCAGCAGTGGAGGAATCCTCATTCCGGCCACGGCGCAGCTCTCGAAGCGGCTGGTGTGGGCCGAAGTGGTGGCCCTCGGTCAGAACGTTCGCAGCGCCGAGGTCGGAGATCGCGTCCTCTTCAGTCCGGATGATCGCTACGAGGTCGAGGTGGGTGGATCCGACTACATCATGTTGCGCGAACGTGACATTCACGCCGTCGCCGCGACCCGAATCGAATCGCACACCGGTTTGTATCTCTGACAGGCTGTGTCGATGATCTCGCCCACTTCTGATCAGTTGGCCGCTGTGACGTTCAACGCCGATGGTCTGGTGCCGGTCATCGCGCAGGACGTCACCAACGGAGACGTGCTCATGATGGCGTGGATGAACGCCGAGAGTCTCGCCCTCACGTTCGCCGAGGGAAGAATGGTCTACTGGAGCCGGAGTCGCCGTGAGATCTGGCGCAAGGGCGACACGAGCGGAGATCGGCAGTTCGTACGAGAGGCGTATGTCGACTGTGACGGTGACACGCTCCTCTTCAAGGTCGAACAAGAAGGAAAAGGTGCATGTCACACCGGTGAGCGCACCTGCTTCTTCCGTTCTCTCGGCGAATCGTGAGCAACGAGGTTCCCCGCCGATCCGGACTCGCCGTCCGACCGTCACGTGACGAATTCGTGGCGTTGGCTCGTGAACACACGGTGGTGCCGGTGTGGGTCGAGATGCTCGCCGATCTCGAGACACCCGTGGCGGCCTTCGCCAAATTGGTCGGACCCGACGACGACGGATTCCTGCTCGAGTCGGTCGAACACGGCGAGCGATGGAGTCGGTTCTCGTTCGTGGGCCGACGTCCGCAGGCCACGTTGTCGTCCCGTGGTCAGATGGTCACCGTCGACGGTGACGTTCCCGATTCGGTTCCGCTCGATCGTGGGATGCTGGCCGCTCTCGACGAACTTCTGCGGGTCTACCGCAGTCCGGTGATCGAGGGTCTCCCGCCTCTGCAGGGTGGAGTGATGGGCTATCTCGGCTACGACGTGGTCCGAGAAGTCGAACGACTTCCCGACGTTCCCGTCGACGACCGCGATCTTCCCGATTCGGTGATGAGTGTGATCGGATCCTTGGCCGCATTCGACCACTGGCGTCAGCGGGTGTATCTCATCGAGAGCGTTCCCGTGCTCGGAGCCGACGGCTCGCGACTCGACGATCTCTACGACGAGGCCGCCGAACGATGCCTGTCCGCCGCCGACGACCTGTCACGACCGCTCGCCTATGCGCCGGTCGAACCTCCGTCGCGAGACGACGTGCTTCCCGAAGCCCGATCCTCGATGGCCGGTGGCCGGTTCCAAGAAGCCGTCGGGGTTGCGAAGGAATACATCCGGGCCGGCGACATCTTTCAAGTGGTGCTGTCCCAGCGCTTCGACATCGATCTCGATGCCGATCCGTTCGACATGTATCGGGTCCTCCGTCAGGTGAACCCCAGTCCGTACATGTATTTCCTGCGACACCCGGGAATCACGATCGTCGGAAGTTCCCCCGAACCGATGGTGCAACTGCTCGGTGGTCGAGTTGTGAGTCGTCCGATTGCCGGCACGCGCAAGCGGGGAGTCGACGACGATCACGATCGTCGTCTGGCCGCCGAACTCGTGGAGAATCCGAAGGAGGTCGCCGAACACGTCATGCTCGTCGACCTCGCCCGAAACGACGTGGGCCGCGTGGCCGAATTCGGTTCGGTGATCGTCGAGGAACTCATGTCGCTCGAGAAGTACAGCCACGTGATGCACCTCACGTCACAAGTGAGCGGACGTCTGGTCGGTGGGAAGACACCCATCGACGTGCTGCGGGCCACCCTGCCAGCCGGGACGGTCAGTGGTGCGCCGAAGGTGCGGGCCATGGAGATCATCGACGAGCTCGAGCCCGTGAAGCGTGGCCCGTATGCCGGAGTCGTCGGTTACGTCGACTTCAGCGGGAACCTCGACACCGCCATCGCCATTCGAACGATGTTCGTGGGCGACGGTGCGGCCTATCTCCAAGCCGGCGCCGGCATCGTGGCCGACAGTGATCCGGCCGACGAAGATCTCGAGTGTCGCAACAAGGCCGCCGGGCTGTTGGCTGCCGTGCCGGCCGCTCGTCGAATGACGGCCCGCCGTCGGGCCGGTGGGACCGACGCATGATCACTCGGGTTCGACACGACGCGTGTGTGGTGACCGGTCGTGACGCCTCGTCTTATCTTCACTCGCAGGCGAGTAACGACATCTCGTCGCTCGCGGTCGGTGCATCGTGTTACGCATTCTTTCTCGACCCCTCCGGAAAGGTCGTGTCACTGGTTCGAGTGACTCGCCGAGCCGACGACGATTTTCTGCTCGATCTCGATCGTGGTGGTCTCGAACATCTGCTACCGCGTCTGGAGCGTTTCAAGATTCGTGTCGATGTCAGGATCGAAGCCGTCGAGCTCACGTGCGAGTGTCATCGACGTGACGAATCGGGTGCATCCGTCGTCGAGGGTCTCTGCGTCGATGCCTGGTGGGGCGGTGACGATTCGTTCGACCTACTTCTCGTGGGCGACTCGTCCGGAGACGAGTCGTCTCCCGAGCTCGAAGTGGAGCGCGTGTCGGCGGCGTGGCCGCGACTCGGCTCCGAGATCGAACCGGGGGTGACACTCGCAGCAGCCACCGGCGTCGTGTCTCGGGCCGTCAGTTTCACCAAGGGCTGCTATCCCGGTCAGGAACTGGTCGAGCGAATGGACAGTCGAGGGGCCGAGGCACCGTTCTCGCTACGTCGACTCGAGGACGCGGCAGAGTCGAGAGTGGGAGACGACATCGTGCGCGACGGAGTGGTCGTCGGCACCGTCACGTCAGTGGCCGGAGGTCGAGCCCTCGCCTACGTTCGACGCAACGTCGAGCTCTAGCGACGCTCGATCAAGAACTTCGTCGAGCGGCGGCGAGCAGGGTGGTGAGTCGACGGATGTCGTCACGCTCCCGAAGGCGCACGAATTCCTCGTCGTTGCGCAAGGCCAACAACAGAAGCGTCTCGTTCGACCCGTCGGTGTCGGCGATGCGAGCGGCCACGGTCAGCCATTCGGCCGCTGCGTCATCGTGATGGTCGGCGGCCAGGCAGGCCGCCACGTCGATGGCGAGCAGGGTCGAGGGAGCGATTCGGTAGCAGGCGGCCCCGAAGCGAGCGCCCTCGGCGAAACGTCCCACTTTCTTCAGGGCCCAGGCCATCGTGTTGCGACTCTGTTCGGGCCAATCGGCCACCGGCTCGGGCAGAGGAGTGGGAAGGGTGTCGACCACCGGACCGAGGACGTCAGGAGTGGCGGAGTGGGGAGGCCACCAGGTTCGTGGACGTCCCGATGTGTCGGTGAGATCGGACATGATCGCCTCGCGGGCCCCGTCGTGATCACCGAGAGCGACCCGAGTCGACGCCGTCCACCACGGAGACATCGTGCGACCGGGGGGCAGCAAACCCGGACGTCCGGTCGTCCAGGCATCGTTTTCGGCCGCGGCGAGCATGAGCACCATGTCGGCAGCCGTCGACGGCCGATCGGGTCGACTCGTGGCGGCCAACAGCTGGATCTGGATCACGAGAAGAATGACGGCGAACACGGCGATCGGTCGGAGATCGGGGACGATCAGCATGCCGACCAACACACCAGCCGTCAGCGGAACGCTGAGTCTGATCATGATGGCGCGTCCACGTCCGGGCTTCAGCACGTCGATGAGTTCGGCGGCCACGTTTCCACCGTCGAGTGGCATGACCGGAATGAGATTGAAGAGGCCGATGATCGGACCGGCCCACCAGATGGCGAGCGAATGTGCCTCGGCTGCGAAGTCGCCGCTGTCGACGGGATTCACACCGAGAACGAGCAACGCGATCACACCGAGTCCGATCTGGGTCATGGGTCCGGCGAGGGCGATACCGGCGCGCTCACGCCTCGAGAGGCGGCGCGTCGGGGTGAACGATGCGTAGCCAGCGAGGAAATCGAGCGAGATTCGGGCCGTGGCTCCGGTCCGGCGGGCGGCGAGGGCGTGGCCCAATTCGTGCGCCACGGTGAAGAAGGCCACTGAGCCGGCGAGCCAGGCTCCGAGTGGAACGCCGTTCAGCACGACGATCAGCAACAAGAACACGGCGAAACCCGGTCGAACGTCGATCGGGAAGCCGAGGATCCGCACCACATCCATGCTAGGTGCCGGGCTGTTACTTGTCGGCTCGGTCGTCGTAGACTCGCCAACCGTGCCTTACGTCTATTCATTCGATCACAAACACCGTCGTCCCCCCATGCAGTTGAAGGATCTGCTCGGTGGCAAGGGCGCCAACCTGGCCGAGATGACGAGTGTCTTGCAGCTCCCGGTTCCGCCCGGATTCACGATCACCACCGATGCGTGTCGTGAGTACATGCACTCCGGCTGGCCGAAGAGTCTCGACACCGAGATTGCGGCCCAGGTCACCAAACTCGAGAAGGCCATGAAGCGCAAGCTCGGCGACCCCAAGGATCCGCTTCTCGTGAGCGTGCGTTCGGGAGCCAAGTTCTCGATGCCGGGAATGATGGACACGGTCCTCAACCTCGGTCTGAACGACCAGAGCGTGAAGGGCTTGGCCGCGGTGACCGATGACGAGCGTTTCGCCTACGACTCGTACCGTCGATTCATCTCCATGTACGGCCGCATCGTGCTCGGCGTCGACGGTGCGCATTTCGAACACCCGCTCGAAGAGGCCAAGGAGCGAGCCGGCGCCAAGACCGATGCCGATCTCTCGGCTGACGCTCTGAAGGCCCTGTGCCGCGCCTATCTCGACGTCGTCAAGGCCGAAACCGGCAAGGCGTTCCCGCAGAAGCCCGAGGCACAGCTTCGCGGGGCCGTCGAGGCGGTCTTCAAGAGTTGGAACGGCGCTCGCGCGATTGCGTATCGAGTTCGTGAGAAGATCTCGCACGATCTCGGAACGGCCGTGAACGTTCAGACGATGGTCTTCGGCAATCGTGACGACAACTCCGGAACGGGTGTCGGTTTCACGCGTAACGCCGCCACCGGCGAGAACGTTCCGTACGGTGACTTCTTGGTCAACGCACAGGGTGAGGACGTGGTGGCCGGTATTCGCAACACCGAGGACCTCGACGCACTGGCCGCCCAGTTCCCGAAGATTCATCAGGAGCTCCTGAAGATCTTCGCTCGTCTCGAGGCGCACTATCAGGACATGTGCGACACCGAGTTCACGATCGAACAGGGCAAGTTGTGGATGCTTCAGACTCGCGTCGGCAAGCGAACGGGTGCGGCCGCTCTGCGCATGGCCGTCGACATGACCAAGGGCACCAAGGGTCCGAAGGGTGTGTGGAAGATCAGCAAGTCCGAGGCGATCTCGCGCGTGGCGGCCGATCATCTCGATCAGGTGCTGCACCCGCAGTTCGAAGGCAACGACTCCAAGGTTCTGGCCAAGGGTCTGGCCGCCTCACCGGGTGCAGCGGTGGGCAAGGTGTACTTCACGGCCGACGAGGCCGCCGATGCCGCTGATCGCGGCGAGAAGGTCATCCTGGTCCGGAACGAGACCAGCCCCGAAGACGTGCACGGCATGATGGTGTCGCAGGGCATCCTCACCGCCCGAGGCGGCTTGGTGAGCCATGCAGCCGTCGTGGCCCGTGGCTGGGGAACACCGGCCGTGGTCGGTGCCGAGGCGATCAAGATCTCGGGTAAGCAGTTCGCCGTGGGCGACGTGGTCGTTCGCGAAGGCGACGTCATCTCGCTCGACGGAACCACCGGCAGCATCGTCCTTGGCGAGGTCAAGTTGTCGTCGGCCAAGCCGCCGAAGGAATTCGACGTCATCTTGAAGTGGGCCGACGAGATCCGCAAGGGCAAGCTCGCCGTGCGCGCCAACGCCGACACCGGTGAGGACGCCACCAACGCACGTCAACTCGGAGCCGAGGGAATCGGTCTGTGTCGCACCGAGCACATGTTCTTGGCGCCCGATCGTCTTCCCGTGGTGCGTCGTATGATCCTCGCCCGTACTCCGGCCGAGGAAGAGGCCGCGCTCGAAGAGTTGCGCAAGGTGCAAAAGAAGGACTTCATCGACATCCTCAGGGCGATGGACGGCCTGCCGGTGACGGTGCGCTTGCTCGACCCGCCGCTGCACGAGTTCTTGCCACGAGTCGACGAACTCGAGATCAAGAAAGCCGAGCACGGTCTCACGGCCGAGGAGGAGAACCTCCTGACCGTGGCCAAGGAATGGTCGGAGTTCAACCCGATGCTCGGAACTCGCGGTGTGCGACTCGGTGTCGTGAAGCCGGGCTTGTACGCCATGCAGGTTCGAGCCCTTCTCGAGGCGGCTGCCGATCGAGCCAAGAAGGGTGGCAAGCCCATCGTCGAGGTGATGATTCCCCTCACCGTGACCCGCGAAGAACTCGGTCTCGCCCGATCATGGGTGGTGGAAGGGATCGCCGAGGCCACGAAGGGTTCCACCGGCAAGAAGCCCAAGGTGTCGATCGGAACCATGATCGAGACGCCGCGGGCTGCATTGCGCGCCGACGAGCTCTCCGAGGAAGCCGATTTCTTCAGCTTCGGTACCAACGACCTCACGCAGATGACGTTCGGTTTCAGCCGTGACGACGTCGAGAGCCGGATGATGCCGGCCTATCTCGAGGCCGGACTCCTGAAGCGCAATCCGTTCGAGACGATCGATCAGAACGGTGTGGGCGAACTGGTCAAGCTGGCTGCCGAGCGCGGTCGCAAGGCCAAGCCTGGAATCAAACTCGGTGTGTGCGGTGAACACGGTGGCGACCCCGAGTCGATCGACCTGTTCTACCGAGTGGGTCTCGATTACGTGAGTTGCTCACCGTTCCGAGTTCCCATCGCCCGGTTGGCGGCTGCCCAGGCCATCATTGCCGCATCGGGCGGCAAGAAGTCAGAGACCAAGTGATGTCGAGCTCCGGCGGACCCTTCTGGGCCGCCGGAGCCTCGACCAATGGCGTCGTCGACCTCATCGGACTGTCGCTCCGATCCCGGGCCGATGCCGAAGTTTGCGGCCATTAGCCTCTCGGCATGGGGATCCACGACGAGGACATCGAGCGAGTTCGCTCGTCGGTCTCGATTGTCGACGTCGTCCAGCAGTACGTGACCCTGCGACGGACCGGTCGCAACTGGGTCGGTCTGTGTCCTTTCCACGCCGAGAAGTCGGGCTCGTTCAACGTTCGTGAGGAGACCGGGCGTTACAAGTGCTTCGGCTGTCAAGCCGGCGGTGATGTCTTCACCTTCGTTCAGGAGATCGATCACGTCGACTTCGTGTCGGCGGTCGAGAAGTTGGCCGGACGGGCCGGTATCACGTTGCGTTACACGAGTGGTGGCGAAGGAAAGGACCGCCAGCGGCGCAAGCAACTCGTCGGAGCTCTCGAGGCGGCCGTCGAGTGGTACCACCAGCAGTTGCTCACGGCACCGGGGGCGCGTCCCGCTCGCGACTACCTCCGCGAACGTGGACTCGCTGGCGACGTGGCGCGACAGTTCCGTCTCGGATGGGCGCCCGACGAATGGGACGCGCTCAGCGGCCACCTTCGCAAGGAGGGCTTCGCCGAGGACGTACTTCGTGACACCGGATTGGCCTTCACGAACCGGGCCAATCGTCTTCAGGACGCGTTTCGCGCTCGCGTGATGTTTCCGATCTTCACCGACGGCGGTGAGGCGGTCGCCTTCGGAGGGCGCATTCTCCCCGGCAGCACCGATCCGGCGAAGTACAAGAACTCGCCCGAGACGAAGGTGTACCAGAAGTCGAAGACTCTCTACGGTCTCAACTGGGCCAAGAGTGACGTGGTGAAGCTCGATCAGGTGATCGTGTGCGAGGGGTACACGGATGTGATCGGTTTCCATCGAGCCGGAGTTCCACGAGCGGTGGCGACGTGCGGTACCGCCTTCACCGAAGAACACGTTCGAGTTCTGAAACGTTTCGCCAGCAAGGTCGTTCTGGCCTTCGACGCCGACGCCGCCGGTCAAGGTGCGGCCGAGAAGTTCTACGAATGGGAACGCAAGTACAAGGTCGAGGTCTCAGTGGCGCGATTCCCGGACGGGAAGGATCCCGGCGATCTGGCGTCGTCCGATCCGGATGCTCTGTCCGCTGCGGTGCAGGACGCCATGCCCTTCCTCGGATTCCGTGTCAATCGAGTGGTCAGCCAGGCGTCACTGCGCAGTCCCGAGGATCGTGCTCGAGTGGCAACTCGGGCGCTCGAAGTGATCAACGAGCACCCCGATGTCAACGTGCGCAAGTTGTACGCGGGGGAGGTGGCGGCCCGGGTCGGGATCCCGGTCGCCGATCTGTCGCGTCAGGCCGAGAAGCGCCGAATCGTCGAGACCAGCCACGACGAGGTCGTACCGGTCGTCGACGTGGTCCCCGAATTCACAGCTGAATTCGCGGCGGTCGCCTTGTTGCTGCAGTCATGGGATTCGATCGCTCCGTGGCTGGTGGAAGAACTCTTCGCGAACGACGTCGCCCGTCGGGCCTTCCTCGCTCTGGCCGAGGCGTCCGAAGCGAGTGACGGCACGTTGGTCGACAATGCCATGTCACTCGCCGATCCCGAAGTGCGTGAACTTCTCGAACGAGCAGCGGTTGCCGACATCGACGTGGAACCGTCGTCGGTGGCCTTCGATCTGATCAGCGTGGCGGTGCGTCGAGTGCTCTCCACTCGGACGAGAGTGACCGATGTCGACGAGATTCGAGCCGACGGCGAAGCGCGCCGTCACCTCGAGGATCTGGGGGCCGAGCGCACTGCTCAAGGGGCCGGAACCGTGTTGCTAGGGTGGCTCGTGGAGCGGTCGTCGACGTCCGCTTCACTCGACTGACTCGCGATCTCGAGTATTCACTCGGGCCTGTCGGGCCGGTCGATTCGGGGAAGTCGAGGGGGTGGGGATGTCGGCCGGAGATGTGTCGAGCGTTCCGCCCGTACGCGGACTCGACCCGTCCGATTGGCGCGAACTCATCCTCATCGGTCGTCAGAGCGGAATGCTCTCCGCCGAGGAGATCGTCGATGTCCTTCACGACGTCGATCTCACGGCCGAGACGATCGAAGCCGTTCGTCAGGCGATCGAGAACGAGGGAATCGGAGTCGATCAGAGCTTCGAACTCGACGACAGCGGCGAGTTACGTCGTCCGCTGCTCGAGTCGCAGGAGAACTCGGCCCGGACCACTCGGACGAACGAGTCACGACGTGTGTCGATGCGTCCGTCGGCGAGTGACGGGGATTCCTTGCGGATCTATCTGCACGACATCAGTCGGATCT
>JAQCIK010000053.1:0-4806 GCA_027592035.1 Actinomycetota bacterium | reverse complement strand
GATCGCCCTCGTCATGGTGGGCGGCAGCTATTGGTTCAGCGACAAGCTGGCCCTCAAGTCGGCCAAGGCGCAGATCGTGACTGAAGCCGATGCACCCGAGTTCTACCGCATGGTCGCCTCCTTGGCTCAGCGAGCCAACATGCCGATGCCTCGCGTGGCGATCTCACCGTCGGAACAGCCGAACGCCTTCGCGACCGGTCGTGGACCAAACAATGCTGTGGTGTGCGCAACGCAGGGATTGTTGCGCGCCATGCCAGCCGACGAGATCGAAGGTGTGATGGCCCACGAACTCATGCACGTGCGCAACCGCGACATCCTGATCGGGTCGGTGGCTGCCGCTATCGCCACGGCTATTTCGGCAATCGCCCAGATGGCGTACTTCGCAGCATTGTTCGGCGGCGGCGGCCGTGACGACGATCGGCCCAACCCGTTCGCCATCATGATGATCTCGATGTTGGCGCCCATTTCGGCGTCACTCATCCAGATGGCGATCAGCCGCAGCCGTGAATTCGAAGCCGATCGCAGTGCGGCGCAGTTGTTGGGCAGCGGCGAGTCGCTGGCCCGGGCGTTGGAACGAATCGAAGTGTTGGCCGCCCGTACGCCGATGCAGGTGGCACCCGCTCAGGCGCAGGCGTACATCCACAACCCGCTGGCCGAGTTCAAGAACCAGCGTCGCGGATCGGGTGTGAACCTCACCAAGTTGTTCTCGACCCATCCCCCGACCGAGGAACGAATCCGCCGCCTCCGCGCCCTCTGAACCTTGGTGATCTGGGTGAAAAATTCGCCGAATATGCGCGGTTTTTTCACCCAGAACCACGAAGTCGGTCTAGAGGCCGGCGAGGTAGTCGCCGCTGACGGGGTCGTTGCCGGCTGAGTCGGCGTCAGCCGTCTGGAACGCGGCGTATCCGTCACGCTCGAGAACGTCGGCCAACTCCGGACCTCCGGTCGTCACGATGCGACCCTTCACCAGGATGTGCACCTTGCTCGGTGTGAGTTCGTCGAGCAGTCGGCTGTAGTGGGTGATCACGAGAGCACCGAGGCCGTCCTCGCGAGTCGCGTCCATCACCCGACGTGCGCAGTCACGTAGCGCATCGATGTCGAGACCCGAATCAAGTTCGTCGAGGATGGCGATCTTCGGCTGCAACACCGCCATCTGCATGGTCTCGTTGCGCTTCTTCTCTCCACCCGACAAATCGACATTGAGCGCACGATCGAGGAACTTCTCGTCGAAATGAATGCGTTCGGCCTCGACACGCAGCAACGTGTCGAGTCGAGCGAGATCACCATCGCGACCCCGACCTTTCAACGCCTCCGACAACACCGCATCGAGTCCGACACCGGGCACTTCGGTCGGGTACTGCATGATGAGGTGCAGACCGGCAACCGCACGTTCCCACGTGGGAAGAGCGAGCATGTCGACACCATCGAGCAACACCTGACCACCCGTGACCGTGTAGCCCGGCTTTCCCATGACGACGGCCGACAACGTGCTCTTACCAGCGCCATTGGGGCCCATCACCGCGTGAACCTCGCCCGACGAAATCGTGAGATCAATGCCGTTCAGGATCTGCTTTCCGGCCACCGACGCGGTGAGGTCACGAATCTCGAGAGTGCTCACGAGCCCACCTCCACGTTCACGTTTCCGTCGACGACCGTGGCCACGTACACCGACACCGGCTGTGTGGCCGGCAGAGTCTCGGGCACTCCGGTGACGAGGCTGAACGAACTGGAATGGCGCGGGCATTCGAGCTGCTTGGTCTCGCACCACACTTCGCCATCCGACAACGACACGTTGGCATGACTGCAGATGTCGCCGATCGCAAACACCTCGTCGTCGATGCGCACGACCGCCACCGGCACCCCGTTCACGTCGAAACGCTTGGCGGTTCCGGACTCGAGTTCGTCGAACTTGCACACGATGGTCATGCCACACCTCCGATCGAGAGCTTCTTCGACACCTCGGCCCGCAACGACTGGGCGAGCTCGCCCACCGGTAACTGCGCGATGACTTCGTCGAAGAAACCCAGCACCACGAGTCGTTGCGCCACATCGGGACGCACTCCGCGGCTCTCGAGGTAGAACAGCTGATCCTCGTCGATCGGACCGACCGTGGAGGCATGACTGCATTTCACGTCGTTGGTCTCGATCTCGAGATTCGGAACGCTCTCGGCCCACGCGCCATGCGACAAGGTGAGGTTGCGATTGGTCTGATAAGCCTGCGAGCCCTTGGCGTCGTGCTCGATCTTGATGAGGCCGGTGTAGACGCTCTTGGCTTCGTCCTGAACGGCGCCCTTGAAAAGAAGGTCGCTCGTGGTGCGCGGGGCGGCGTGACGTTGCAAGGTGCGGAAGTCGTGCATCTGCGTGCCACCGGCGAAGTACAGCGCTACCTGACGGGTGTTGCCACCCTGTTCGACAAGATCGGCGCGGGTGGAGACTCGGGCGTAGTCGCCACCGAGGGCGACGGTGGCCAACAACGTGTCGGAGTCGCGATGTCCCGATGACATCTGTTCACCGATCTGCCACGTGGCATCACCGAGTTGATTGATGCCGAGGTAACGAACTCGTGCACTCTGGGCGGTGCGAACGTCGAGGGCCGGCACCACGAGCATCGTCTCACCATCGGGTGACACGAATCGTTCGACGACGGTGACTTCACTGTTCTCGGCGGCATCGATCACGAGCCGAGGGAAGAAGGCGTTGCCCGTGCCCGACAACTGATGGGTGACGACGATCGGCTCGGTGATCACCGCACTGCGTGGCACCCGCACGACCACGACGTCCATGTGCGCATAGTTGAGAGCGGCGAAGATCTCGAGATCGTCGCTCGGAGCGGAGAACAGGTCGGCCAGGCTCGGGTCGACTGCGGCCGCATCGGCTGGCACATGGGTGACGACAGCCGGGGCCGAACCACCGGTGATGGTGGTGGGAGTGGGCACCGGAGCGAAGTCGGCAAGGGTCAGCTCATCGATCCGGCTGTAGCGCCAATGCTCGGCATCGGTGGTGGGAAACGGTGCCACAGCCGCCCGTTCGAGGGCCGGGGTACGCACCTGCGACCAGGTGTTTCCCGAGCTGCGCACCATGTCGGGGGTCAACACGGGCACGGAGCAAATATTACTACCGAGATAGTGGAAATTCCCCGGCCGAGGCCGTCACTTTTTCGGCTTGCGACGGAACATCCGCTTCCAACGGGAGCGGGCGTTCCATTCGTTCTCGGCCGCGACATCGGCGATCATCTGCGCGCCCACGGCGTTGATGATGTCTTCGGCTTGATCGAGGATGGCAGCCGCCGATCCGTCGTCGAGGCCCGGTGGCTCGTCGGGTGTGCGCGGCGTGATGAGCGAGCCGTAACTCCATCCGGCGTCGGGCCGACGGTCGTACCTCTCGCAGTCGTCGGGACAACGCCACGGCGCGTCGGGGGCGAGATCGAGATTGCACTTCCGCACGGTGTCGCCGTTGGGATACGTGCGGCTCTCGAAGTGCTTGCACTCCTGACGCATCGGCATGACAGGAAATCTAGTTGGATCACCTTCGACGCGGAAAGCGCGTCAACCGACCGAACCTTCCATCTGCAGTTCGATGAGGCGGCTCCATTCGACGGCGTATTCCATCGGCAAGGTTCGGGTGACCGGCTCGATGAATCCGTTGACGACCATGCTCATGGCCTGCTCTTGCGAGAGGCCTCGACTCTGCAAGTAGAAAAGTTGCTCGTCGGCGATCTTGGAGACCGTGGCCTCGTGACCGATCTGCGCATCCTTCTCCCCCACTTCCATGTAGGGAAGGGTGCGGCTCTCGCTCGTCTCGTCGAGGATGAGAGCGTCACACTGCACGTGGCTCTTGCAGCCGTGGGCGCCTTCGTCGACTCGCACGAGGCCGCGGTACGTGGTGATCCCGCCGTCCTTGCTGATCGACTTCGACACGATCTTCGAGGTGGTCTCGGGAGCGGCGTGCACCATCTTGGCGCCGGCGTCCTGATGCTGCCCGGCGCCGGCATAGGCCACCGACAGCACTTCACCCGTGGCCTTCGGACCCACCAGGTACACGCTCGGGTACTTCATGGTGAGCTTCGAACCGATGTTGCCGTCGATCCACTCCATGTGTCCCTCGGCCTCGACGCGGGCTCGCTTGGTCACGAGGTTGTACACATTGGGCGACCAGTTCTGAATGGTGGTGTAGGTGACACGCGCACTCGGCTTCACGACGATCTCGACAACTGCCGAGTGGAGCGAATCACTCGTGTACACCGGTGCCGAACACCCTTCGATGTAGTGAACCTTCGACCCTTCGTCGGCGATGATGAGCGTGCGCTCGAACTGACCGGCGTTCTCGGAGTTGATCCGGAAATACGCCTGCAGCGGCATCTCGCATTCGACACCCGGCGGCACGTAGATGAACGAACCACCCGACCACACCGACGTGTTGAGGGCCGAGAACTTGTTGTCGCCGGGCGGAATGACGGTGCCGAAGTACTGCTTCACCAACTCGGGGTATTCACGCAGCGCCGTGTCCATGTCGCAGAAGAGGATTCCCTGCGCCTCGAGGTCTTCACGATTGCGATGGAAGACCACTTCCGACTCGTACTGCGCGGTGACGCCGGCGAGGTACTTGCGCTCTGCTTCGGGGATGCCGAGCTTTTCGTAGGTGGCCTTCATCTGCTCGGGCAGATCGTCCCACTCGTCGACCTGATCGGTCGCCGGACGCAAGTAGTAAAAGATGTCCTGGAAGTCGATGTCGGGCATGTTGTCGGCAAACCACTTGGCCATCGGCTTCTTGTCGAACAGACGCAAACTGCGCAGGCGCATCTGGGTC
>JAQCIK010000025.1:0-28248 GCA_027592035.1 Actinomycetota bacterium | reverse complement strand
GGTCTGGCTCAGTTGACGGCGTTGCCCGGTGATCGGGTTGGTGCCTGCACTGACACGGATGCGGTAGACGCCGGGTCGTTGTTCGGTGATATGGCCTGATGTTCGAGGCATATCTCGAACGTAGACCGGTGAGAGAGGAGAGACAGCTCGAACCGGAACAATCTCCGTGCCACGGTTGTGCCACGTGTCAGTCCACTATCAGACGGTTCAGCGTGAAACCGTTGACATCATTGGTGGGCGCAGAGGGACTCGAACCCCCGACATCTTCCTTGTAAGGGAAGCGCTCTAGCCAACTGAGCTATGCGCCCGGACGAGGGTCGAAGCCTATCGGCGGACCGAGAAGCCCTGGTCCGGTATCCACCAACCTCGCGAAGCGCGCAACTACCGTTTGGGCGTGGCACCCCGCCCCAGTGACGCCGAATCCGAACTGCTCCGTCATTATCTCGACGACATCGGAACGTATCCGTTGTTGTCGGCTGACGACGAGCGAAGGTTGGCGGCCGCCATCCTCGAGGCTCGAAACGCCCAAGAGCGCCTCGATGCCGATCCCAAGCCGGTCGGCCGTGATCGCACCAAACTCGTTCGAACGGTGCGTACGGGAGATGCCGCACGCCAGACCTTCATTCAGTGCAACCTGCGTCTCGTCGTGTCGGTTGCTCGTCGCTACGAAGGATCGGGGCTCGGCCTTCTCGATCTGATTCAGGAGGGCAACCTCGGTCTCATGCGAGCGGTCGAGGGCTTCGACCATCAGAAGGGCTTCAAGTTCTCCACGTACGCCACCTGGTGGATCCGGCAGTCGATCGGGCGGGCACTGGCTGACTCGTCGCGCACGATTCGGGTCCCCTCGCACGTCCGCGAGGTCTATTCACTCATCGATCAATCGACCGAGAAGCTGGCCGCAGCCCTCGATCGGCAGCCGACCGTGGAAGAAGTCGCCGAACTCTCAGGTGTCAGCGCCGAGCGGGTCGCATTGGTTCGCCAGCATCGTCGTCCGTTGGTGTCGCTTTCGACTCCCCTCGACAGTGACGGTGACACCGAGTTGGCCGAGATCATCGCCGACGACATGGCTGTGTCTCCGTTCGATGCCGCGGCCGCCGCCCTCGAAAAGCGTGCCCTCATCGAACAGCTCCGACGTCTCGAGGAGCGAGAGGAAGAAGTGTTGAGGGCCCGTTTCGGTATCGACGGACCGCCGAAGACGTTGGCCGAGATCGGCGACATGCTCGGAGTCACCCGTGAGCGGGTTCGACAGATCGAAGCTCGTGCTCTCGGCAAGTTGCGACACCCGAGTGTGTCGCGCATGTGGCATCAGGGCCAGCAGGCCGCCGACGCCGGCTGAGGTCAAGGAAGCGTCGCCCTCACTGCGAGGGCCCGGTCGATGAGAGCCGAGGGTGCGACCACTGGTGTGCGTCTCGCTACGTGATCGAGCACGACGAGATCCCGGCCGCGAGCATCCCGAATGTCGACTCCGACTTCTCGACACACCAAGAGAGCGCCGAGGTAGTCCCACACACCGTGGGCGTCGACGGAACAGTCGACGAAGGCATCGAACGAACCATCGGCCACCATGCAGATGTCGAGGGCCGAAGCGCCCAGGGCCCGGAACTGCCACCAACCGGGGTCGACCGGGGGTGGACCCGACACCGCCACCACTGCGTCGTTCCACGATCTCTCGGGCGGCGCCGTCAACGGCACTCCGTCGCGCCACGCCCCCGCGCCACGAATGGCCCACCATCGGGTCGAGGCGTTCACGTGAGCAACCAGAGACACGAGCGGCCCATCGGCGTCGACGGCGCACAGCGACGTGGCGCAGTGACCGACACCTCGGCTCGCGTTGGTCGAGCCGTCGAGCGGATCCACAACGACCACGATGTCGCGATCGAGATTCTCCGCGCCGGACTCTTCCGACAACACACCCACCGGCAATGTCCGCAAGGCCTCGAGAGCGACCTGATCGGCTGCGAGATCGGCACGATATTGCCCGTCACGTCGTCCGGACAGGCCCCAATCATTCGTCGAGGCGATCACCGTCGACACGGCGTCGGCCACCGAATGAAAGGCGTCGAGCAGCCGATCGGGAGTCACGGCGCACAGGGTAGTGTCGTCGACGTGGCCGTCATCGATGTCGCCGGATTCGTCTCCGACATGAAGAGTCACGCGATCGATCACGGATTCCACGTGCACGACGAGCGACATTTCGTCGAGACCTACTCGCTCCGGCAGTTGTGGGAAGTCGACCTGCACCCCGAAGAGGCCTGTGACGGACCGATCGACCTCCACCTGTCGCTCGAGGTCGACCCGAGGGCTCTGCTCGGTTTCGAGGATGCAGTCGCTTCACTCGATCCGGACAGCGACGAATCTCCGCCGTCCGGGTTCACCTTCCCCTTGCTCTTCACCTGGACCCTTCCCCCGCTCAGCCAACCACCCGATCTGTTGGTGCTCGCGACCGAGCTGGCGGGAATCGGGGGGATCGAACTCCCTCTCGAGGTGTCGGCCATCGACTCCACGGCGTCGGTCACCGACGCTCCGGAGCGAAAACTGTCGATCGTGGCGCGCCTCGAAGTGCCGTTGGTCGACGTCTACGAGAACGACGATCAGCAGTTCTGCGCCACTCTCGATCGCTGTCGCAACGTCAGCCTGTATCTCCTCGATCTCGCTCCGTCGTGGCTCGGCGACGAATGAACCGCTTCTCCACCGCGATGCGTGACAGACTTCGGCCGTGAACGTCGCCGAACTCATCGACATCTTGAAGGACCTCGACCAGGACGCCGTCCTCGAACTGGCCATCGTGGCGCCCGTGGTGGCCGACGACGAGACCATCACCGTCGATCAGTACACGGTGGAGGGAATTCTCCCCCGCGATCCGGCTGACCACGACGGGGAATCGGTGGTGTGGCTCATCGGAGGCGAATCGAGCGATGTCGACGAGTTCATCGAGGCCATCGGCGGTGAAGAAGATCTCCCGCAATCCGGTGACGTGATCGAGATGGAGCGGTGGTCACGCTGACGGTACGTCGTCGGCCATCGATCTCCGAGCGGTAGCGACGACTGCGCCGAGCACGAAAAGACCGACGCCGACGAGGATCGCGTCGAATTCGAGAAGAACGATCATCCAGACCGTGATGGCGAACCCGAGGATCGGCAACACCGGCCAGCCACCGAGTGACCACGGTGATCGGAAAGGTCGTTCCAACTCGGGTCGGCGCCGTCGCAGGACCAGAACCATGACGTTGACCGACAAGAAGATCGCATAGATGGCGAAATCGGTCGCGCTGGCGATGAGTTTCAGATCACCCCAGAGTACGAAGACTGCAGCGACCAAAGAGGCGACGACGACGGCCAGTACCGGGGTGCCGTCACCCGACAGACGCGAAGCGGCCGCGGGGAGATCTCCGGCTCGACTCATGGCGAAGAACATCCGAGAGGCGGCAGTGAGGACGAGAATGGCCGTGTTGGCCGTCGTCAACATGGCGAACACCGCCATCACAGATCCTGCGCGTCCTCCGACCACGTCGGCAGCCACGTCGGTGAGAGGCTGCGTCGATTCGGCCAGTCCTTCTGCTCCGAGCACGTTCACAGCGGCCACCGAGACCAGGACGTAGAGGACCGCTGAGATACCGAGCGACCACAAGAGTGCACGCGGTGTGATGCGAGTGGGGTCCTTCGTCTCTTCCGACAAAGTGGCCACCTCGTCGAAGCCGATGTAGGCGAAAAAGACGAGGGCGGCCGCCGACATCACACCACTGAAACCGTTCCAACCCGAGCCACCCCGTCCGGTGACCAGTTCCCCGTCACCCAGATGCCCGATACCGATGATGACCACGAACAACAAGCCAGCGACCTGTGCCCCACTCAGAACGACGACCAATTTCGACCAGCGATCGGATCCCCAGATCACGAGGAGTGACGACACCGACAGGATCCCGAGGGCCAGCCATCGATCGTCGACATCCCAGAAATACCTTGCGTACCGGGCGAAACCGAGCGACACCGTTGCCCCGGCGATGACGAGGCCGGCCGCCATACCCCAACCGATCATGAAGGTCACGCGCCGACCGAATACGTGGCTCGCATATTCGTACTCACCACCGGTTCGTGGAAACATCGACGCCAATTCGGCATAGCTCATCGCCGTGAAGGCACACACGAATGCCGAGATCACGAAGGACAGCCAGACCAGTCCCCCAGCATCTTCGGCGGCCGGCGCGAGGAGTACGTAGATCCCGGCGCCGACGATTATCCCCACACCGCTCGCAACCACGTGAACGAGCCCGAGAACTCGAGGCAGTTGAGAAGGCTGGTTCTCGCTCATCCTCTCCTTCCGAGCACGACTCCGCCCTGTTTAGCGCGCCGACTCGTTCAGCTGAAGGCGTTGCGGATGAGAAACCTCACGATGACGAGAGTGGGCCGTGGTTCACTAGTGGCAGAACCATCTCACCGAAACGCCGACATTCGTCCAGGTGCGGATAGCCCGAAAAGATGAAGGCGTCGATTCCGAGATCTCGGTAGGCGTCGATCTTGGCCGCCACCTGTCGAGGATCACCGACGATCGCAACACCACAACCACTCCGGCCTCTCCCGATACCCGTCCAGAGATTGTCCTCGACGAATCCATCAGCAGCGGCCGACTCCCGTAGTTCGGCCTGACGACGCACACCAGTCGACTGCGAGTCGAGCGACCGGGCACGAATCGCCGCACCTTCGGTGTCGTCGAGAGCGGCCACGATGTGCTGAGCGGACCGTCGAGCCTCGTCCTCGGTCTCCCTCACCACCACATGGGCCCGGTAACCGAATCGGAGTTCACGACCGTGGTCAGCCGCCCGTCGGGTCATGTCGTCGATCAGATCCGCCACTCCATCCATCGTGTCGGGCCACATCAGATACACGTCGGCGTATCGGGCCGCCACATCACGGGCTTCATCCGAGAGTCCTCCGAAATAGAGCGGAGGACATCGTTTCGACGACGTCGTGATCCGGGGTGGATCGATCGTCACCGACACGTACTCTCCCCGTGTGTCGACCGAACGACCGTCGAGCAGATCCCGAAGCGTCGACATCACCTCACCCGTTCGCCGATAGCGAGCGGGTCCGTCGAGCACTTCTCCCGGCATCTCTGACGAGATGATGTTGATCGTCAGGCGCCCATCGAGCATGTGGTCGAGAGTTGCCATCTGTCGAGCCGATTGAGGCGCCCACATCTCGCCACATCGAATGGCAACCAGCAGACGAATTCGCGACGTGCAACCTGCCATACCACCAGCGAAGGCAACGGTGTCGATCCCGAGTCCGTAACCCGAAGGAAGCAGGATGTTGTCGAATCCGCTCCTCTCGGCTTGCTCGACGATTTGGCGACAGTGCTCCCACGAACTCTGCAGTGACGAGTCGACCACTCCCAGTTGCTCGTAGTCGTCGTCACACAATGCGGCGAACCAACTGATCTCACACGGATCCGACGCCCGACGTGTCACGGCAGAGGCCGTCCATCACTCGCTTCGATGATGCGGTAGACCTCGGCGCGAGTGAGTCGTACGTCGCGGGCCCGAGCGATTTCGGCCAGGCGCTCGGGATTCTGCGAACCCACGATGGCCACCGGCGATGACGGATGCGCCACGACGAAGGCAACTGCCACGACGGCGCGAGTCACTCCGTGGTCACTGGCGATCGCATCGAGACAAGCGACGAGAGCCGGCGGGACTCCCTCGCCGGTCGCCAGACGTCCTCCCGCCAACGGACTCCAGGCCAAGGGAACCACGCCGGTTTCGGTGCAGAGATCGAGCGTGCCGTCACGGATCGGGTGGAGAGCTACGGCCGACAATTCGGGCTGCGTGGTCGCCAGAGGTACATCGAGGTGGGCCTGCAGAGCCCGGGTCTGAGACGGCGTGTAGTTGGACACCCCGACGGCTCGCACCAGACCTCGATCGATCAAAGACTGGAGAGTGTCGGCCACCCGTGCTGGATGCGTGAATGGATCAGGACGATGGATCTGATACAGGTCGACCACGTCGACTCCGAGACGACGCAGCGAGGCTTCACACGCCGAGACCAGATACTCGTCGTCGCTCACGTACGGAACGCCTGGAACGATTCCGCCCTTGGTGGCCAGCACCACGCGCTCGCGAAGACCCGGGCGACTCCGAAACACTTCTCCCAACGCCTCTTCACAGCTGCCGAATCCTCGACCACCCCAATCGAGTCCGTAGACATCCGCATTGTCGATCAGATTCATGCCCACATCGACTGCTGACTCGACCAACTCGGCGCACCGTCCGATGTCAGGATCGGTCAGACGCCAACAACCGAATGCGAGAGCATCGACTTCGGATCCGGCAATGCTGCGGATCTTCCCGGTCAGAGGCTCGTCGACACTCACCATGCTGAATGTAGTGCGAGGTCGCCGCCTCCCGCAGAAGGTCCGCACACCCTCGACTGACCGATGACTTCAGAGCCGACTACGAATGGCCCACAGGTCAGGGAACACCGGCTGACCAAGGGTCGACGCAAGGTACGCAACGCCACTCGAACCTCCTGAACCCTGCTTGTGGCCGATGGTTCGCTCGACCATCTTCACGTGGCGATACCGCCATTCCTGCACACCTTCGTCGAGATCGACCAGCTTCTCGCACAAGTCGGCGAGGGCATGGTCGCTTCGATACACCTCGATCAAAGCCTCCTGAACGTCTTCGTTCGATGACGTCGCCTCCTCGATCAGGGGCCGAGCACCGAGATCCAGACCCGAACGCCGCAAGTGCTCGCACACCGAGAACCACAGCGAGGGGGAACTCAGCCTCGTTCGAAGACGATCCGACGTTGCCTCATCGTCGGCGAAGGACGTCAGTACGTCACGACGCTTGTGACCCAGAACGAACTCGAATTCGCGGAATTGGGCCGACTGGAATCCGCTACTCGACTCCAGTCGCTCCCGAAAACTCAGGAACTCCATCGGACTCATCGTTTCCAGTACATCCATTTGCGAAACCATGACCTTCAGGATTGTCAACACCCGTCGCAGCCCACGAGAAGCCTGAACGGTTGCATCACTACCGAGCAGCTCGATCACGTGATCGATCTCGTGGAGCACTTGTTTGAACCACAGTTCGTAGACCTGATGAATGACGATGAAGAGCATCTCGTCGTGTTCGCGATGGCCGGCCAGGTCGGACTGCAAGGTCTGCAGATCGAGGAGCTCGCCGAGCCGAAGATAGGACGAATAGGACAATGGAGAATCCACAGTGGGGCGGGCAGGGATCGAACCCGCGACCCAGGGATTATGAGTCCCCTGCTCTAACCAACTGAGCTACCGCCCCGAAACAGGGCAGGGTCCGCACGAAGCGGACCCTGCATGTGCTCCGAGAGCAGGGCTCGAACCTGCGACCCGCTGATTAACAGTCAGCTGCTCTGCCAACTGAGCTATCTCGGAAAGGCGACCCCGAGACTACCAGCGGGGCCGAAACGGCCCACGGCTCCGATCAGGACTCGAGGTCGATCGGCTCCTCGTCGGCGGCCGAGAAACACTCCTCGATCGGGCCGTCGAGACCGGCGGCGCTACGCACCTTGCCGTTCAGTTCGACCATGATCTCGGGATTCTCGGACAAGAAGTTCTTGGCGTTCTCACGACCCTGACCGAGTTGCTCGCCTTCGTAGGTGAACCATGCGCCGGACTTCTTGACGAGCCCGAGATCGACCGACATGTCGAGGAGAGAGCCTTCACGGCTGATCCCCTTGCCGTACATGATGTCGAATTCGGCCTGACGGAAAGGCGGAGCAACCTTGTTCTTCACGACCTTCACACGGGTACGGTTGCCCACGACTTCGGCGCCGTCCTTCAGGGACTCGATGCGGCGAATGTCGAGACGAACCGACGAGTAGAACTTGAGCGCACGTCCACCCGGAGTGGTCTCGGGGGATCCGAACATCACACCGATCTTCTCGCGCAGCTGGTTGATGAAGATGGCGATGGTGTTGGTCTTGTTGAGGTTGGCGGTGAGCTTGCGCAATGCCTGGCTCATGAGACGGGCCTGCAGACCCACGTGGGTGTCGCCCATTTCGCCTTCGATTTCCGCCTTCGGGGTGAGGGCGGCCACCGAGTCGATGACCACCACGTCGAGAGCACCCGAACGCACCAACATGTCGGCGATTTCGAGGGCCTGTTCGCCGGTGTCGGGCTGGGAGATGAGGAGTTGGTCGATGTCGACACCGATGGCTCGGGCGTACACCGGGTCCATGGCGTGCTCGGCGTCGACATAGGCGCACACACCACCGTTGCGCTGAGCCTCAGCGACCACGTGCATGGCGAGTGTCGACTTACCCGATGACTCGGGACCGTAGATCTCGACGACGCGGCCTCGGGGCAGACCCCCGACGCCAAGGGCGATGTCGAGGGCCAAGGCACCGGTCGGCACCGTTTCGATGCCCTTGAAGGACTGTTCGCCCATCCGCATGATGGAGCCCTTGCCGAACTGCTTGTCGATCTGGGCCAGGGCCATTTCGAGGGCCTTGTCGCGGTCTGTACTCATGGATCTGCCTTTCTGAGTGATGCTTCCGTTGCTGGCGGGGACCCTAGGAAAGGGGTGTGACACCACTGGCGGAGGCGAGACGGAGGTATGGGGAACGAATGACAGGAGCGTAACTACGAACAGGCGTTCGGTCAAGCATTCGATCGATCAGATGTTCGGTCGGACGGGGAGCCGCCCGATTCGAGCCAGTTCAGAGCCTCGGCCGCCTCGTCCGGTCCGACCGGACGGACCCGAAGGTCGATCGCCATCCAGAGAGTGTGGGTGATCGGCCAGGTGGCGAGGGGGACGACGATGGCCGCCGACGCCAGCACGACATAGAGCGTGACCACCGGGACGTCGGGCACTGTGAGGGCCACCGCAATCGCCACGGCGACGACGACGAGCCCGATGTTCAGAACCAAAGCGATCGTGAGAGCACCGAGCTCGTGTCCGTCGACATCGCGAGTTCGACGAATCCCACACCCTCGACACCCCTCCGCTTGTCGGAACCAGGTGACGAACCATGCTCGATGACTTCCGCAACGCGGACAAGACCGAACGATTGCCCGCAGCAGAAAGCGCACCAACGAGCCCGAGACGACCTCGCCCGATGGCGACATGAACTCAGGCCAACAATTCGTCGACGAATTCGGCGAACACCGACGCGTACATCATCGCGTCGTCCTCGGTGTGCATGACCGAGATGAGCCATTGCTCGTCGAGGCCGGGTGGCAACAATACGCCGCGGTTGATGCCGTGAATCCATTGCGCATACGCGAGATCGAAATCGGTCGCCTTGTAATCGCGGTAGTTGCGAATGGGTTCGGGCGACCACGTGATGCATCCCTTGGCGCCGAACTGAACCGTGTGCGCAGGCAGTCCTGACTCACGCACGATTCGGGCACATTCCTCGGTGAGTGTGGTGTTCCGAGCAACCACACGTTCGGTCTCCTCGGGCGTGCACACCTCGGCCAGCACGGCCTTGGCCGCCGCCATGCACAGCGGGTTCCCGTTGTACGTGCCCAGATGGATCACTCGCCCGAGAGTGATCTGGTCCATGTACTCCTGCTTGCCGCCGAATGCGCCGAGCGGGAGTCCGCCACCGATCGACTTGGCCAGACTCACGAGGTCGGGAAGAACCCCGAGCGCACCCGTCGCACCACTCCAGCCGGCGGTGATACCGGTCTTCACTTCGTCGAAGATCAGAAGCGTGCCGTACTTCTCGGTGATGCGTCGCACCTCTTCGAGATAACCGGGCAGAGGCATGCAGATACCGATGTTCTCCATCACCGGTTCAACGATGAAACAAGCGACGTCACCATCGCGCAACACTCGCTCGAGGGCCTCGGCGTCGTTGTACGGAATCACGATCGTGTCGCCGAGCACCGCCTGAGTGATTCCGGCCGTGGACGGTACGGGCGTCGGACGATCAGCCGGACCGGCTTCGTCGAGGGACGGCTTCATCGAGATCATCACCTCGTCGTGATGACCGTGGTAGCCGCCTTCGACCTTCACGATCTTGTCGCGGCCGGTCACACCTCGTGCCACGCGAATGGCATCCATGGTGGCCTCGGTCCCCGAGTTGGTGAATCGCCACATCGGCAAGCCGTAACGAGCCGCCAGGAGTTCGGCCACATCGGCGTTCAACTCACATGGAGTCACGAACAAGGTGCCGTTGTCGAGCTGCGCGTCGACGGCTCGACGAACGAGAGGATGGACGTGACCGGCGAACAGGGCCCCGAAACCCATGTCGTAATCGACGTAACGATTTCCGTCGACATCGACCATGTGAGCACCCATCGCCGAGCTCACCACGATGGGGTGAGGCTGATAGGCCTGGAAGCTCGAGGGGACTCCGAGAGGCAACACCTTGCTGGCCCGTTCGGTGGCCACCTGGGACCCTCGGGTCCGCTCGGAATAACTGGCGAGTTCGCGAGCGGTGATCGCTCGGGCCCGCTGCGCCAGATCGCGGGCACTCTTGGTGGTCGAATCCGTGGCTGACACGGTTATCACTCCTTCAGAGGTGCTTCGCAGGCTAGCAAGGGGCGCGGAAGGCCTTCCTGGACTTCGAAGCCCTCCTCGTAGACGCGACGAAACCGCGACCATCAGGTGCGATCTGCCGGACTTTCTGGCAGACTCTGACGGTTCATGGTGGACGTAGCTCAGTCGGTTAGAGCGTCAGGTTGTGGCCCTGAAGGCCGGGGGTTCGATTCCCCTCGTTCACCCCAGATCGCTCCGAGAAATCGGAGTGACCGGAACGTTGCGTGTCACCGGCCAGGTACTTGGGCCGGTTCACGCACGGCGCCTACACTGCGCTGTTGCGTTCGGCACCTCTAGCTCAACGGCAGAGCAGTGGACTCTTAATCCATTGGTTCAGGGTTCGAATCCCTGGGGGTGCACCAACCTCGCATGCCGCCCCATGATCGGCCGGCCCGACCGAGAGGAGGCCCCGTGCACGCCACCATCCTCCTCGCTCACCCTGATCCCGAGTCCTTTGCTCATGCCATCGCCCGCCGGGCCATCGTCGGGCTCGAATCGACTGGCTGGACGGTCGATCTGATCGATCTCGAGGCCATCGACTATGCCGGCGCTCTGTCACCCGACGAGTGGCGAGCGTACGCCACCGACGATCCCGTCCTCGACGACACCGTTCGCCGTCACACCGACCTCATCAGACGGACCGACGCCCTCATCTTCGTGTATCCCACGTGGTGGAGTTCGGTGCCTGCCGTGCTGAAGAGTTGGCTGGAGCGGACTCTCGTTCCGGGCGTCGCGTTCGCACTGGAAGGACCGAACAACCGTCTCGTTCCCAAGCTCACCAACCTTCGCCACGTCGTCGGAATCACCACCTACGGATCACCCTGGTGGTACGTGAAGCTCGTGAACGACGCCGGACGACGCACCATCAGTCGTACGGTCGGCCTGCTCGCCCGCGGTCACGCGGCACGACGGTGGATCGCTCTCCACTCGCTCGATTCGCGGTCGAACGAGCAGCGACAACGATTCCTCGAACGTGTCGAGCGAGAAATGGCTTCGTTGCGATGAGTCGGCGTGTTCTTCTCGTCTTCGCGCATCCGTCACACGAATCACTGAACGGCGCGGCTCTGGAGCACGCGATTCGTGGCCTCGAACACGGCGGCCACGAGGTTCGAGTGCGCGATCTGTACACCGAGAACTTCTCCCCCCGTCTGACCCTCGAGGAGAAACGCGGACACCTCGCCGCTCCCGACACCAAACCCCAACTCGAGAAAGATTTCGCCGATCTGCTCTGGTGCGACACGATCGTGCTCGTCCATCCGACGTGGTGGGGCGGACAACCGGCCATCCTGAAGGGTTGGTTCGACCGAGTGTGGGCGTCGGGCGTGGCCTGGCATCTGCCCGACGGGGCCGCCAACATTCGTCCGTCCCTCACCAACGTCCGTCGCATCATGACCGTGTCGACCCACGGCTCACCATGGCGGGTCAACGCCGTCCAAGGAGTGCCAGGGCGACGAATCATCAATCGAGGTATGCGCGCCGTGTGTCATCCGCTCTGCCGCACGTCGTGGATCGCTCTCTACGCCGTCGACCGCGTGTCCGATTCGCGCCTTCGTCGCTTCCTTCGACGGGTCGAGCGACGGATGTCGCGTCTCTAACGTTCGACCAACGCCGTGGCGATCTGCGCCGCCACGCTCGCATTGTTCTCGGCCAGCGCGAGGTTGGCCGGAATGCTCTGACCCGCCGTCGCTTCGGCGATGCGCCCGAGGACGAACGGCGTCACTGCCGCTCCGATCACTCCCGCGCGATCGCAATCGCGCAGAGCGTCCGATACCACACCGTCGAGAACTTTCTGATCGAGTTGATCGCTCTCGGGAATCGGAGCCGCCACCAGAACTCCGGTGCGTTCACGCGAACGGTTCGAGAAGATCGCTGCGACCTCCGCGGCCGACTCGACCCGATGCGGAATCGGCAGACCGGACGATCGCGTGTAGAAGGCCGGGAACCAGTCGTGTTGCCACCCGAGAACCGGCACTCCGTAGGTCTCGAGATACTCGAGTGTTCGGGCCAGATCGAGAAACGCCTTCGCTCCGGCGCACACGGTGATCACCGGATGCGAGGCCAGCGCATCGAGATCGGCCGAGACGTCGCCGGTCACTTCGGAGCCCCGATGCACGCCACCGATTCCTCCGGTGGCGAAGACGTCGACACCACCCGCTGCCGCGATGGCAACCGAAGCCGACACCGTGGTCGCACCGACGTCCCACCGTTGAGCCACGGCGACAGCCAGATCACGTTCGGCCATCTTGCGGGCCGGGCCGAGGATCCGTTCGTGTTCCTCGTCTCGCAGACCGAGTCGGATCACACCGTCGAGCACAGCAGTGATCGCCGGTACCACTCCGGCATTGCGAAGAATCTTCGTGCAACGCTCGAGTGCGTCGGCATTGTGCGGTGACGGCAATCCGAGATGAGAAAAGATCGTCGACTCGAGTGCCACGACCGGACGACCGGACGCTATGGCTTCGAAGACTTCGGTCGACACGACAGGGGTGAGCACCGTCAGAGTCTTCCATGCCGTACGAAAAGGGAGACGACTTCCACGTGATGGGTGTGGGGAAAGGGATCCAGCACCTCGCTCCACACGAACTCGAAACCGGCGTCGACCAGTAATCGAGCATCCCGTCCGAGAGACGCGGGGTCACACGACACCAGAACGAGAACCGGCGTCTCGGTTGCGACCACCACATCGACAGCTCTCGCCCGCAATCCGTCACGGGCCGGATCGGCCACCACGATCGCCGCCGCCTCGGGCGACCAGTCCTCGACTCGCGACGCGACCACCCGAGCCGATCGGTCCGAGAGATTCACGACTGCGTCGGCACAAGCGAGCGGGTTTCCCTCCACCACCACGACCTCACGATCAGCCGGTGGAACCAGGGCCGAGAAGAGTCCGACTCCTCCGTAGAGATCGACGAAGGGTCCAGAACGCCACTCGTCGGGCGATCCTGCTGCCACGGCCACCGCCTGCACGATGAGGTCTGCGGCCTCGGGCGACGATTGAAAGAAAGAGCCCATCGACACTCGGAACGAACGACCTCGAACCCGCTCGTTCACGACTCCCGTCCCACCCATGACATCGACGTTCACATCGGAGGTGACGCCACGTTCGGAGGGCTCCCACCACAAACCCCTCTCCCCCTCGGCCGTTCCGATTCGGGCGGTCACCTCGTCGACATCGGGCGACATGGAAAGACCGGTGACGAGTTCGGAGAGTTCGGGGCGAACGACGAGACAGTCGTCGACAGGAACCACATGATGGCTTCGTCGTCGGCGAAGGCCGGCCCGTCCGTTCGACGAGCGAGCCACTCGCATGGTCGTGCGGGATCCCACGAGCGACGAGAAGAAGTTCGTGCGAACGTCGGGGGCTGCGATCCTCCCGAGCCTTTCGAGCGACTCGCGGACGATTCCGACCTTCACCTCTCGCTGCAGATCGAGTGAAGCGTGCTGCAGATCGCACCCACCACATCCCTCAGCGACGTGCGGACACGGCGGTTCGACTCGCTGTGGATTCGACTCGAGAATCTCGGTGATCTCGGCGCGCGCGTAATCACGTGACTGTTTCACCACGCGGATGCGCACCAGCTCCCCCGGCAGTGCTCCCTCCACGAAGACGACTCGTCCGTCGCTCAACCGGCCGAGACCGTCCCCTTCGGCCACGACCTTCTCGACGCGTACGGGCGCGTCGTCGGAGGGATGCGGGGACGTCGACATGTCGAGCGAAGGCTAGACGTCGAGTGATGTAGCGTCGGGGCGTGGCCCTTGCGATCCAGATCGTGCCCTCGGTTCTTCCCTGTGACTTCGCCCGTCTCGGTGCCGAGATCGAAGCCCTCGATGCCGCCGGAGTCGATGCATTCCAGTGGGACGTGATGGACGGACAGTTCGTCCCCAACCTCACCTTCGGGCCCGACATGATCGCCGCCGCCCGACGTCATACCGAGAAACCTTTCGAAGCTCACCTGATGGTGCTCACTCCCGACGTCATGGCCGCCCGCTACGTGGAAGCCGGATGCAGTCGCCTGATCGTGCACGCCGAGGCCTGCCCCCACTTGCACCGAACACTTGGCAACATCGCCTCGCTCGGTGCCTCTCCGGCGGTGGCTCTCAACCCGCACACCCCCGTGTCAGCGGTCGAACACGTCCTCGATCTGGTCGACATGGTCCTCGTCATGACCGTCAATCCCGGATTCGGAGGCCAGTCGTACATCGCCTCCATGGAGCACAAGGTGAGTGAGTTACGAGATCTGATCGGCCGACGAGGTCTGTCCGATCGGGTCAACATCGAAGTCGACGGAGGAATCGGTCCGTCGACGATCGCCGGGGCGGCCGCCGCGGGAGCGAATGTTCTCATCGCCGGCACGGCGCTCTTCCGCGACCCCGAGGGCCTGACTCACGCCGTCAGCGATCTGCGGGCCCGCGCCGAGGCCGCGCGCCTCGCCGACTGACGGGCTCACCGTTCCACGAGGCGCGCAGGCGTCGCCCGAGACCTCTCACGGCCCCGGCCCAGATCGCGAGTGCGACCAGACCCCCGAACACCCACAGGGCCGGAAGTGTGAGGGCGCGCAGCAACCCATTGCGGTCGGCCGAGAGCGGCGCGAGAACCCCACTCTCCACGCTCGTTCCGTTCATGGTGACGGTGCGGACACCGTCCTCGACCTCCGGACAATTGAGCGGCCGCTCGTCGATTCCGATCACCTGATTACCCCCGAAGAGCGGCTCGGGATCTCGCACCTTGGACATCAATCGACCGGTGTCGTCGTCGACACCGACGGCGACGATGTAGTCCTCGAGGACGTCGAGGAACCGGATGTCGTCGCCGTAGTCGACGTCGACCAAACCGTTCACCGAGAAACCATCGAGCGAACCACCCCGCAGTTGACGGACCTCGAAACGACCGGTTCGCCGGTCGGTTGCCGTCAACGACCCGACGAAGGTCGCCTGTACCGGCGTGGGCAGATCGCATCCGGCCGGAATCGTCGTGTTGGGAGTCGACACCGGAGGCGGGGTACTGGCCGACACCGGAAAGGTCACCGCAAGAGTCATGACAACGACGAGTGCCGGAACCCGCCGAATGATCATGGGACCACGCTAGTGAGAGCCGCGCTCCCGACGGCGTCAGCCGAATGCACGAGGAGTGTCAGCGACCCTTGAAGTGTGGGGTCCTCTTCTCGACGAAGGCGCTGATCGCTTCGGCGGTGTCCTTGGTGCTGAAGTTGACCGTTTGGGCCACTCCCTCGTCATCGAGTGCCTCTTCGAGAGTCACCTGCATGGCGTTGTTGAGGAGACGCTTCGACTGGGCAAGGGCGATCGGAGGCAGCCCGAGAAGACGTTCGACCCAGTTGTCGACGAACGCGTCGAGCTCGCTGTCGGGTACCACGCGATTCACGAGTCCGATGCGATCGGCCTCGCCGGCATCGATGATGTCGGCGAAGAACGCCAACTCCTTGGCGCGATGGAGTCCCACACGCCGGGGAAGGATCCACGATCCACCTCCGTCGAGCGACATACCCCGCTTCGAGAAGATCTCCGAGAAACGGGCGTTCTCGGAAGCGACCACCAGATCGCACCCGAGTGCGATGTTGCAACCCACCCCGACGGCCACACCTCGCACTTTCGCGATGGTGGGCTGTGGGAGACGGGCCAGGGCCATGATGACCGAGGTGATCTCCCGCATCGAGTAGTACGAATGCGAATGACTCCGTCCGGAACCGTCACCCATGTCGACCAGGTCGGCACCGCTGCAGAATTCACCACCGGCTCCGGTGAACACCACTACCCGGTCGTCGGATCGGAAGTGAATTTCGGTGAGTGCATCGAGTAACTCGATCCACATGGTGCCATTGGCCGCGTTCTTCCGTTTCGGACGGTTGAAGGTGATGTTGACCACTCCACCCGATCGCTCGACGATGATCGTCGAGTAGTTCTTGTCAGCCGAATTCGAGTTGTTGCTCACCAGAACGACGATAATGAGGTCGTGGGATTCGATCCGTATCGGAAGTTCCGAGCTCGACCCGCCGACTACGTGTTCGTGGCGGCGGCCGTGGTGGCCGCCATCGCCCTGGTGGCCTGGGCGTTCCTTGGCTGAGAAGAAAGGGCGCTCGGCCGGAATCTGGGACGGACTGTACGGACCGGTGGAAGTTCGGCGAGTTCAGCCGTATCAGGCCACCAAGAAATACGTGTGTCCTGGCTGCCATCGCGACATCCCACCCGGACTCGGTCACGTGGTCGCCGTACCGCGTGATGCACCCGATCTGCGACGTCACTGGCACCACGCCTGCTGGCGTCAGCGCTGAACCTCAGAAGGCTCCCTCGATCACGTCGAGGTGTGCGCCGACGACTTGAGCAACGTCGAAACGGACCTCGTCGAACACGCGATTCTGGTCGCGCATCCACTCGACGGCCAGGAGCCGAAGACGTCGTTGTTTGCTCGCCGTCACCGCGTGAGAGGGCGCTCCGAAGACGGCCGTCGAACGTGTCTTCACCTCACAGATCACCAACAGGTCACCTCGGGTGGCGACGACATCGATCTCACCCATACCGGATCGACGCCAGTTGCGATCGACCACGCGGTAGCCATGCGATGCGTACCACTGCGCCACTCGTTCCTCACCCCAGGACCCAAGACGGATCCGGTGTTCGGCCGATGTCAGCCGAGATCGGTCAGTTCGTCGCGCGGCAGTTCTTCGACGTTCACGTCCTTGAAACTGAGAACCTTCACCTTGGGGACGAATCGGCTCTTGCGGTACATGTCCCAGACCCATGCGTCGACCATCTCCACCTGAAGCACCGGACGGGTGGGGTCACCGATCACCGAGACGTTCACGTCGTTGGCGAGGTAGAACCGACGCTCGGTCTCGACGGCGTAGCGGAACATGCCCGAGACGTCTTGATACTCCTGCGCCAGCTGAAGCTCGCGCTCGGCCTCGAATTCTTCGAGGTCGTCAGTGCCCAATGTGAGACGGTCCGTCGCCGGCGGGAATCAGAATTCGCGCTTTTCGCGAATCTTGGCGGCCTTACCGGTGCGATCGCGGAGGTAGTAGAGCTTGGCGCGCCGCACATCACCCTTCTTGACCACTTCGATCTTGGCGACACTCGGGCTGTGCAGCGGGAAGGTTCGCTCGACCCCCACGCCGTAGCTGAGTTTGCGGACGGTGTAGGTCTCCTGGACTCCGGAACCCGATCGGGCGATCACGTTGCCCTGGAACACCTGGACGCGCTCCTTGCCACTTTCGACCACGCGAACGTGGACCTTCAACTCGTCACCGGGCCCGAACTGCGGGATGTCGGAGCGGAGGTTCTGCTGGTCAACGATGTCGGTGGTCTTCATGAGTTCGTCCTGCCGTGAGGCCGATCCCGTCGGACCGGCGAAGGGTCAAGGATACGGGACGGCAGGGAACTCTTCCAACAGTCGTCGGTCCTGGTCGGACAGGCCACCACGGGCCTCGATCAGGTCGGGACGAACCCGGATCGTGCGATGAAGTGCCTGGGCTCGGCGCCACCGCTCGATACGGGCATGATCGCCCGACAGCAGTGCCGACGGCACCGTCCAGCCCCGGAAGTCGGCCGGTCGGGTGTAGTGAGGTTCCTCCAGCAGGCCACTGGAACCGAAGCTCTCGGTGACCGGACTCGTGGCGTTGCCCATCGCCCCGGGCACGAGGCGGGCCACGGCTTCGATCACGAGACAGGCCGCGACTTCGCCACCCGACAGGATCACGTCACCCACACTGACTTCTCCGTCGACCAGGTGCTCGACCACGCGATGATCGACACCTTCGTAACGCCCACACAGAAGACTGAATCCACCCGATGAGGCCAACTCGTCGGCCATGGCCTGGTCGAACCGCCGGCCCCCGGGACTGAGCAGAAGAAGCGGTCGGGGCGGATCGACTGCCTCCACGGCATCGAAGAGCGGTTCGGCGCGCATGACCATTCCTGCGCCGCCTCCGTACGGGGCATCGTCGACCGTTCGATGAACGTCGGACGTCCAGTCGCGCGGATCATGAAGTCGCAGGTCGACGAGACCCGCCGAGCGCGCCTTGCCGAGCAAACTTTCCGAGGTGAACGCATCGATCAGGTGCGGAAAGATCGTGAAGACGTCGATGCGCATCAGCCGTCACCCTCGTCACCGGAGTACAGCTCGAAGAGACCCGCCGGAGGATCGACCACCACGATCACCTCACCGTCGAGACGTTCGACTCGATCGACGAAACGCGCCGGCACGAGTGCACCTCCTTCGAGTTCGAGCAGATCGTCGGCCGGGTTCGCGACCACGGCCACACACTGGCCGCGTTCGACCCCGGCCTTGTCGCGAACCCTCGCCCCGATGACTTCGTGGATCCACACCGCTTCGGGATCGTCGATCGGCTCGGCCCAGATCGTGTGGTTCACGAGTGCTTCGGCCGCTCTCCGGTCGTCGATCCCTTCGAGTTCGACGACCCACCGACCGGACTGTTCACGTGCCGAACGCACCGAGAACCATCGCCCCGACCAGAGCCGAGCGCCGGGTGCGACCCGTTCGGAACGATCGGTCGACAGGAGAATCGTCACGTGACCGCGCACACCGTGCGGGCGACCGAAACGGCCGACTTCCAGAAGTTCGGGCGGACGCGACTCGGTCATGGCCGAGTCGGGTCAGTCGACGAAGTCGACGTCGACCTCGTGCCCATCCTTGGCGGCCGCCGCTCGCACCAGGACGCGAATGCTCTGCGCCGTTCGACCACGTCGACCGATCACTCGACCGAGATCTCCGGGGCCGACCTTCACTTCGAGCTTGACTCGATTGCGACCCTCGACTTCGTCGACCTGCACGGCGTCGGGATCATCGACGATCGACCGCACGACGTGCGTGAGGACGGCAACCGCGGTCGGAGTTGCGAGTTGATTGGGATCGGTCATGACGAGACGTCGACCGTCACTTGCCACGGTTCTCGGAGTACTGCGCCCAGGCGCCCGAGATCTCGAGGAGCTTGCGCACGCGCTCGGTGGGCTGCGCACCCTTCATCAACCAGGCCACGGCCTTGTCGTTGTCGATGTTCACACCCGAGGGCTCGAGACGGGGGTTGTACTGACCGATGATCTCGAGGAAACGGCCGTCACGCGCCGAGCGGCTGTCGCTCGCAATCACGCGGTAGTGAGGCTGCTTCGTCTTTCCGATTCGAGTGAGGCGCAACTTGACGGCCATGCAGAGGGCTCCTTAGACGACGGGAGGGCCCGTCTTTCACGAAGGGAAGAGGCTAGCGGTGGCCCGTTGGACCGCCAACGCTGACACTCGGCCGATCCGGCCCTCGTCACCGGGAGGGCGGGAAGGAGAAGCCACCCGGGTCGCCGCCCGGCAACTGGCCGGGCAGACCCGGGGCCCCGAGACCGCCACCGAGTCCCGACAGTGCCCCGAGACCGCCCTTTTTGCCCTTCTTGCCCTTGCCGCCCTTGCCGACGGCGCCCCCCATCCGCTTCATCATCTTTTGCATCTCGCCGAACTGCTTCACGAGACGATTGACCTCGGCGATCGAACGGCCGCTACCCGATGCGATTCGCTGACGCCGACTCCCGTTGATGATCTCGGGACGACGTCGCTCCTCTCGTGTCATCGAACGGATGATGGCTTCGATGGGTTTCAGATCATCGTCACCCACCTTGGCGTTCTTCAGCTCCTTGGGCATACCGGGCATCATCCCCAGAATTCCTCCGAGAGGGCCCATCTTCTTCAGCGACTGCATCTGCTCGAGGAAGTCGTCGAGAGTGAACTCGCCTTCGAGAAGACGCGCCGCTGCTTCTTCCGCTTGATCCTTCTCGAAAGCCTTCTCGGCTTGTTCGATGAGCGTGAGAACGTCACCCATGCCGAGGATGCGGCTCGCCATACGATCGGGATGGAACTGGTCGAAGGCGTCGAGCTTCTCGCCGGTACTCGCGAACGCAATCGGACGACCGATGACTTCCTTCACCGACAGCGCCGCACCACCTCGAGCGTCGCCGTCGAGTTTCGACAGGATCACACCGTCGATCTCGAGGGTGGCATGGAACGCTTCGGCCACGTTGACGGCGTCCTGACCCGTCATGGCGTCGATCACGAGGAACGTGTAGTCGGGAGTCAGTTCGTCGGAAATCCGACGGATCTGATCCATCATCTCGGGGTCGATGGCCAGACGACCGGCCGTGTCGACGATGAGAACGTCACGGCCGAGCCGACGGGCTTCGGCCAATCCACGCGCTGCGGTCGCCACCGGATCGCCCGGCTCACTGAAGACCGGAACACCGATCTGCCCACCGAGAGTGCGCAACTGCTCGACGGCGGCCGGACGTTGAAGGTCGGCGCCGACGAGAAGTGGGTGCCGACCCTGCGACACGAACCATTTGGCCAACTTGGCCGAGTTGGTGGTCTTACCCGAACCCTGCAAACCGGCCATCAACACCACGGTGGGTGGCTTGCTCGCATAGGCGATCTTCAGCGTCTCACCGCCGAGGATCGCCGTGAGTTCGGCGTTGACGATCTTGACGATCTGCTGGCTCGGATCGAGAGCCTTCGACTGTTCGATCCCGACTGCACCGTCACGAATGCGATCGATGACCGACCGCACCACCGAGACGTTCACGTCAGCTTCGAGCAGCGCCGTGCGAATCTCCTTCAGGACCTCGTCGACATCGGCCTGCGACAGACGTCCTTTGCCGCGGATCTTCTTGAAGATCCCCTCGAAACGGCCGGACAGGTTGTCGAACATGGCTCCGAGGCTAGCGAGCCCTAACCGACGGTCACCTGAGTCACGGCGTCGTCGACGATGGTGAGATTCACACGATCGACGAGATAGTCCATGGTGAGGGAGAAAGGTTCTCCGTCTCGGGACGCAACTCTGACCTTCCATCCACGCCGTTCGGCCTCGGAGATCGCTTCGTTCTCCGAGAGACCGAGCAACTCGTCGAGTTCGTCGACTGCAATGGCGATCGCTCCACCGGACGAGCCCACCGACCCTTCTCCGTCGCCGGGTTCGACCGGGATCGGATCCACCGGCATGGGCTCGGGTACGCCTACGATCGCCGGCTCGACGATGTCGAGATACTCACTCGGAATCGCCGGCACCGTGTAGCGACCTTGGTAGCCCCACTCGTCTTCGGCGGCGATGAACGCGTAGCCGGGCACGAGGTACACATCACCGTCGACACTCCAGTAGGTGATGTACTCCTCCTCGACATCGATCAGTCGTACTGTGATTTTCGAGGGAACGTCGGGGATGGTTTCGGGGATCGTTTCGTCGATCACCGTGTCATCCGTGACCAGTGTGTCATCGGTGACCACTGTGTCATCGGTGACCACTGTGTCATCGGTGATCACCGTGTCGTCCGGAGCGGGTTCGGGAACGACCGGATCGACGAGCACCGGAGCACCCTCGACCGCCGGTTCGATCGCGACCCGACCCATCATCGACGTGTATTGATCGCGGAGACGTTCGAGTCCGGCTGTCGTTCCGATGCGTGGATAGGTGGCCAGTCGCTCCGGACGGCCGAGATACCCACCGGCATAGGTGAGACGCCCGTTCTCGCCGAACGATGCCGTCACCGTCATCGACGACCGCACTCCCCCGATCGACACGTAACCCCACGCACCGGCCGACCAGTCGTCGGCGTACGACTCGATGGTCAACTGATCGGCTCCGAATCCGAGTCGAGCGAAAAGGTCCCGAGCCTTCGCTTCCGCTTCGGCCGCCGATGGAACACCGACAGGGGGCGTCGGCTCGATCCACTCGTCGACGCAGGACTCGTCGGGCATGATCGACGTCTCATCGGGATCGACCGACGGCAGGCACGGCTCGGCGCGGCCCATGGATACGGCTTCCCAGCCCTGCGAGTACCACCACGACAACATCCCGTCGTCGGAGACCGTGATCGACGGCCCCGAACCGTCGTCGGGTCCGACCGACCATGTGGTCCATTCGTGGTCGGTGCCCGGATCACTCGTGGTGCGTGTGAAGGAACCTTCGACACCGAGGACTTCGACCAAGGTGTCGAGCTGCTCGGTCGACGGTTCGACGTCTCCGGTCATCACGTAGACGTCGGCGTCGGACTCGAGCTGGGGAAGCGAAGCGTCGACCACGAAGTCCCACTCCGTCGGCGCGTACAGCGACTTTCCATCCGTTGTGGCCATGTCGGCACTGGCTTCGGCCGCCGCCGATCCGGCACCCGAGCCGACTCGAAGAACAGGTAAGGCCGATGGAGCATCGGGATCGTCACCGCAGGCTGCCACGAGGGCGAGAACGGCCAGTGCGGGTAGTGATCGTCGCGACATGCGCGCCACGGTAGGTGTTCGACGAGCGTGAGTCATGCCACTTGGACGAAGCGGGACGAACGTCGGTTCCCGATGATCAGGACGAAAAGAGAGCCCCCACGAACTCTTCGGGATCGAACGGCACGAGATCACCGATCGTCTCACCGAGACCGACCAACTTCACGGGAATGTCGAACTCTGTTTCGATGGCGAACACGATGCCGCCCTTGGCCGAACCATCGAGTTTCGTGAGCACCACACCCGTCACTCCGGCCGCCTCGGTGAATTCGCGCGCTTGGGAAAGCCCGTTCTGCCCCGTGGTGGCGTCGATGACCAGTAGCACCTCGCTCACGTGACCCGGATCGCGGTCGGCGACGCGACGAACCTTGCGAAGTTCCTCCATGAGATTCGCCTTGTTCTGAAGCCGACCGGCCGTGTCACCGAGGACCAGATCGGCCCCCCGCGATTTGGCTCGCTGCACGCCGTCGAAGATCACCGAACTCGGGTCACCGCCTTCAGCCCCCCGCACCAGTTCGGCACCCGAACGCTCGGCCCACGTCCCGAGTTGCTCGGCCGCCGCCGCACGGAAGGTGTCACCGGCGGCCAGAACCACCGACAGTCCAGCCGCCGCCTGTTGGGCCGACACCTTGCCGATGGTGGTGGTCTTGCCCACCCCGTTCACTCCCACGAACAACCAGACGTCGACGTGTTCATCGGTCGCGGTCCGATGAAGTTGGCGGTCGGCGCCGAGCAGACGAGTCACCATGTCGGTCCGGAGAGCCTCGAGAAGTTCGTCCGGGGTACCGATCTCCTTCTTGGCCACTCGTTCACGTAATCCATCGAGAAGGGCCGTGGTCACCCCGATCCCGACGTCGGCTCGCAACAACGCCTCCTCGAGATCGTCCCAGGTCTCGTCGGTGATTCCTGAACGCGCCCGCACGCCGCCGAAGGCGCCGGCCAACGTGGCCGCCGCCTTTCCCATTCGGGAACGAAAAGTCGGCGTCTCGACGACGTCGACAGCCATGTCGGGCTCTGGTTGCGGTGTGGGTTCTGGCTGCGGTTCGGGTCGTGCTTCGGGAGCGACATCTTCGAGGAGTTCGGTGTCGACGACCGGCGCTTCGGTCTCCCGTTCGATCGGTCGGCTGATGACCGGAGGTGTCGGGCGTGAACCACCCCGACCGCGCCGATTCAGGAACACCACGCCGATGCCGAACACCAGCACGACGGCGATCAGGATCAGCAGAACGTCTTGAGTTTCGACAGCGATCATGATCCGGCTTCGAGTCTTTCCGACACGACTTTCGACGAACCGCCGGGCTGCATGCTGACGCCCAGTAGACAGTCACCGGCTTCCATCGTTCGCTTCTGGTGACTGACGATGATCAACTGCGCGTCCTGACGGAATTCCTTCACGAGTCCGAGGAAGCGATGCAGGTTCACGTCGTCGAGAGCCGCCTCGACCTCGTCCATCACGTAGAACGGCGACGGACGACTGCGAAACACCGCAAACAAGAAGGCCATCGCGGTGAGCGTGCGCTCGCCACCCGAGAGAAGACTCAGCTTCTTCACGTTCTTTCCACCCGGTTTGGCCTCGACTTCGATTCCGGTGTTCAGCAGATCTTCGGGCGCGGTGAGAATCAGTCGTCCTCCACCACCGGGGAAGAGCATTCCGAAGAGAGTGGTGAAGTTCTCGCTCACGTCGGCGAAGGCCGCCGCGAACACCTGCTGGATCTCCTGATCGATCGCCGCGATCACCCGCATCAGTTCTCGACGGGTGTTCCGCACGTCGTCGAGTTGTGCTTCGAGGAACGTGTGGCGCTCCTGCAGTTCGGTGAACTCCTGAAGAGCCAGGGGATTGATCGGTCCCATGAGACGCAGCTCGCGCTCGAGGTCTCGTACTCGCGCCGGGGCCGACACGCCCTCGGGAAGTTCGGGCAGTTCGGCTGCTTCGGCGACCGAGGGTTCGACGTCGAGGTCGCGGCGGAGAGTCTCGACCGTCGCCTCGAGTCGCATACGCACTTCGGTCTCGTCGATTTCGGTTCGTCGGGACGTTTCACGTACCTGCTCGAGCTCCCGCTCGGCCGTCAGACGATCACGACGCATCTGGTCGAGGCGAGTGGCGAGCTCGCGCACCTCGTCGCTCTGTCGCCGCCGACGCTCGTGCAAGTCGGCCAGCCAGCTCTCGATGGTGTGCCGGTGGGAATCGATGATCGCCGCCAGGGTCTCGGTCACGGCGATCACCTTCTCAATTCGTTCGCGTCGTCCGGCGACCTCGGCCCGAGCCGACGCGTCGGCGGCCAACCGGCGTTCGGTCTCGGCCAGACGCGATTCGAGGAATTGCTTGCGCTCGAGCAGACCCGCCGAGCGAACCGCCAGATCCCGGCGGCGTCCGCCCAACAGCGCGGCCTTGGCCTCGAGAGACGCCCGGGCCTCACCTCGCACACGAGCGGCCTCGACCTCGGCCACTTCGTCCTGCTCGAGGGACGGAAGGATCCGATCTAGTTCGGACACTCGCTGACGCTGTTCGGTCAGTCGTTCGTCGAGTTCGTGTCGAGCGACATCGAGTCCCTCGGTCTCGGCCGAGATCTCTCGACGTTCACCTTGCACTCGAGCCAGAGCTTCGGTGGCGGCGGTGAAAGTGGAATCGTTGGCGTCGAGTCTCTTTTGAACGTCGGCTTCGATCTGTCGCGCGCGATCGAGCGCGGCCTTGATCGACACTTCCTCGGATTCACATCTCGACAACTCGTCGGATGCCGACGAGACCTTTCCGAACGCCTCGTCGAGGGCCGACGCCGTCGCACCGCCACCGGCCACGCCGATACGCCATCCGCCGACTGCGAAGCGGTCACCGGCCGCAGTGACCGCCACCAGGGTCGGGTCGGCGATCACAGCATCGACGGCTCCCTGCCAGTCGTTCGCCCGAACGGCCCGGGCGAGCAACGAATCGAGCAGTGCCGACACGTCGGCTCGATCGGCGACCACGTGGGACCGAACGGCATCGGCACCCGACACTGCCGACGACCCGCCGAGCAACGAGCCGAGGGCGAGCACGGCACCCGACGTTCCGGACTCGCGCAAGTGCGACAAGGCACGCCGCGCCGACGACGCGTCGTTCACCACCACGGCGTTCAACGCTTCACCGAGGGCCGCCTCGACCGCGTCCTCCCAGCCGACATCGATTCGGACCAGGTCGAGCAAGGTGCCGACGACCCCCTCGACGTCGCGCAACTTCTCGGCGCCGGCGCGGGCCCGTGCACTGTCGAGCGCGAGCTGCAGTGCCTCGACCCTCGCTTGCCATCGCGCGAGGGACGACGCGGCCTCGGTCCGGGCGACCACTGCCGCTTCGTGAGCGGCTTCGGCAGCCAGGCGAGTGCTCTCGGCTTCGGCGACTTCGCCCACCAAGGGTTCTTCGGCTTCTTGAGCCCGCGTGAGTTCGAGCCTCAAGTTCTCGACTTCGGATGCCAACCGAGAATCACGCTCTCCGAGGGCATCGCGTCGCGTCACCACACGTCGATGCTCGACTTCGGTCGACTCGAGGGCCGCCCGCAGGGTGCGGAGCTCGCCGCGCACCTCGGCCGCCGCAGTGGCAGCCGACGCCGTGGACGCGATGCCGTCGAACAAGGTGGCCGCCTCGGCTCGCTCCCCTTCGAAAGCCGCCTCGTCATTGGCCAACTCGAGACCCTCGGGTTCCAGTCGGGCGATCCCGGCTTCGACGTCGTCGAGTTCGGCCCGCAGTCCGGCCGCATCGGCTTCCAAGGTGGCGATCAGACCGGAGTCCATGAGCTGTCCTCGGTCGCGCTCGTAGGAACGTCGCCGTTCGGTGACCAGCATCGAGATACCGCGCGCCCGTTCCCGCAATTGTTCGACCCTCACCAGTTCGTCACTCAGGCCACTGTCACCTCGTGCGGTCAGTTCGGCCTCGGCGGCCATCACGGAGGTGTCGAGTTCGGCGAGGGTGGAGCGCAGTTCGGACTCACGCTTCGTGGCGGTCGTCCGCTCGAGGGCCAAGGTTTCGAGACGTTTGCGGTGTCCGGCGATCTCGCGCCCGGCCAAGAAGATCTGAAGTGCCGAGAGTTCGGCGACGAGATCTCCGTGCCGACGCGCTGCTTCGGCCTGACGTTCGAGCGGTCGGAGTTGACGTCGAACTTCACGAAGTAGGTCCTGGACGCGCAGCAGACTCGCCTCGGTCGCTTCGAGACGACGTTCGGACTTCTCCTTACGCTTGCGGAACTTCAGGACTCCGGCCGCTTCTTCGATGATCGAGCGACGATCTTCTGGTCGAGCGTTCAGGACCGAATCGATCTGTCCCTGACTCACGATCACGTGCTGCTGGCGGCCGACACCGGCATCGGAGAGAAGTTCCTGGACGTCGAGAAGTCGACACGCCACGCCGTTGATGGCGTATTCGCTCTCCCCCGTTCGAAAGAGAGTTCGACTCACGCTGACCTCGTTGAACTCGAGGGGAAGCAGCCCTCGTGAATTGTCGAGAGTGAGGGTCACTTCGGCTCGTCCGAGAGCGGCTCGTTTGGCCGTTCCGGCGAAGATGACATCGTCCATCTTCTGACTCCGGACCGCGCTCGGGGCCTGTGCTCCCAGAACCCATGCGATGGCATCGACCACGTTCGACTTGCCCGAGCCATTTGGACCGACCACCACGGTGACCCCTGGTTCGAGATCCATGACGGTGGTGTCGGCAAAGGACTTGAAGCCCTTCAGGGTGAGCGTTTTCAGGAACACGGCGTCTTGACCCTAGTTCACGAACCTCTCCGACCACGGCCGTATCGGAGGTCCCGGGTCAGCGTTGACACACACCGCACCAGTGGCTCGTACGTCCGGCGATCACGGCCGATCTGATGCGACCTCGGCCGCACGTCGGACAGGATCGACCCGCACGCCCGTAGACGCAATGGCGATGCTGGAACGAGCCGGCCCGGCCCAACGGATCGACGTACTGCGCATCGCTGAGAGTCGATCCGCCGGCCGCAACGGCCTCGCCCAACACGGCGATCACCGCCTCGGCCAGTCGTCGCATTTGCGTTCGATTCACGCGATCAGCCGGCCGCAACGGGTTCACGTGCGCGCGGTGAAGAATTTCGTCGCCGTAGATGTTGCCGATTCCGGCCACCACACTCTGATCGAGAAGCGCCGCCTTGACGGCCCGTCGCGTTCGTCCGAGAGATCGTCGCAACACCGTCTCGTCGAAGGCATCGACGAGAGGATCGGGCCCGAGGCGGACGAGTTCGGGAACGACGCTCTCGACCTCGTCGGAAGAGAAGACGACCACTTCGCCGAACGTTCGCGGATCGACGAATCGGATCTCGGTTCCGCCAGCAAGATTCAACACGACGTGCGTGTGAGTCGGGCGCGGAGTCGCCGGATCCTGCACGAGGAGTTGCCCGCTCATCCTCAAGTGCACCATCAGCGTCTCGTGTGAATCGAGCGGGAACAACAAGTACTTTCCACGTCGCTCGG
>JAQCIK010000052.1:0-4979 GCA_027592035.1 Actinomycetota bacterium | reverse complement strand
CGACGAGCTCGTCGATCGTGAACTGATCCGCGACCTCGTTCAGCGTTACGCCCGGGGCGTCGATCGTCGTGACTTCGAACTCGTGCGCTCGTGCTATCACCCCGATGCGATCGACGAACACGGACCGTATCGCGGAGGTGTCGACGGCTTCATCAAGTTTCTCGGCGAACAGCTGGCGCGTTGGTCGGTCACCCAACATGTGATCGGCAACAGCCTCATCGAATTCGAGGGTGATCGAGCCAACGTCGAAACTTACGCCGTTGCGTATCACCGAACTCTTCCGACTCCCGGCCGGCCCGTTCGTGATCTGACGGCCGGCTGTCGCTACGTCGACATGATGGAGAAGCGCGACAACCGGTGGGGCATCGTGCACCGAGTGGTGGTCATGGACTGGTCACGTCTCGACGACGTGGATGAGCGCTCGGTCGATCCGAACGACGGCTACGAACGAGGAACGCACTTCCCCGACGATGCCTCGTACCGCATCATGCGAAAGGAAAATCGACGCCCGTCTTGATCGCGTCCTGAAGGGTGTCGATCAGATTCGCGATGTCGTCCCACTCGGGATTTCCCGGGTTGACGAACGGTGGTGTGAGACCGACCGATTCCTGAATGTTGACTCCTGACCGCAGTCGATCGGCCAAGAAGGCGAACTCGTCGGTCGACAACGACGTGCGCACCGAGTCGCGCATCACGCGAGCCAGATCGGGGAACTTCAGGAGAACCTCCGACCCCGAGGTCTGGGCGGCGAGCTGCTCGAGCAGATGACGCTGACGACCCATACGGCTGTAATCACTGTCGGCGGCGCGTGAACGCACGTAGCCGAGGGCCAAGGTTCCGTCGAGTTCGACCTCGCCCGGACCGATGAGGTCGGGATAGCGATACTTCGCTCCCGGAACGTTGCCGGGCATGGGGATGCGCTTGTCGAGAGTGACCGTGACGCCACCGAGTGCATCGATCAGATCGAGGAACCCCTGCATGTTCACGAGCACGTAGTCGTGAATGGTGACCTCCATCGAGTGAGCGATTCCCGTCGCCAGTGCCACTGCTTCGGGCGCGAGTGCGCCGCGGAGGTACTGGGCCGCTATGTCGGGATGGGCGTAGACGTATGGGTAGACGGCGTTGGCCAGATCGTCGAAGCCCCGGGGGAACTCGTCGTGCATGGGTGAACCCTCGGGAAACTCGAGACCACGAAGATTGCGCGGGATCGAGATCATGGCGATTCGTCCCGAGTCGCGATGAACCGACACCAGAATCATCGTGTCGGTGCGCAAGGCCCAGCGACCCGGACCTTCGTCACCGCCGAGCAACAAGATGTTGTGGAACTCGCTTCCTTCGTCGACGGTGTTGGTCCCGATGAAGGCCAGTGGTTCCGACCCACCGGAGGTGACGAACACGTCGTTGATCACATCGGTGAGTTGATCGGCCCGCACGACCGAGAATCCGGCCGGAAAGGCCACGACGAGCAGCCCCACCAGGGCCACGAAGGACGCCAGCCGCTTTCTGGTGCCCGGCCGACGACTACTGATCACTTCCATGACCGACACGAGGCGCGACACGACGAACAGTGCGCACACGATCTGGACGATCAACAGGATGGTGGTGTCGAGAACCAGACTCGTGATGCGGTCACGTCGAACGAAACCCACCACCACGGCGGCAACCGGAACCAACACCCCGGTGAAGAGCAGCAACCACGACATCACTCGTCGCCGCAGGAACGACGGGGCACCCGGGAGAACGAGAGCCATGACGACGGCTCCGGTCGGACCGCGAGTTGTGGCGCCGACCACGGTGGGGTCGATTGCGGTGTCGCCGGATTCGGCCAGGTGCGGGTGCGCCAGGTCGGCAGTGGGTGAATCGGGCGCCGGAGGCGGGAAGCTCTGCCACGACTGGTCAGAGGAGGGGCTGGTCACGGCGTCACGCTAGGAGACGCCGAGCGCCGAGTGTCGGCACGTCCGTGTTTCTTGATGGGTTCTCGAGAGTCGTCAGTCGCTGAACTCGGACCCGTCGGTCAGAGCTGAGCGGACGTCGGCCACGAAATCGGCGGCCGTCGACCAGTCGGGAGCGCGCGGATCGAGATGATCGGGCACGAGCGAGACGTCGATTCGAGTGGGGTCTCGATCACTCAATCCATCGAGGAAGTCGAGGAAGTCCGACGTCGACATCGACGAGCGCATGGAGTTCTTCACGACGTCGAGCAATCTCCCGAGATCGGACAACAATGCAGTGCCCGAGACCGTCTTGCCGATCGACGAGATGATGATGCGCTGACGAACCATCACGTTGAAGTCGGACACGTTCGTACGCGTCGACACCAATCGATAGGCCTGGTCGCCCGTCAGTTCGACGCGACCCGGTCCGACGGTCTCACTCGGCGAATCGTCGAGGGCCGGAATCTCGAGTTCACCGGCGGCCGTCACCCGAACGGTGCCGAGCACGTCGACCACCTCGCGGACGCCGTCGAGATTCACGTACACGTAGTCGTCGATGCCGATGCCGAGAGATGACGCCAGTCCTTCGGCGAGGCCTACCGCTCCCGGAGCGAGCGATCCACGTCCGTACGACGCCGACAGGTCGGAGTCATCGTTCACCATCGAGAAAATGCCACTGATCGACTCGTCCAGCCCCCTCGCCGGGGAATCGGCTGGCCAGTCGAGATCACCGATGTCGCCGTCGATCGAGATCATGGCCATCCGACCCGACGCGTCGTGAGTCGTGATCAACACGATCGAGTCGGTGTTCACGTTCCAGCGATCATCCCCTTCGTCGCCGGCGAGCAACAGAACTGTGGTGAAGTTGGCGTCGTCCGGTCCGTTCGATGCGAGTGGCTCGTCAGAGCCCGACGACAAGAAGATCTCATCGACTGCGCTCGTGACCTGACCGATGTTTCCGTACGCCCACACACTCGGGACGGCGACGATGACCACTGCGACGACTGCGGCCACCGCAGTGATCGGCTTCCTCGCGTCGACCGAATTCGACACCAGGATCTCGGCCATGGCGACCACCCGGCTGAGAACGACGATCACCAACACGACCCGGAGAACGGCCAGAGCCGAGGTGTCGAGCAGAAGGTTTCCGATTCCTCCTGACCCGACGAGCAGAACGACGGGAAGGACGATTGGAACGACCAACCCGGTGAGAATCACCGCGATCGACAGCGCACGCCTTCGATTTCGACACGAGAGACCGGGAACGAACAGCGAAACGAGAACGGATTTCACGGAAGGCACGGTTTCACCATAGGCACAGGGACGCTCGAGCGCGAGAATGCTCGCATGGCTCCGTCGAACACTCTCCACTGGCACGATTCCACCGTCGAAGTACACAAGCTGGTGGTGGGTCCGTACGACAACAACGTGTTCGTCGTGAGGTGTCGACAGACGGGCGATGCCGTGCTCATCGATGCCGCCAACGAACACGAGAAACTGCTCGAACTCTGTTCGTCCCTCGGGGTTCGGCGCGTGCTCGAGACCCACGGCCATCACGATCACATCCAGGCCGTCCCGGCTCTGCGCGAAGCCGGTTTCGAAGTGGCGGTCACCGAACTCGACGCGCCGATGCTCACCGACGTGGGCTACGACGCCTTCCTCGATCACGACGAGGTGATCGAAGTCGGTCGTCTGCGACTTCGATCGATCCACAACCCCGGCCACACACCCGGTTCGATCTCGTTCCACGTGGAAGGAACGCCGTTGTTGTTCACCGGCGACACGTTGTTCCCCGGCGGTCCGGGAGCCACCAAGTTCCCCGGCGGATCGTTCGAGACGATCATCTCGTCGATCGATGATCTGCTCTTTCCGTTCCCCGACACCACCATCGTGTTGCCCGGTCACGGCGCCGACACCACGATCGGCACCGAACGACCACACCTCCAGGAATGGGTCGATCGTGGCTGGTGAGCCACTGCGCTACGACCAGCGTCCGGCCGATCACACACCGATCCACACGGCCGACCTACCGGCCACCCCGGTACGTGATCGCAACATCGTGGCCACCGCCTGGATCGAGGCCCCGACCGAGTTGTTGCACCTCGGCGACGATCTGCCCGATGCTCCGGTGGCCGAATACAAGCGACGCATCAAGACGTGGCTGCTCTGGCGGGCCGGACCGGCGACCGACGCCGATGCGCGCTACTGGGCCGCCGATGCGAGCGATCTCACCCGACAGTTCACGTTTCGACTGTTCCCCGACGGATCCGGAGATGGTGTGGGGCCGAGTGGCACCCGGCACGATCGGTTCCGCTCGTGGAAAGAAGACCTGCGGGATTCGTAGTCTTCGATCATGAACGGTGCACGATTGGGCGGAATGGTTCCGTCCCCGGACACGTTGCGGGACGGGCTCGAGACCGAGATGGTGCGGGGTGACGGACGCCTCCGGCCCGAGATTCGCTCCGACGTTCGGCGCATCCCTTCGTGGCGCAATGCGTTGTCGATCGTGTCGACCTATGCCCAGACGCTCGGCTTGATCGCATTCGCCGTGTGGGCCGGTCCGTGGTCGTGGCCCCTCGTGTTCCTTCTCATGGGTCGTGCCCACGCCCAGTTCGCATCACTGATGCACGAGGCCGCCCATCGCCTCTTGTTCCGCGACAAGAGACTGAACGACATCGTGGGTCGTTGGTTGATCGGCTATCCGGCCCTCACCAACACCGACGCCTACCGACGAGTGCACATGGCCCACCACCGTGAAGAGTTCGGTCCCGACGAGCCCGACATTCCGCTCTATGCCAACTACCCGATCCCCGCGGCCAGCTTCCGACGAAAGTTGCGACGGGATGTTCTCGGTCGTACCGGACTTCGTCTCCTGCGCGATCAACTGGCCGGTATCACGAGCCCGGTCGAGGTGGTCAGGCGCACTCTGGTGAAAATTCTCGCCGTTCAAGCAGTACTGATCGCCGCGACCATCGTGCTCGGCTACTGGTGGGTGTATCCGCTCTTCTGGCTCGCCCCATATCTGACCGTGTGGCGAGTGATCAA
>JAQCIK010000024.1:0-28773 GCA_027592035.1 Actinomycetota bacterium | reverse complement strand
CACGTGGGTGGACGTACTGCTGACGCCAGCACGCCGCGATGCAACGAGTACCCGGCCGTCTTCGACACCACGTCGCGTTCGACGAGATAGACCGGGCACTCGACCGATGCCAGTGCCTGTTCCATGACCTCCAGTCGATTGGGCGCAACGACGATCGACCGAATCGTCAGACCACTACTGATGAGTCGACGGACCACTTCGGGGCCTTCGGCGATCAGGATGCGTTCGGATTCATGTCGCAGTGCGATGTCGCGATCCCGGAGATTCATGTAGTCGGCCAGACGGGGGTCGGCGGCATCGCTGATCAACGGTCGACTGGTCACCGAACCATTGTGCCGTCATGTTGGAGGCCTCGGGTGTGGCCGTGGCAAGGTAGAGCCATGACCCAAACGCTGGATCGCGTGGTGATCGTCGGGGCCTCTCTCGCCGGACTGCGAGCGGCTGAGACCCTGCGGCAGCAGGAGTTCGCCGGTGAGATCATCGTCGTGAGTGACGAATCCGAGCAGCCGTACGACCGACCTCCATTGTCGAAAAAGGTGTTGTCCGGTGAGTGGGAACCGGATCGCATCCGACTTCGCAAACCTGAGATTCTCGAATCGCTCGACGTGGAGTGGGTTCTCGGTGATGGGGCAGCCGGGCTTGATGTCGAACGTCGCATCGTCTCACTCCGATCCGGACGCGAGGTCGGATTCGATGCTCTCGTGATCGCCACCGGGGGATCGGTCCGTCGTCTCCCCGGGCAGCCCGAGTGGCGAGGGATCCATGAATTACGAACGCTGAGTGATTCGCTGGCTCTCCGAGCCGAACTCGAACCAGGGCGACGCGTCGTCGTGATCGGTGCCGGTTTCATCGGATTGGAAGTGGCGGCAACGGCGCAGACGCGCGGGTGCGACGTAACCGTGCTCGAAGGTGCGCCGGCCCCGTTGATTCGTGGGCTCGGCGCCGAAATGGGTCGACATATCGCTCGCCTTCACGAGGACAATGGAGTGACCGTCAGATGTGACGTGAAGGTCGATGGTTTCGTCGAAGGTGAGCGAGGTGTCGTGGCCGGAATTCGATTGGCCGGCGGCGAGGAGATCCCGGCTGATGTGGTGCTGGTGGGAGTCGGCGTGTCTCCGGCCACCGCTTGGCTCGAATCGTCGGGTCTCGAACTGAGAGACGGCGTGGTCTGTGACGAAACCTTGCGAGCCGTCCCGCGTGTTTATGCCGCCGGAGACGTGGCGCGCTGGCCGAACCGTCTCCTCGGACGCGAGATGCGGGTCGAACACTGGACGAACGCATCCGAACAAGGTGCGGCCGCGGCTCGCAATCTGCTCGCCGAGTCGCAAGGCGAGGCGGGAACCCCGTACGAGTCGATTCCTTTCTTCTGGAGCGACCAGTACACGAGCCGGATCCAATTCATCGGACGGGCCGAAGGTGACGAGACCGTCGAAATCGTCGCCGGATCACCTGACGATCACTCGTTCGTCGCGCTGTATCACCTGGGTGACGAACTGCGGGCAGCACTCGGCGTCAGTCGACCCAAGCAGGTGATGCCATTCAGCAAACTTCTGGCCGAGGGTGCGTCGTGGCAGCAAGCGCTCGAGTTGGTGTCCACCTGGGAGCAATGACCGGGTCGTTGCATCGCGAACTTTTTCGTGACACGGCGAAGGACGTTGATTAGGATTTCCGTCCAGGTGTCGTCGAGCGATCACAGGGGATGGCGTGCCGCGACTTGATTCCGAACGAGTAGCACTGTGGCGTGCGTTCCAGACGGCGGCCGAAGTCGTCTCGCGTCTGATCGAGGCCGAGATGGCTGACGAATTCCAGCTCTCGCTTCCTCAATTCGACGTGTTGGCCGCTCTCGCTCAGCACGACGATCACATGCGGGTGAAAGATCTGTGTGATGTCCTGGCCGCTGTTCCGTCGAGCCTGTCTCGTCGGCTCGATGCGCTGGTCGAGAGGGGTTACGTGACCCGCGAGGTGCCTCCGAATTCCGACGACAACCGGGCGGTGGTCGTCACACTCACCCGGATGGGTCGTCTCGTCTGGCGAGACGCCAACATCTTGTATCGACGGGCGATCCAGCGAGAATTCGCCGCCGAACTGTCGGAAACCGATGTGGGTGTCATGTCCCGGGCACTCAGCAAAGTTGCGCCGTTTCGCGTCTGACCGACCCGGCCCGCTCTGATTCGTCGGGGCACCAGATCAGCCAGCAGACTGTGGCTCTCGAACGTCTCAGAGGAGATATCTCATGAACACCGCTGTCATCGTCGATGCCATCCGCACTCCGCTCGGCAAGCGCAATGGAAAGTTGAAGGAGTGGCATCCGGTCGATCTGGTCGCTGAGACCCTGAGTGCACTCGTCGAGCGCACCGGAGTCGATCCCGGTCTCGTCGACGACGTCGTCATGGGTTGTGTGATGCAGGTGGGTGAGCAGGGAGTGAACGTCGCCCGTAATGCCGTGCTCGCCGCCGGCTGGCCGGAGTCGGTGCCCGGTACCACCATCGATCGTCAATGCGGTTCTTCGCAGCAGGCCGCGCACTTCGCTGCGCAAGGAGTGATGGCCGGTGCCTACGACGTGGTCGTGGCGTCGGGTGTCGAAATCATGACTCGCGTGCCGATGGGTGCGTCGATGGGTGACGGAAAGTTCGGTTGGCCGTTCGGTCCCAAGGTCGGTGAGCGCTACCAGCCGCAGGGAGGTCTCGTTCCTCAGGGGATCTCGGCCGAACTCATCGCCGACAAGTGGAACATCTCTCGTGACGACATGGATCGTTTCGGCGTGTCCTCACAGGAACGGGCGGCCCGCGCGACCAAGGAAGGTCGTTTCGAGCGAGAGATCCTTCCGGTGAAGGATGCCGAAGGAAACATGATGACCGCTGACGAAGGAATTCGCGACACGACCGTGGAGAGTCTCGGCAAGTTGAAGCCGTCGTTCCGACCCGAAGAAGAGGGTGGACGCGTCACGGCCGGAAACTCGTCGCAGATCACCGACGGGGCAGCATCGATCCTCATCATGAGCGAGGCCAAGGCCAAGGCTCTCGGTCTCACGCCGCGGGCGCGTTTCGTGAATTTCGCACTTGCGGGAGACGACCCTCGCTACATGCTCACCGCTCCGATTCCGTCGACTCGCAAGGTGCTCGAGCGCGCCGGACTCACCATGAACGACATCGACATCACCGAGATCAACGAAGCATTCGCCTCGGTGGTGCTCGCCTGGGAGAAGGAACTTCACCCCGACATGGAGAAGGTCAATCCCAACGGAGGAGCCATCGCTCTCGGTCATCCTCTCGGTGCGTCGGGTGCCCGACTCATGACCACGTTGCTCAATGAACTCGAGCGAACCGGCGGCCGTTACGGGTTGCAGACGATGTGTGAGGGCGGCGGCATGGCCAACGCCACCATCATCGAACGACTCGGCTGAGCGCGGTCGGCGGTCGACATCTCATGAACTTCGGCAGCGTCGTCTGGTTCCTCGGCGCCGTCCTCATCTTCTTCTTCATGTGGAGGGTGGGTGTCTCGTTGCTCCGGGGCATGACCGAGCCTCTTCCGCCGCCCCCACCCCCGGGTGAATTGCGCAAGATCAGCGTGAGGTACCGGTGCAGTGTGTGTGGGGTGGAGTTGAAGATGACTCTGGCCCCCGAGGAGGAGCCCGAGCCCCCGCGACACTGCATGGAGGACATGGATCTGGTGGCACCGATCGAGTGAACGCACGGTGACAACGAGTTACATCGGTGTGACTATCCCCGACGTCATCCACAGGCTGTGGATGATTACTTGGTGCTAAAAGACCAGGTCAGGCGTCAATGGTATTTGGTGGCGGTGTACAATCCACCCAAAATCATGAGCAGGCCGGCCAACAAGTAGTAGTTGCTCCGACCGCCGGGCACGGCTCCCAAGTAATAAAGAAGAATCACGAGAGCGCCCACGATGAAGAGGGCGAACATCAGGATCGGCACCCAGCGCGGACTCTCCTTCACGTACTGCGGAATCGGCGGGGTGTAGCGCGACGAGGCGGCCACGCCGGATTCGTTGTGATCGGGGGTAGCGGAGCGGGTTTCGCCGGGGCGGGTGCCCTTGGGCGTCGTACGTCCACCTGTCTTGCGTTTCGGAGGTGCCACGTCGAAAAGTGTAGGGGATCGTGGTCCCAGGCTGGCAGGCTGACGTCATGAGTTCTCGACGGGTCGTCGTTCTCGACAACTACGACAGCTTCGTCTACAACCTCGTTCAATACCTCGGTGAACTGGGGGCCGAGCCCGTCGTCCACCGCAATGACGACGTGTCGGTCGACGACGTACTCGCCATGTCGCCTGATGCCGTGCTGTTGTCACCGGGTCCGGGCCGACCCGAGGACGCCGGCATTCTCTGTGAGCTGATCGAGCCGGTTGCCGAGCGGGGCATTCCGGTGTTCGGGGTGTGCCTCGGGCATCAGGCGATCGGCCATGTGTTCGGAGCCGAGGTGGTGAGGGCTCCCGAGCTGATGCACGGCAAGACGAGCGAGATTTCTCATCGGGGCACGGGTGTTTTCAGCGGGCTCGCGTCACCACTCACGGCGACGCGCTACCACTCACTCGTCGTCGAAAGGGATTCGCTACCCGAGTGTCTCTCGATCACTGCTGAGACGGCCGATGGGATGATCATGGGACTCCGTCATCGCGATCTGCCGATCGAGGGTGTGCAGTTCCATCCCGAGAGCATCCTGACCGACGCCGGCCACGACATTCTTCGTAACTTCATCGGCGCTTGATCGCGGCGTGCGCGAACGTCGATTCAGGGCAGGGTCGTCGTCGCGCCGGGAACAGTGCTCGACGGAGGAGTCGGTGCGAGGCGACCGATCGTGATCACGACCTCGGTTCCGAGTTCGACTTCTTCGCCACCCTCGGGTGACTGTCTGATGACGAGATCGAGGAACTCGTCACCTTCGGGCACGTCTTCGTACACCACCCGAACCACGAGTCCGTTGACGGTGAGGAGAGGACGAGCCTGACGCTCGGGAAGACCGACGACCGGTGGAACCGGAATCGGAGCCCGACCGTTCGAGACATAGATGGTGACCGTGGCTCCCTTGGCCACTTCGGCTCCCGCCACCGGACTGGTCCGAATCACATCACCGATCGGCACGGTGTCGCTCGCCTCGAGGATCTCCTCGACAACGAATTCGTAGGGCTCGCCTTCGAGAATCGAGCGAGCTTCTTCGACGGTCTGGCCCTCGAAGGACGGAATCGGGTTGGTGCCCTTGCCCTGACTCACCACCAGATCGATCGTGGCGCCACCGAGTACCGATTCGCCGACGGCCGGCTGGGTCGAGATGATGATGTCGACGGCCACGAGTGGATCATCGACGAATGTGATGTTGCCGATGGTGAGACCGAGGTTGAGCAACGCAGTGCGTGCCTGTTCGACCGTCTGCCCGCGAAGATCAGGCACAGGAATCGGTGTGTTCGACGGGTTGTACACGATGCGGACGGTGTCACCGGGTTCGACGAGTTGTCCCGGTGGAGGATCCTGCGACCACACGACATTCGGATCGACGCTGCTGTTCTCTTCGGCGACGGTGACGACCTCGAGATCGAGTGCTTCGAGTGCGGCGACGGCGAACTCGAGTTGGACACCGGTGACGTTCGGGGCTTCGAAGGTGGCAACCGGGGCATCGTCACCGGAGAGGGCGAGTAGTCCGATGACGAGTGCAGCAACGACCAAAAGAGCAGCAGCGATCGAACCGATCACGATGTTGCGACGTTTCTTGCCAAGGTCATCGGGGGGTGTGATCGATCCGGTCGTGTCGCGACTTTCGGCCTGCTCACTGATCATGACCACAGTTCGCTGAGTGGCCGGGCGTTCGGCGGTGTCGGCGAGCGTGGGAGGGGGAAGCACCGTCGGGGTCACGACCGTGGGTGCGAGGCCGTCGTCGGGCTCGCGCTTGTTCAGAATCGCGGCGAGGGCTTGGACGGGGAGACCGTCGCGGAAGCGGCGAAGGTCGTCGCGGACTGCCTCGGCGGTCGGATAGCGCCGAGCCGGATCCTTGGCGAGCAGGCGAGCGACGATGGCCTCGAAAGCCCGCGGCACATCAGGAGCCAATTCGTTGAGTGGTGTCGGGGCTTCGTGAACCTGCTTGTAGGCGATCGACACCGGTGTGTCGCCGGTGAACGGAATCTGTCCGGCCACCATCTCGTAGAGAACGATGCCGAGCGAGTACAGATCGCTACGTGGATCGGGTTGTCCGCCTTGTGCTTGTTCGGGTGAGAAGTAAGCGGCCGTTCCCATGACCGCGCCGTGCGCCGTGAGACCACTGTCGGCGGCACTGCCGAGGGCACGAGCGATTCCGAAGTCGGCCACCTTCAGCTGTCCATTGCTTCCGATGAGGATGTTGCCGGGCTTGATGTCTCGGTGCACCACGTTGTTGCGGTGGGCGAACGACAGAGCTGCCGCCACCTCGATGCCCACTTCGGCGGCTTTGGAAGCCGAGATCGCCCCGACGTCGCTCAGGGCGTCGGCGAGGGTGCGCCCCGGCACGTACTCCATGGCCATGAAGTAGGTGTTGTTGCTTCGGCCCCAGTCGTAGACGCTGACGATGTTGGGATGATTGAGATTGGCGGCCGATTGGGCCTCACGACGAAAACGCTCGACGAACGCCGGATCGGTGGCGTACTCGGGGAACAGGACCTTGATGGCCACCAGCCGGTCGAGAAGGACGTCGCGTGCGAGATACACGTCGGCCATCCCGCCCCGACCGATGCGCTGTTGCATCTCGTAACGGTCGTTGAGAATGACGTTTCCGTGGTCGGACATAAGAGTGTGACAAGGCTACCGCTGGGCTATCGGCCCCTGAGGGCAGCGTTCATCACCTTGGACGCCACGGGACCAGCAAGAGTTCCGCCGGTCCCGGCGGAAATTTCGGCATTCGTGCCCTTCAGGACCACGGCGAACGCGTAACGAGGGGCGTCAGCAGGAGCGAAGCCGATCATCCAGGCGTGCGAACGTTCGGGTTCACCAGGACCGTTCAACTGGGCGGTGCCCGTCTTGGCGGCGCCGACGACTCCGTCCGCAAGTTTCAGACAACACGATGCGGTGCCCGAACGAACCACTTCTTTCATGAGATCGACCATCGTCGATGCCACGCCCGGACTCATCACCTGTCTCCACATCACCGGCTCGGTCCGGTCGAGAACCTTGCCGTCATGATCGCGTGTCGAGTCGATGGCGAACGGCGCCATCATCGTGCCGCGGTTCCCGATGGCGGCTGCGATGGCAGCCATGTGAAGCGGGACCATCTGCGTGTTGCCCTGTCCGAATCCTCCGATGGCGAGGAGTGGGAGGTTGTCGACGAAGTAGTCGACGTCGCCGAAGTTGCTGGCCGCAGGACTCGGCAGATCGAGCGGCACTTTCTCGCCGATTCCGAATCTCGTGGCTGCTTCGACCATGTCGGACGGGCCGAGTTCGATAGACAGACGTGCGAAAGGCGTGTTGCACGAGCGACGGAACACCTCGGTGAGATCACCACCGCACGAGCGTCCGTTGTAGTTCTCGATCGGATCGTCGGTTTGCGGAGGCACGAATTGCGACTCCTCGGCGAAGACCGTGTCGAGCGTGACATCACCGGATTCGAGAGCCGCCGCCGTGGTGATCACCTTGAAGGTGGAGCCCGGCATGTAGCGCTCCTGATAGGCGTTGGCGAGTAGGGGCTTCGACGGCAAGAGGTCGAGGAATTGGAGCCAGACCCCGGCTTCGGCGCTGTCGTGATCGGCGATGGAGTTGGGGTCGAAGGACGGCCAACTCCACATGGCCTTCACGGCCCCTGTCTGCACGTCGAGAACGACGACCGAACCCTCGCGCTCACCCAGCGCATCCTTGGCGGCTTGTTGAATCGACGAGTCGACGGTGAGTGTGACCGAACCCGAATTGTCGTCGGTGTCGAAGATCGACCAGACACCCGACAGTTGTTGTTCGGGAGTGTTACCGGACAGCACGTCGTTCATCACGCGTTCGACCTGGGTGGCTCCGTACGCGAGTGTGAAGTAGCCGGTGAGATGAGCGAACAGATCACCCTCGGGGTAAGTGCGTTGCCACGAGAAGGTCCCCCCGGGTTCGGTTCGAACACTCTCGGCGAGCACGACACCATCGGCGGAGAGAATCGGACCGCGTGGTTCGTCGAAGTCGCGAACGGTCTGGCGAGTGTTGCGAACATCGGCATCGAGCGAGGCCTTGCGACCAACTTGGATGATGTTGAGCTGGACGAAGAGCACGACGTAGAGAACGAGCAGTGCGAGTGCGAGACGACGGATGCGTTGATTCATGCGTCGCTCACCTCCGAGGTGTCGTCGTCGGTTCGAAGACGAGCTCGACGGGCGGCCCATCGTTCGCTGAGCATCGGCGAGTCGGGCACTTCTCCGAGTCGCCGGGCCGATATGTCGCTGAGCCGAATGAGGAGTGCGAGCAAGGCGTAGTTGGCCACGAGACTCGATCCGCCGTAACTGACGAACGGCAGCGTGATCCCCGTGAGGGGCACGACGCGGATGACTCCACCGATGATGATGAAGGCCTGAACACCGATGATGGTGGTGAGGCCGGTGGCCAGAAGCTTTTCGAAAGGTCGTTGGGTTCGCAGAGCGATCCGCAGGCCAGCCCCGATGATCACCACGAACGACAGCAGCACGATGGTTGCACCGAGTAGACCCATCTCTTCTCCGATGGCCGCGAAGATGAAGTCGTTCTTGGCCTCGGGAATACGTTGTGGCAGACCGCGCCCGAGTCCGGTTCCGGTGACACCTCCGTTACCGAGGGCGAACATCGCTTGAGCGATCTGGTAGCCCTTGCCCTCGTAGCGACTCCATGGGTCGAGCCACACGGCCACACGTGTCTGCACGTGATCGAAGAGGTTGTAGGCCACGATGCAGGCAATGGCGAAGAGGCCGAGCCCGATCACGAGGTAACTCGTCTTCTCGGTGGCGACCCACACCATGACGACGAAGAGGGTGAAGAACAACAGACTCGAGCCGAGGTCCTTTTGACCCACCATGATCACGACCGAGAATCCCCACGCCGCAATGAGTGGGAGGAGGTCCCGCGACTCGGGAAGGGTGATCGGTCCGAGGCGACGAGTGCTCGTGGAGATGAGGCGCCCTCGCTCGGCGAGATAGCCGGCGAAGAAGAGAGCGAGTGCCAACTTGGCGAACTCGCCGGGCTGAAAGTTGATCGGTCCGATGTTCACCCAGATCCGCGCCCCACCCGACGAGAAGCCGAGTCCGGGAACCAGGGGAAGGAGGAGGAGTCCGGCACCGACAGCGAAGAAGTGCCACGTGTAACGAGCGAGATCGTTGATGCGCTCGACGAACAGCAGCACGGCGATGAAGACACCGATACCGATGAGGGTCCATGTCGTCTGCAGGCCGGCCAAACGTTCCGACAATCGCGCGATCATCACGTAGCCGAGGCCGTTCAAGAGCGCAGCCACCGGGAGGAGCGTGGAGTCGGCACCGGAAGCGAGCCAGCGCACGGCGACGTGGGCCGAAACGAGAAGAAGCAGCATCAGACCGAGAAACGGCAGGATGCGGGACGGAATGACTGAGTTCTGACCGAGTGAGGCGAGGGTGTAGGCGCCAGCGGTGACCAGGCCGGCCAGTATCACCGACCACAATTCCTGTGAGCGTCGGCGTGACGCGACGTGCGCGGAGGAGCGACTCACTGCGTGAGGGCGCTCACGATCACGGAGACAACGATGGCCGTCGCGATGAGCCAAGAGCCGTAAGCGGCCACGTCGAGGAGTCGTGACGGACGACGGGGTACGGCGATCGCAACGGTGTCGTCGCAAGCGGATGTCGTACGGTCGGTTGTGGCAGAGCCAGGTGTCTCCGTCGGACCGTCATTGAAGTCGACGACCACCACGGTCACGTTGTCGCGACCACCGTTGTCGTTGGCCAGAGTCACGAGCGCTCGTGCGAGGTCGTCGGGATCGGACGAGGTTCGGATGGCGATCTCGATGGCATCGTCGTCGGCTTCGTCGACGAGGCCGTCGCTGCACACGATGAATCGATCGCCATCTTCGATGTCGAGTTCGAAAACGTCGACCTCGAGTTCGGGACCGATTCCCATGGCTCGCAGGACGATGTTGCGTTGGTAGTGGACTCGCGCTTCGGCACGGGTGATGGCCCCGCGATCGACGAGTGACTGCACGTGTGAATGATCCTTGGTGACCTGACGGAGCTCTCCGTGTCGCCACAGATAGGTGCGTGAATCACCGACGTTGGCGACGAGGGCTCGACGGCGCTGGGCATCGGCAACGGCGAGTCCGGTGAGGGTGGTGCCCATTCCAGCCTTGGCCCGATCACGCATGGCTTCGGTGAGAATCGCCGTGTTGGCATGTCGGACGGCAGCGGCGAGATCGTCGGCGGTGAGACCGTTGTGCACGACGTTCGACAACAGGTCGGCCAGTGTGGTGACGGCGATGTCACTCGCCACCTCGCCGGCACTGTGTCCACCCATACCGTCGGCCACGAAGTAGAGACCGTCTCGACAGAGGAAGGCGTCCTCGTTGCCCTCACGGATCTGACCTACGTGTGTGACCGCGGCCGCTGTTGCATGCATCATCGGGTCGCCTCGATCACGACGTGTCCCATCCGGACGCGATCACCGGGCACGAGAGCGGTGGCTTCCGTGATGCGTTGGTCGTTCACCTGAGTTCCGTTGGTGGACGCGAGGTCGGAAACCATGGCGATTCCCTCGGCCGACCACACCTCGGCATGTCGGCTGCTGAGATAGGTGTCGTCGGGAAACGACAGATCGGCGTCGTGCGAACGTCCGATCACGATGGGAGTGGCAGTTAGCTCGAATCGCGAACCCTTCAGTGAAGCCGGCTCGAGAATTTTCAATTCGGTCACTCGCTGTCGGCGGGAGATGCGCGACGTGGCACCGGTCGAATGGGAGGGGGTTCCGGACTGTGGGAGGGCGGGAACGCGCACTTCGGTCCAGACCGCCCACACCACTCGGGCAAAGAAGAGATAGAGGGCGAGTAGGAGTACGAGACGAAGCCCGTTGATGACCAGATCGTTCATCGAGTCAGCGCGCCTCGAAGCGGATGGTGTGGCTACCGAGAGCGATGATGTCGCCGTCGCGCAGCGTGCGTTCGAGAGTGACGGGAACACCGTTCACCTTGGTGCCGTTCGTCGATCCGAGGTCGGAGATCACGTGAGCACCCAAGACCACTCGGATCTCGGCGTGACGGCGGCTGATGTTGGCGTCGTCGAACGAGATCTCGCATTCGGGAGAGCGGCCGATCGTGATCGCTTTGTCGGTGAGAGGCAGGGGATCACGCCCGGTGATCACGAGAGAGGCAGACACGACGGGTGAATCGTTGGTTTGCACCTTCGACGTGATCTGGATACGTCCGGTCTTCACGGTGTCGTCGTCGGACAGCTTGACGGTGACCGGGCCACGGAGCACGTAGCCCTCGTCTCGGGCGTACTCCTTAGCGGCTTCGACGAGTTCGGTCTCGAGGGCTGCGATGTAGGACGACAGCTCCTGATGGTCGTTCGGGTTGAGGGAGACGACGAAGTGATTGGGGGCGATACGACGCCCGTCGCCGTCGACGGAACGGTTTTCGTCCATGTCGGCCACGAGACGACGTCCGATTTCGATGGGACGGACGTTGGTGCGGTTCGATCGCTTGAAGATTCCGCTGGCCATTCGATCACCGTCCCCACTCATGCGCCATCGGCGCCCTGACAGGGTATCGGTCCTGCTCAGGTGGGAGGTTTCACCAGGTGAGAGGGTGGGGGCGAGCGACGTGGTTGGTAGCGTGCGACTCCTGTTACTCGGGCGAGTGGCGGAATGGCAGACGCGCTGGCTTCAGGTGCCAGTGTTCGCAAGGACGTGGGGGTTCAAGTCCCCCCTCGCCCACCACTCATTGGCGTTCTCGTTGGTTTTCTGGCGCGGATTTTGCGCCGTATGGGACAAGATCCGGCGCCGGATCCCCAGTCACGGTCCGATGCGGATGGGGATGGCGCTGAATTCGCCGGGGTGGTCTTCCATGCCGACGCCACCTCGCACGGTGATCGCCAGGACGTCGCCAGTGTGAGTTTGGCCCAGATCGAGTGCGACCCGAAAGGCTCGCGATTCGTCGAGCGAACCCGCTTGCGTCATCGCTTGATCGATCAGCTCGGGCCGGTTGCCCAATCGATGAGCGGTGACGACCACCAATCCTTCGAATCCTCGAGCGGAGCCGGACACCAAGAGAATCCCCGGCGGTCGAACACTCCGCGACTGTGGTGCGTCGATCGTGATAGCCGGGTTGATGGCTCCGATCACCGACCACTGGTCGGCTGGTCCGAGTTGTCGCATCAGCAGCAGACTCCGAACGGTCGGCACCGTCCCGTCAGGTGACAGAACCTCGATCTCACCACTTCGAGAGTCGCCGGCCATGAAATCGCTGAGAACGGGATCGACGCCGATCAGGTCACGAACAGCTGCCGTAGCCGCACTCTCGGGTGTGACGGTGTCGGCATCCTTCGACCACCAAATAGCGAACGGAGTGATCGGTTCCTGCGTGGATGGTGTCCCACGACAGGCCGATGTGAGGGCGATGATCGCAAAAAGAAACGTGGTGACCCAGCGGCGGTTCATCGAGAGGAAAGTAGATGGCTTCGCTGTCGACCGGTTCCGGATTTCGTCCCGATCCAGGGGAATCCTCACGCGATGGTACGGCCAGTGCGGTTCTGCGAAAAGCTCCGTCGACGTCAGTTGGTGACGCCGGACATCAGGAGTCCGATGTCTCTCACACTCGCTTCTCCACGTGCGACTTCGCCCATGATGCGACCTTCGAGGAGGACCACGATGCGATCGGACAACTGGATCACCTCGTCGAGATCTTCGGAGACGATCAGGATGGCCGCGCCATTCGATCGTTGTTCGAGCAAGCGTTCGTGGATGTATTCGGCTGCGCCGATGTCGACACCACGAGTCGGCTGCGCCACCACTAATACTCGGGCATCGGATGAGAACTCGCGGGCGATGACGACCTTCTGAATGTTTCCACCCGATAGATGGCGTGTGGGTGTGTGAATCGTCGGAGTCTTGACGTTGTAACCGCGAACGAGTTGTCGACACCGCTCGGCAATGGCCGAACGATTCAACATCCCCCGTTTGGTATAGGGATCGGAGCGATACTCGACGAGCATTAGGTTCTCGGCAACGGTGAAGTCACCGATCGCTCCGTCTCTCATTCGTTCTTCAGGAACGTACGCGAGACCCATGTGACGCACCTGCTTTGGAACCGGAGTGGAGATCTCTTGGCCGGAGATGCTGATCGATCCCGATTCGATGGGTCGAAGTCCGAAGATCGCCTCGGCGAGCTCGCGCTGACCGTTACCTGAGACGCCGGCGATTCCGACGATCTCACCGCTTCGCACTTCGATCGACACACCGGCGACGGCCTCGGTGCCGCGATCACCGATGACCCGAAGGTTGTTGATGATCAACTCGGCCGCACCGACCTCTCGCGCCGGAACGTTGCGAGTGAGATTCACGGGACGTCCCACCATCATCTCGGCCAGTTGTTCGCGATCTGTCTCACTCGGTCGTGTCGATCCACTCACCCGACCGTCACGAAGAACGGTGATCTCGTCGGACAGTTCCATGACTTCGTGAAGCTTGTGTGAGATGAAGATGAGACCGCGACCGTCGGTCGTGAGCTGTCTCAAGGTGACGAAGAGTTCGTCGACTTCGGGTGGTGTGAGCACAGCGGTGGGCTCGTCGAGAACCAACAGTTGGGCGTCTCGGTAGAGAGCCTTCAAGATTTCGGCTCGCTGACGTTCACCGACCGCTAGCTGCCAGATGTAGGCGTCGGGGTCGATTCGCAGTCCGTATTGTTCGGAGACTTCCTTCAGGCGTCGTTTGATCGGACGCATGTCGGAGAGGCCTCGTCGTCCGGGCAACCCCAACGCCACGTTCTCGGCGACGGTCAAGGTGGGGACGAGCATGAAGTGTTGATGGATCATGCCGATCTGTCGGTTGATCGCATCGGATGGCGAGGTGATGACGACCTTCTCGCCGTTCAATCTGATGTCACCCTCGTCGGGTCGGTAAAGGCCGTAGAGGATCTTCATGAGCGTGCTCTTGCCCGCTCCGTTCTCACCGAGGAGAGTGTGCACCTGACCCGGCAGCACCGTGAGGTCGACGCCGTCGTTGGCGACGACCCCGGGGAAACGCTTGGTGATCCCGCGCATTTCCAGCATCGGTACCACCGGGTCAGTGTGCATCGTCATGTCGATGTCAGTCGATCAGAGACCGGTGGACAGCGCGCCCGAGGTCAGATCGGCAACCGTTTGCTCGGCGGCTGAACGAATCGCCGAATCGAGAGTGAACGAGTCGTTGAACTCGATCTCGAGACCACCGTTGGCGAGTGTTAGTTCGAAAACTTCACCCCCGAGCTTGCCGGCGGCGATCTGGTCGAGCATCGTCTCCAGGATCACTTCCCAGTGGTACACCTGAGAAGCGACCACGATGTCGGCTCCGAGTGGCGTCTGATTCGACTGGGTGCCGAACCACGGGACCCCCTCGGCCTGAGCCACACCGGTGGCACCGACGACCATCTGGGCCGTGCCGGTCAACACGTCGGCGCCGGAGGCCAAGTGGCTGGTGGCTGCTTCGGCTGCCAGAGCCACGTCGCTGAACGACTCGATGTAGTTGACGTTGACGGTCACTCCCGGGTCCTGGGCGGTCGCTCCGGCGACGAATCCGTCGACGTAGAGCTTGGCGTCACCCGCCTCGACCGGTCCGACCACACCGATCACACCTGACTCGGTGATCTGGGCGGCGATCGTGCCGTTCACGTATCCACCCTCATCGGAGCGAACGCTGTAGGCGTAGATGTTGTCGAGACCCTGGAAGTCGGTCGACGTTCCCCAGAGGAAACTGACCCCCGGGAAATCGGGAGCGATTTCCGAGAGCGGTCCACCGAACTGGGTGCCGTGGGCTATCACGACGTCGTAGCCGTCTTCGGCGTAGCCGCGAATGGCGGCTCCGGCATCCTCGACGATGAAGAGTCCGTCCGAGACGTCGATCGTGATGTCGCGTGTGGCGGCGACTCGCTGCAGGCTGTCGTACATACTCTGCGTGAAGGCGAGGTCGTTGATGGCCGACGGTGCAACCATGGCGATGCGCACGGGATCGGCCGACGAGGATTCACTCGGTGCCGGATCGGATGATGACGACGAGTCGTCGCCACCACAGGCCGCCACCACGAGTGAGGATGCCCCGATCAGGGCGAGTATCGAGCGCCGTAAGCGGCGTCCGGGCTTGTTGGTCATGGTCTTCTCCTTTTGCTGTGTGGCCGAAGCCGGTATCGGTGCCGAAGCACGAATTTCTTGGTTGGTTGCCGGTAGGTCAGGTCGATCGTTCATCCCGATCGATCGAAAGGTTTGGTCAGAGCCGATGGGGCGTCGATCCGTCGGCTCACGAGAACGAGAACGATGATCGTCAGAAGTGCAGGAGCCATCGACGTGAGACTCGATGCCGCTCCTTCGATGATTCCGATCGTCTTCCATTGGTTGACGGTCGCCGAGACGATGCCGAAGAGCAGAGCACCCGACATGACACCGAGCGGTCGCCACGCACCGAAATACACGAGTGCGATGGCGATGAAACCTCGGCCCGAAGTGAGGTTCTGTTGGAAGATGCCGAGTTCGAGCGCGAGTGCGGCACCAGCGAGGGCAGCGAGTGAGTTACCGATGAGGATCGTGAACAGACGAATCCTGGTGACACTCACACCGAGAGTGTCGGCGGCTTCCGGGGTCTCACCCACCGCTCTGATGTTGAGACCGAAGGTGGTTCGCTCGATCACGAACCACGCCACCGGAACGAGCAAGAAGGCCACGTACACGAGGATGCTGTGTTGAAAGAGCACCTCTCCCACGTGAGGAATGTCGGAGAGCAAAGGAACATGCAGCTCGTCGAGACCTTTCACCGGAATCGGCGTGCCGACCTGCTTCTGGAAGAGAAGGTCGGTGAATCCGAGACCGAAGAGATAGATACCGATGCCGCTGATGCCTTGAACGGCTTGCATCACGAGAGTCATGAGTGAATAGAGCAGACCCATGACGACACCGGCTGACAGCGCCAGAACAACGGCCAGAAGCGTGCTTCCCGTGCGCAGCAATGTGAAGTAGGCGACGAACGCCCCGATCAACATGACGCCTTCGACTCCGAGGTTGAGGACGCCACTGCGTTGACCGATCATCTCACCGAGCGAGGCGAGAAGGAACGGTGTTGCCAGGCGAATCCCCGACGCCAACGTCGACACGATCACCGAGACGGTGAAGAAATCGCTCATGATCCCCCTCCCGACACGCGTTCGGCCCAGGCCGAGAGTCGAGTCCTCAACTTGAGACTTCCGACCACGAAGACGACGACCACACCGTTGAGGGCGACGATCAGTGCCGCCGGCACTTGAAGCTCACGTTGCAGTTTGATGCCACCGGTCAGGAGACCACCGAACAAGAAAGCAGCCGGGATCGTGGCGAGTGGGTGGAGTCCCCCGAAGAGAGCAGCGACGATTCCGTTGAAGCCAGCGTTCTGGGTGAAGCCGATCGCCCCACCCTCACCGATCAGTCGATGAGATTCGGATCCGAAGACGAGAACGGCACCGGCGATTCCGGCACAGGCCCCACTGATCGCCAGTGCTTCCACGACACTGCGTTGAACCGGCATACCGGCGTAACGCGACGCTTGAGGATTGTGCCCGACGGCGCGGAGGCGAACACCAAGAGCACTGCGGAACAAGAGAACGAAACCGGCAATTGCGATTCCGGCCGCAATGAGAACCCCGATGTGAAGGCGAGTGCCACCGGGAAGAAGCGGAAGGTCGCCGTTGAGGGTGAGACGTTTCGTCTGTTGGATGCGGATCTCTCGCGGTTCGGCCAGCCAGTCGAGCAGAAGGAAGCTCAAGAACTGCGCAGCGATGATGTTCATCATGATCGTGCTGAGAATCTCGCTCACGCCGTAGTAGGTCTTGAGGGCGCCGGGAATCGCGCCCCAGATCGCTCCGCCCAATGCACCAGCCACGAGAAGTAACGGGACCAGGACGAGGCGCGGAGTGTCGGGAATCGCCAACGACAAACTCGTGGAGCAGATGGCACCGGCGATGATCTGCCCTTCACCACCGAGATTGATGACCCCGGTTCGAAAGGCGATACAGATTCCGACTCCCACCAAGAGAAGTGGCATTCCCTTCAGGGCGGTGTCGGCGAGGGCATTGCCGCTACCGAAAGCTCCGTCAGCGAGGGCGACGTAGCCGTCCCAAGGGTTGGCACCGAGGGCGAGGAGCATGATTGCTCCGACCGTCAAGGCTGCGACCACTGCAGTGATCGGAACCGCCAAGCCCACGAGACGCGTCGCCATCATTCGACCCCGCCGTGTCGGGATGTCCAGGAGCGTGTCGGTGGAAGTCGTCATGAAGTGGTTGCGGAGAATCCGATGTCGAGTAGGACCGTAGGAACGAGTCGGGAACGGACGGTTTTGCCGACATTAACAATTCGTAAACCAGCGCCTCGCACGCTGATCTCATATCGAAAGACTCAAATCGGCGGCTTCACAGATCGAGGCGTTCGACCTGCTCACGCGGTGCTTCCACGTCGACCATAGCGGCTCGCATTGCGTCGATCAGGCGAGCCTCGAGGTCGCTCGACGACAGGTCGTGTTCCTCGCCAGGATCGTCGACCACATCGAACAGCAAATCGTGTGAGTCACCAGTGTTCGTCATGGCCCAGAACGGCACGGCATCTCCGGGCCCGAACCTTTGGCGGATCACCGGGACGTCGGAGCCGGGCATGTAATCGAGAACGGCTCGGCGGTCGGGTTTCGGTAGTCGCACGTTCGGCATCGCATGAATCGGCATGGTCGACCAGCGGTTCGACCACATCGACAAGGGACGATTGCCGTTGCGAGGGGCGCGCACGTATTTGTACGACTCGGTCACGATCTGCACGGTGCGCCCCCAAACGCCCGTGAGCACGTAATCGCGAACCGTCGAGGTGGTACCCGTCAGTAGTGGAACGAGTGAGTGACCGTGCGTCCGATGTTCGACCGATACGTCGAACATGTCGCACAGCGTGGCGAACACGTCGACAGTGGTGGTGAGAGCCGAGCTCGTTCCGGGAGCGACTCCAGGCCAGGCCACCATCAAGGGAATGTGTCCGAGAGGTTCGTACACCGGAACACCAGGCTTTCCGAACACGTCCTTTTCGCCGAGGTAGTGACCGTGATCGGTGCACACGATCACAGCGGTGTTCTCCCACAAGCCACGACGATCGAGTGCGTCCAGCAATCGTCCGAACCAGTGATCGATGAACGACAACTTGGCGCCGTAGTTCGCCCTGATGTGACGAGCCGTCCTTTCGTCGAGCCCACCTGACGCGACGGCGTTGGCCATGTAGGGAGGCCAGATCACCTTCGGCCCCTCCCAGTCGGGGTCGTAACGAGACATCCAAGGTTCAGGAACGTCGAACGGTTCGTGAGGATCGAATTCGTCGACGAACAACATGAAGCGTTCGTCGGTCGGAGCCTGCTCGTCGATCCAGCGAGCCGCCTCCGACATCGTGCGAGCACCTGGAAAGTCCTCGTCCTTCTTGAACCATGTCCGAGACGTGTCGTAGTGACGGGCGACCCACGATTCGTTCGCGGGGACCGCAGGCGCGCCCACCCACGAGGGATCAGGCGCAGTTCGCCACGGATCGTCCTCGTGACCGCGCACGTACTCCCAGGCGGTGAAGTCGGTGTGATAATTCTCGCCACCTGTCTCGAACAGATGAGGATGATCCGACACCAACATCGTGGTGACTCCGACCTGCTGCAAGTAGCGAGTGATCGGGTCTTCCCAGAGTTCGATCGACCCCCACGGCCGCCACAAGAAGTCCCACGAACCGCAGAGGATATCGTGTCGCGCCGGCATACACGGAAGAGATCCGGTGTAGTGACGTTCGAAGCGCGTCGAGCGAGCGGCGAAGCGGTCGAGGTTGGGGGTGTCGAACTCGGTACTTCCGTACGAGCCGAGCATGTGTCGGTTGAGACTGTCGAGAAGAACGACGATCGCGTTACGCGGCATCGTCGTCGGTTCCGGTTCCCCCACGGGACGAACGTTAGGACATACCTCACCAGAACCTCGGGTACAGTGGAGTTGTGTTGCTGGGGACTTCACAGGCGCATTGGTGGTCGAACCGCCGCTGTGTCGCGCTCGAGCGAATCGACGACCAGGTCGTCGTCCACGATCTCGGTCTCGGAGTCGGGAGCAATCGCTGGGTGAAGTATCCCCTTCTTCCGAATGACGTCGTTGGCACGAAGGTCGGTGGGTTCGAGGGCGACTTCCACGCCTTCGAGCAGTCGACGATCGACAACGCGGGCCTCGAGCTCTTCGCTGGTGCCGTGTCGGATCTGGTGTCCGAATTCGTCGTCGGCAAGATGAACGAAAAGCGCATGTGCCGGTTCGCTCAGCAGATCTCGGCTCTCGTGGCGACGACTCCGGAGGAACGACGGAAGCAAGCCTCGCTCACCTTCGGCGACGCCGAGGTTCGACGAGAGAAGGTCAAGGGTTCGAGAGAGGGGCGCTGGCACCTGTCCTCTGAAACCCCGCGGGCCAGGATCTATCTGGCCTGCGCACCAGCCGACGTGTCCGAAGTGGAGGAGAGGTTGTCGCGGCTCGTAGGGTCCTGACATGTCTCGCCTGAGTTACCACGTTCCGAATTTCACCTACGGTGATGGTTCGGTTTCTCCGTTCCCCACCGTCGTTGCTCAAGTGAAAGAGGCCGAGGCCAGTGGGTTCGACCGCATCACGGTCATGGACCACTTCTATCAATTGCCGATGCTCGGAGCGCCGGACGAGCCGATGTTCGAGGCGTACACGTTGCTCGGTGCGCTCGCTGCGCACACGTCGAAGGTTCGACTCGCCACGATGGTCACTGGCAACACGTATCGCAATCCGACACTCCTCGCCAAAGCCGTCACTGCACTCGACCATGCGTCGAACGGTCGTGCGACTCTCGGTATCGGTGCCGGATGGTACGAACTCGAACACCGATCGCTCGGCTTCGACTTCGGCACCTTCACCGATCGCTTCGAGAAGTTGGAAGAAGCGCTTCAGATCATCGTGCCGATGTTGCGTGACGAAAAGGTGTCGTTCAGCGGAAAGCACTACAGCGTGTCCGAAACCGTCAACTCCCCGGCGCCGTTGTCGCGAATCCCGATTCTGATCGGCGGTGGTGGTGAGAAGAAGACCTTGCGATTCGTCGCGAAGTACGCCGATGAATCGAATCTGGTGGGGCTCACGAAGGCTTCCGAGGTCGCTCGCAAGCTGTCCATTCTCGATGAGCACTGCGTGAACGAAGGACGGAACCGAGCCGACATTTCCGTTTCGCTGAATGTCTCGTGTGTGATTGCTGCCACCAACGCCGAGGCCGAAGCCGACGTGAAGGCGATGGCTTCGGTGAAGGGCTGGAACGATCAGATCGTCGACGGAATGCGCAGTCGACTCGTGTTCGGTGATCCCGATTCGGTGGGAGAGGCGTTGACCGACCTGGTGAGCGCTGGACTGAACGGACTGAGCCTCAGCCTTCCCCTGAACGGACACATCCCAGGTCGGGTGGCTCTTCTGGCCGAAACGGCATCTCGCGCTTTCAGCTGAGGCGGGGTCGAACCCCGTCGCTTCACACGGCGTTCACGAAATTCCGGCCGAAATCGGCCTTATTGCTCGTACCGTTTGGGCCCATGTCGCCCACCGTTCGCAACTGGCTCATCGTCGCCGGAGTGATCGTGTTGCTGCTCGCCATCGGACGTTGGAGAGAGAAGCGGGCTCGTGCCCCGAGAAAAGTGGTTCCCGACCGAGGATCAGGATTCGATTCGGTGGCTGGCTGTGACGAAGCGGTCGATGATCTTCGTGAACTGGTCGACTTCTTGCGTGACCCGGAGAAGTTCGAACGACTCGGTGCGACGCCGCCGAAAGGCGCACTACTGGTCGGTCCGCCGGGAACCGGCAAGACGCTGTTGGCTCGGGCCGTTGCCGCCGAGGCTTCGGTTCCCTTCATCGCCGCTTCAGCCACTGATTTCGTCGAGATGTACGTCGGGGTGGGCGCCAAGCGTGTCCGCGAGCTGTACGAGTCGGCGCGTGCTCACAAGGCTGCCATCGTGTTCATCGACGAGATCGATGCCGTGGCCCGGGCTCGTTCGATGAACGATCGCGAGAACGGAACACCCGGCGGACCGATCGAACACGAGAACACGCTCATTTCTCTCCTCACCGAACTCGATGGTTTCCACAAGTCGAACATCATCACGATCGCGGCCACCAATCGTGCTGATGTTCTCGACAAGGCGATCCTTCGTCCGGGTCGACTCGAACGACGCATCGAAGTTCCGCTGCCCGATCGCAAGGGCCGTCACGCCATCCTGGGAGTTCACGCCGCATCGAAGCCACTGTCGTCCGATGTCGATCTCGACGCCGTGGCCGCACGCACGGCCGGCATGTCCGGCGCCGATCTGGCGCGGGTGTGCAACGAGGCCGCGCTCGAAGCAGTGCGACTCGAACGAAACGACATCGATCAGTCGTGTTTCTCGGCGGCGGTGGAATTCGTGGTCCTCGGTCGTCCGCGACGCTCGATGACGATTTCGGAATCGGACCGACGAATCACCGCCTGGCACGAGGCCGGTCACGCGATCTGTGGTTTCGTACAGGAAGACGCCGCCGACCCCGTGGCGGTGACGGTGGTTCCCCGAGGTCCGGCCGCCGGAGTCACCTGGTTCGAGAACGACGATCGCATCTTTCTCACGAAGGAAGCGGCGTTCGCACAACTCGTGGTGGCTCTCGGTGGACGAGTGGCCGAAGAGAAGTTGATGGGTGGATCGTGCACACAGGGTGCGGCATCCGATCTGGCGCGGGCCACCGAACTGGCCACGCAGATGGCCACCACGTATGGCATGTCCGGCTCGCTCATGAGCCGTCGTCCATCGATGGTGTCGGGGCCCGACGCATGGACGCAGGATTCGGTGGCGTCGATCCTCGACGAAGCTCACGAGGCAGCGCGAACGATCCTCACCGAACACATCGGTGCGCTCGAGGTGATGGCCGAAGCTCTGATGGTCGAGGAGCGTCTCGATCTCGATCGCATCGAGTCGATCGTGGGTGGTCGCCCGCGCCGTCGAGTCGCCCGTCGTGAGTCGACTAGCAAGGTCGTCGAGCCGGTTGCGGTTCCGAAGTGGCAACCGGCTCGGAGGTTCAGGCCGCGGGCCAAGGCGCTGGCGACTCTGATGCGTCGCCGCCAGCGCGCCTGACCCGCACTCACGTCAACACACCGAGTCGGAGGGCTTCGGCACTGTGAGTCCGAAGAGTGGTCGGGCCTTCAGGCCGACCCACGTGCCAACGAGAGCGAACACTGCCCAGAGCCAGCCGTGAAGACTGCCTGATGCGATGCCGGAGAAGTACGCACCGATGTTGCATCCGGCTGCGAACGTAGCTCCGTAACCCATGAGAGCGCCACCGGCGAGTCCGGCGATGATGTGCCGCCGAGGAACTCGTCGGACGAGGGCGAAGCCACCAGCGGCAGCCGACGCCGTGAGTGCGCCGACGATGATGCCGAAGTTGGCCACTGTCGTGTTGTCACTGAAGATCGACGTGGTGAGTCCGGGGCGATCGGTCCAGTACGACCACGACGCAACGTCGAGTCCGGCGCTGTCCATGATCTTGGATGCCCAGAGGCGGAAAGCCGATGTGACACCCCAGGGGCGGCCGGTGACGAGCAGAACACCGATATTGAGGACGGCAAGTGCGATGGCTCCGACCCAGAGGGGCCAGGAGCCGCGCAACAGGCGGGCCCAACCCTGTGCGGTCGGAGGCTGTTCGATGCGTGGTGGACGACGTCGACGAATGATGCCCTCGGCGAGCAATGCGACGATGCCGAGCAGGATCAAGACGACGACCGTTCCCCCGAAGGAGCCGTACTTCTGGGTGAACGAGAAGGGATCGGCAAACTTCACGAAGCCAGGTCCGTCGCCAGTCCAGAATCCTGCTCCGGCCACGCCGAGACCCGAACCGGCAACGAATCCCGTCAAGGTGACGATCACTCCGATGTGGCCCGATCCGGTGGCGAAAAGGGTGCCCGAGGCGCACGATCCACCGAGTTGCATCCCGAGTCCGAACAGGAATGATCCGACGAACAAGCCGAGTGTGATGGGAGCGACGTAGCCACCGGGAGTCGTTCCGAAGAGAGCTGAGCCGTTGGCGATGACGATGCTGAATCCCAGTACGGCAATTCCGAGCATCAGCATGTGAGCTTGGAGGGCTCGTCCTTGACCGACCGAGACGAGTTGACGCCAGGCTGATGTGAACCCGAATCGAGAGTGGAACAGTGCGACTCCGAGTGCGACCCCCAATCCGGCCAAGGTTGCTTTGGCAGCTGACTGAGTGGAGCCGACGTAGGCGATGAGGACCACCGCAAGGGTGGCGCCGATGGCCAGAGCTCGACGCTGAACGGCGGCGAGCGACGCCTTTCCGAGTTCTGATGCCGACGGGATCGACAGAGTCCCGTCGGGTGCCGTGGGTAATGAGTGGGTCATGATTTCTCCTGGTCGTGGGCGATGCCCGTGAATTCCGATAAATATGACCGAAATAGTCGGAATTATCAACCCCACTGATTCAAAATTGAATCATCCCTGTTCAGAGGCTCAGGAACTCAGCCGGTCTCGGGAGTCGAGGGCGGCCGCTCGGTAGATACCGGTGGCCATGAACGAGGTCTCGACCTTGCGCCGTGCCTCGTACACAGCCGCCCGCACCCCATGAATGTCGATGTCATCGGGATCGGCCAGGTGGGCCATTTCGACCAAGTGACAGGCCAGTCGAAGATCTCCGTCACCAGCCAAGGTTTCGGCTCGGGCAGCCAGAACCGATGCTCCTCCGGCCAGGGAGGCCATCTCACGCGCGAGCTCGGCTTCTCGGGCCGGCTTCAGATGAGCAGGATTCCCGTCGTACCAACCTCCGTACATACGCCAGATGTTGCGAACCACGAACTCGGGCTCGTCGTAGGTGGGTTTCAGGTACGGAAGCTCGGCGAGGTGGTCCGGCAACTTCACGGTGTGGATCACGTCGTCGAGTCGTGCTCCGGTGTTCATCATCGACAGAGTCTGCTCGTGGAGCGACTCGAGAGCCTCGGCTGTGTTGGTGAGAACTGACACCACGCGATCAGCTCCTCCGATCGCCATACCATGTGCGGGAAGAAGAAGTTCGGGTCGAAGTGTCGCCATCTCTCGAAGAGCGACCGCCCATTCCCAGGCGAATCGCTGCACCTTCTGAGGATTGCCGGCGTTCGGGAACTGCCAGATGAAGAGGTCACCCACGCACACGGCCTTGTGATCGGGGACCCAGGCCCACGTGTGATCGTCGGTTTCACCCTTGGCGTGATGCAACTCGAAACGTGTACCGCCGATGTCGAGAGTGGTGTGATCGGAGTAGGTGGTGTCGGGGCGGACGAAGTCACTCGGAAAGAAAGGATCGGGAAGACGGAACTGGCGCTTGTTGATGTGGCCGTTGTACCCGTTGGTGAGGTCGTATCTCTCGAAACGAGCCGGAATCGCTTCGTGCCCCACGAAAGCGATCGAACGATGACCTCGTTCGGCGGCATCGGCAATGAAAGCAGGTGCGCCGGTCACGTGATCGATGTGCCCATGGGTGTACACCGCGGTGTCGATCTCGTCGCTCGACCACTGACGAACCGCCGACACGACGGCAGGCGCCGACATCTGATGTGAGACGTCGAACAGAACGAGTCCGTCGTCGGTCGCGAACGAGACAACGTTGCTGAATGCCTGCACCAATGCAATTCGCTCGTCGACTTCTTCGGCGGCTCCTGTCGGAGCTTTCAGGAATCCGATGTCGAGATCGGTATCGACACCGTCGACCAGTCGGGCGGCTCGTTCCAGCATGTCGGACATGTGGTCATTGTGTCAGGAGTCGCGGAACGACGGAGCACAGTCGTCGGATGCAGCCGAGCAGGGGATTCGCCACGAGACTCGAGTCCCAGGGCGCGACGAGCGGGCCTTGACGATCACTGATCCTCCGTATAACTCGGCCCGATGACGAAGGTTGGCCAAACCGTGTCCCATGGAAGGGGACGATTCGATTCCCACACCGTCGTCGAGAACGGTCACCGTCAAGTTCTCGAGGTCGCACTCGACACGTACGTAGGTGCGGGTCGCCGATGCATGTTTGGCCACGTTGGCCAACGATTCCCGGATCACGGCATGTATGTCGTCGCGCGCCTGAGACGACAATTGACACTTCACCGAACCCGAGAACTCGGGCCGGTGGCCGAGCAATGACTCCATCGAGGTCATGATCTCGTTCAGACCTCTGTTCAGATCGTTCGACGGAACGGGTTCGGGTGCCGATGCCAGGGCGTCGACCATCGATCGCAACTCGGTGACTGCCTCGTCGAGGTTCTTCTGGAGCACATCGGCATAGCGACGGTTCGCAGGCGACAGTTCGAGGGTGTTGATGGCCAAACGAACTCCCATACCGACGGCGAGGAGACGTTGCATGACCGAATCGTGGACGTCACGGGCCACTCGCTGCTTCTCTTCGGTGATCTGCTGAATACGCCAGGCTTCCAGAAGTTCGAGGTCGGACGACGCCAGTTGGCGTTGGATCTCGGTGAGCAGGGTCAGGTTTTGGCAAACCTCGACCACGTGCGAGCCGATGCGAATCCAGTCGACCGACAGAGTGATCGGCTCGTCGAACATCGAATATCGACGAAGAATCTCACCTTCGACCGAAAAGAGTTGGTGGGCCGAGCCGGTGTCCCACGCCTTCTGGACGAAGTCGAGTGCCAAATCGGGCTCGAAGTACACCTGGCGAATCGACTGGTCGACTCGGGAGGGATTCGTGTGCAGCTCGCCGTAGCTGCTGTTCCACCATCGAAGTCGTGCGTCGATGATCACACCATGAGAGTCGAATTCAGGCAGGTGTACGGCAACGCTGCCCGGCATGGCATCGACGATCGCGATCAGTTCGTCGTAAGAGAGAACCTCAGGCATCGAATTCCTGGTTGAAGATCAGCGCCAATTGGGTTCGGTTGGCGATCTCGAAAGTATGAAGAAGTCGAGACACGCGATTACGAATGGTCTGCAGACTCAGATGCATCTCGGCAGCGATCTGACGATCGGGGAGTCCTTGAGCGATCAGCGACACCAAGCGTTGATCCGACTCGCTCAGATTCTCGAGCCGACGAGACTGCCGGCGAGAGAGTCGCGCCCTCGCCGGTGCGACGTTCACGTCGGAGATGAAACGCCGGCCATCTGCCACGTCACGAATGACCGAGATCAAGTGATCACAGGACGTGCTCTTGATGAGATAGGCACTCGCTCCGCTCTCGTGTGAGCCGACGAAGGAATCGTCCGAGTCGAAAGCCGTGAGCACGATGGTTCGGCAGTCGGGTCGATTCGTCGAAATCCATTCGACGAGCGAAAGGCCGTTGTCGTCGCCGAGTCGAATGTCGACGATCGCAACGTCGTAGTCGTCGGTGAACAGATCGATCACCGTCTCGATCGATCGCGCCGTGGCGATGACATCGATGTCGTTCTCGGCGCTGAGCGTGAAGGCCAAGGTCTGCGCGAAGAGATCGTGGTCGTCGCACAAGAGCACTCGAATGGTTCGAGACACAGTTTCCACGTCGCATCACCCCCCGATGATTCAGCCGAAATGTTCGTCGAACATTACAACGTCGATTGGTTCAGAAAACGGTGTATCCGCCGTCGATCACGACTTCCTGGCCGGTGTGATACGTGATCGACGGATCGGCGAGAAAGGATCCGACCTCACGGAACTCCGACCAGTCCGCCCAACGTCGGACAGGAGTTCGCTTCGTTGTCGTCTCGCGGAAGAGATCGTGTGCGTAGGCGGGTCCGGCCATTTCGGTGATCGTCCATCCTGGAATCAGCGAATTGACGCGGATCGTGTGACGAGCCAGGCCGACGGCAAGCGCACGCATGAGACCGTTGATGGCGGTTTTCGAAGTTCCGTAGGCCTCGTTGCCAGCTGCACCGTGAATGGCCGACGTGGACGACACCAGCACGATGCTTCCGCCCTCCTTCTGCTCGACGAGGTGGCGAGCCGCTTCGCGAACCGTGAGGAACACACCGTCGAGATTGATCTTCATGACCGAACGCCATTGGTCGAGGGTGAGATCGAGGAACGGGACGCCGTTGCCCGGTCGACCCGCATTGGCGAAGCAACCGTCGAGTCGACCGAAATCGGAAACCGTGCGATTCATGCAGTCGACGATCTGTTGTTCCTCACCGACATCGCACACGTATCCCCGCGCCTCGACACCGAGGGCCCGGAGGCGATCGACGGCTTCGTCGTTCTTCTCGGCACGGCGCCCCCACACCGCGACCGATCCTCCGACGGCGGCAATGCCTTCTGCGATACCGAGACCGATGCCTGAATTTCCACCAGTGATGACGAAGACCTTGCCGGTGAGATCGGTGCGGCCGGGTCGATCTGGAGAGCGAGTCATGTAGTCAACATAGAGGTCGTGGTCGACCGACCCACTAGCGTCCGTGGTGGGGACAGGAGACAAGATGACGACTCATGTTGACGTGGTGATCGTGGGGGCCGGGATCTCCGGTATCGGTTCGGCGTACCACCTGCAGACCATGTGTCCCGATCGTTCGTACGTCGTTCTCGAGGGCCGTTCCGACATCGGAGGCACGTGGAACCTCTTCCGTTATCCGGGGATTCGCTCGGACAGCGACATGCATACTCTCGGCTTCAGCTTCAAACCTTGGACCGAGGCCAAGTCGATCGCCGACGGTCCATCGATCATGAAGTACCTGCGCGAGACGGTTCGTGATCACGGAATCGACCGCAACATTCGGTTCAGCACTCTGGTGAAGAAGGCCGAGTGGTCGAGCGAATCGGCCACCTGGACGCTCACCGCACAGCGTGCCGACACCGGCGAGTACGAGCACTACACCTGCAATTTCATCCACATGTGCGCGGGGTACTACTCGTACAAGGAGGGATTCACACCGCATTTCGACGGACGTGAACGGTTCCGCGGCACGATCGTGCACCCTCAAGAGTGGCCCGAGGGTCTCGACTACACCGACAAGAAGGTCGTGGTCATCGGCTCGGGTGCGACAGCCATGACGATCGTGCCGGCCATGGCCGACAAAGTCGAACACATCACGATGTTGCAGCGCTCACCGACGTACGTGGTGGCGCGTCCCGATCACGACCCCATCAACGACTTCCTACGTCGGATCCTGCCCGATCGACTGGCGTATTCGATCGTGCGGAAGAAGAACACCGTCCTCGGCAGCTTCTTCTACAACCGTACGCGTACACAACCCGAGAAGGTCAAGGCCAAGATCTTGGGTGGAGTGCGCAAGAGTCTCGGACCCGACTACGACGTCGACACTCACTTCACCCCGACCTACGACCCATGGGACCAACGTCTTTGTCTTGTCCCCAATGGCGATTTGTTCGCAGCCATCAACTCCGGCAAGGCAAGTGTGGTCACCGACCACATCGACACCTTCGGCGAGAACGGCATCGTTCTGAAATCGGGGAGGGAACTGGAGGCCGACATCATCGTGACGGCCACCGGACTCAATCTCGTGACACTTGGCGAAGTCGAGATCGAAGTCGACGGGCACACCATCGATTTTGCCGACACCTGGACGTATCGGGGTATGGCCTACTCCGACGTTCCCAATCTGGTGTCGACCTTCGGTTACATCAATGCCTCGTGGACCTTGCGAGCCGAT
>JAQCIK010000051.1:0-5038 GCA_027592035.1 Actinomycetota bacterium | reverse complement strand
GACACCCGCGTCCGTTCGCATCTTCTGTAGTTCGGGGCTGCTCACCGCTTCTTGCATTCTTTCCATGGAATCCATTTCGAGCACCTGGTACGCCACCGATCGGGAATCCCGTTGCCTCACGCACCACATCAGCATCGACTCGCGAGCACTTCGATCCACCAGCCGCAGCCGCCAGCTTCTTCTCGTCGAGCTGATTCGATCCACTCACGTACGCAAGTACCACTTCACCGTCGACGGCGAAGATCAGACTCTTCACGATCTGTCCCAATTCCACACCGATGGCCGCCGCCGCATCAGCCGCTGTTTTGGTGCCGTCGGGAAAACGACGAGGAGAGATCTCCAGACCGAGCGCTCGGCCGGCCTCGACTACTCGCCTCACGTTCGGATGCATCTCGGTGCTCATGGACGACTCACGGTAGTGGGGCCGGCTGCACGCAACACGATCATCCCGGCCGCCGTGCAGCCAGCGGCGATCAGGTAACTCGTGCGGTAGCCGCCGGCATTGTCGCGCAACCATCCGAGAAGAAACGGACCACCGGCCGTACCGAGGGTCGTATAGAACTGCGTGCGCGAGAACAGCCGTGGGTAGTCACGCACGCCGAATCGTTCGGCAACGAGCAATGGTTGCATCATCAAGATGTTGCCAATCGTGAGACCCAATGTCACGATGCCCGCCAACAGCACGAACTTTCCGTCGGCGAACGCCAGCCACACGAGCGACAGTCCCTGACCCGTGAACAAGACGATCGACATCCGGCGCGTGCCGACTCGATCGACGATCCGACCCACGACGAGTCGGGCCAACACCGACGTCGCAGCCAACAACGTTGTGGCCAACGTGGCCGCACCCTTGTCGGTTCGCTCCTCCACCAATTTCACCAACTGCTGGATGGCTCCCACCTGCGAACCCAGAGTGAGCACGTAGGCAACGGTGATAAAGACGAAGAATCGGCTGCGCACGGCCGAGTCGTACGGTTCTCCGTCGACCGCACGAGGCGCCGACGAGGCTTCGACTCGTTCGCCGTCGGGATGCCAGCCCTCCTTGGCCGGATCGGGCTTCAACAACCACACCGTGACCGGCACGATGCCGACCACCCAGATGAGTGCGAGCCATGGGGCGGCCGCCTCGATCCCCTGTCGGTCGAGCAACACCTTCGTCCACGGGGTGATGGCGATACCACCGAGCGACAAGCCGGTCGACGCGATCGACAATGCATAGGCGCGCCGAACCCGGAACCAACGAGTCACGATGGTCGAGGCCGGAATGAGCCCCGCCGCCGAGAAGCCGATGGCGAACAGCACGTACACCAAGTACAGCTGCCACTTCTCGTCGACCGCGCCGAACAACCAGAGGGCCGAGGCACCGATCACGCCACCACCAGCGATCACCCACCGGGCGTCGTACCGATCGATGAGACGAGCGACCAGCAGACCACTCGTCCCGCTCACCAAGAAGAAAATCGTGGTGGCGAGCGACACCGACGACACCTCCCAGCCCTTCTCGCGACTGAAGGTGTTGAGGTACACCGCCAACCCGTAGAAGCCGAGTCCGGCCGTGGTGGTGAGGGCGACGAAACAGGCGGCGACCACCCGCCAACCGGGGAACTTGGTCACCCGAATTCCTCGACCACTCGGTCGATGGCGGCAGCCAGACGGTGATCGCGATCGGTGATCGATCCCTTGTCGTGACTACGCAGTTCGATCACGACCCGGTTCCAACTGTTCGACCAGTCGGGATGGTGGTTCTGTTCCTCAGCCACCTCGGCCACGCGGATCATGAAGGCGAACGCAGTGGCGAAATCGACGAAACGGAACTCACGGCGAAGACATCCGTCTCGTTCCTCCCACTGTGACGAAAACACGACGTCATCTTGGCATTCGGCTGGAAGGATCACTTCACGGTCGGTATCGTGGGGGGCGAAAGGGAGTATCCCCGCTGTCAACAGCGAACCGGAGTCGTCAGTACGGCCAATAGGCCCGGCTCGGTGGAGAGGGAGAGACTTTCGAAACGCCCACTGCTTTCGAAGGATGTCCGTGACCACTCCACTCCTCGCCGATCAACGAGTTCTTCCTCACACGGTTTCGGTCGACGACGTGGTCGCGACATGGGCGACCGACGTGCAATCGGGCCTGACCACAGCCGACGTCGAGACCCGGCGCCGAGAACACGGTCCCAACCGATTGGCGGAGTCCAAACGCCGACCGGCTCTCCTGCGTTTCGTCGACCAGTTCCGTGATCTTCTGATCATGATCCTGCTCGTGGCGGCGGTCGTGAGTTTCGTCGTGTCGGGAGAACTGAAGACACCGATCGTGGTGTTGGTGGTGGTGTTCGCCAACGCCCTCATCGGTTTCGTCCAGGAGAATCGGGCCGAGGCCTCCCTCGAAGCTCTGAAGAAGATGCTCACGGCATCGAGTCGTGTGCGGCGCAACGGTGAAGTGCAGGCCGTCGCCACCGACGACCTCGTACCCGGTGACGTGGTTCTGGTGGAAGCCGGAGACCGAATCCCCGCCGACGGGCGTTTGGTTCTGGCCGCCAACCTCGAGATCGACGAAGCCGCTCTCACCGGCGAGAGTCATCCGTCCGAGAAGTCGACGACGATCGTGACCGAGAACAACGCACCTCTCGGCGACCGCACGTGCATGGCCTACATGAACACCACGGTCACGCGCGGCCGCGGTGAATTGGTGGTGACGGCCACCGGAATGGGCACCGAGATCGGGCGAATCGCCGGACTCCTTCGTGAGACCGAAACCGAGAAGACACCACTGCAGAAGCAACTGGAGGGACTCGCGCACAGTCTGGCCAAGTTGTCGGGCCTCATCGTGGCTGCCGTGTTCACAATCGGGCTGGCTCGGGGTAATTCGGTGTCGGAACTGCTGAACCTGGCCGTTGCCTTGGCGGTTGCCACCATCCCCGAAGGCCTGCCGGCGGTGACCGCCGTGACTCTCGCCGTCGGCGTGTCGAAGATGGCGCGCAAGAACGCCATCGTGAAGCGCCTGGCGAGCGTCGAGACGTTGGGTTGCACGAGCATCATCTGCTCCGACAAGACCGGCACGCTCACCCTGAACGAGATGACGGCCCGCCGTCTCGTGGTCCAGAACCGCGATCATGTCGTGACCGGCGAGGGCTACGCACCCGAGGGCTCGATCGAGAAGCTGCCCGGTGATGTGCCGTTCACGATGGACAACGCACTCATGGGTATGGCGTTGTGCAACGACTCGGTGATCCGGCACGACGATGGTGAGTGGCGACTCGTGGGTGACCCGACCGAGGGAGCCCTCACCGTGCTCGCCACCAAGGGTGGCCTCGACGTGACCGACCTACGGGCGCGGTATCCACGCGTGGCCGAGGTTCCCTTCGACTCGGCGACCAAGCTGATGGCCACCTTCCACGAAGTGATCGGCAGCTCGGGTGATCGAGTGGTGCGCATGTTCGTGAAGGGAGCACCCGACGTCATGCTCGAGCGGGCCACTCATGTGATCGGATCCGACGGCAGTTCGGTTGTGATCGCTGCGTTGCGTACCGATCTACTCGCCCACAACGAACGACTCGCCGACGAAGGCTTGCGCGTTCTTGCAGTAGCCCAACGTGACATCGATCTCGACGCCTGGACCGAGTTCGTCGATTCAGGTGCCGATCCGTCCCTTCTCGTGTCGGATCTGGTCGTCACGGCTCTGATCGGCATCGTCGACCCACCCCGACCCGAAGCCAAGGTCGCTATCGCCGAGGCACGTGCGGCTGGCATCACCGTGAAGATGATCACCGGTGACCATGCGGTGACCGCACGGGCCATCGGACGTGAGCTCAGTCTCGGCAATGGCGACGGTGACGTGCTGGCGGTCACTGGCAACGACCTCGATCAGATGAGCGACGAGCAACTCGACGCGCGTATCGACGAGATCTCGGTGTTCGCACGCGTGGCGCCCGAGCACAAGATCCGACTGGTCGCCGCACTGCAACGCAAGGGCCGAATCGTCGCCATGACCGGTGACGGTGTGAACGACGCACCAGCCTTGAAGAAGGCCGACATGGGTGTGGCGATGGGTATTACCGGCACTGAGGTGACCAAGGAAGCCGCCACCATGGTGCTCACCGACGACAACTTCGCCACCATCGTTGGCGCCGTCAAACGTGGTCGCACCATCTACGACAACATCGTCAAGTTCGTGCACTTCCAGCTGAGCACCACTCTCGGTTTCGCCATGTTGTTCTTGGCCGCGTCGATCTTCGACATCGCCCACGGCAAGCCCTTCGCGGCGATCGCGATTCTGTGGGTCAACATCATCATGGACGGCCCACCGGCCATGGCTCTCGGCCTCGACCGAGGCGATTCCGACATCATGCAGCGACGGCCCCGACCGATCGACGAACGAATTCTCACTCGACGTCGCTGGACGGCGATCGTGTACTCGTCGGTGATCATGGCCGTTGGCACTCTCGGCGTGTTGATCTTCGCTCCCGGTCCGGAGGCCGAAGCCGGCGTGGCGACGGTGGCTGGCACGATGGCGTTCAACACGTTCGTGCTCTTCCAGTTCTTCAACATCTTGAACGCTCGTTCCGACCGCAACTCGGTCTTCCGTCGTCACACCTTCACGAACCCACAACTCTGGATCGCACTCGCTGCCGTGATCATTCTGCAGATCGGCGTCACGCACGTTGGTGTGATGCAACGCCTCTTCGACACGACCTCCATTTCTGCGGCGCAGTGGCTGATCAGCATCGCTGTGGCGTCATCGGTACTCTGGCTCGAAGAGCTCCGAAAGTTCGTCGTACGTCGTCATTCACCCATCACGAAAGGAGCATGAATCATGTTCAAGAACTCGATGAAGACAGCGGTACTGCTCGCCGGACTCGGCGGACTCATCGTCGGCATCGCCTCACTGCTCGGAGGTGGATCGTCCACGGCCGTGATGTTCGGTCTGGTGATCGCCCTCGTCATGGTGGGCGGCAGCTATTGGTTCAGCGACAAGCTGGCCCTCAAGTCGGCCAAGGCGCAGATCGTGACCGAGGCCGATGCACCCGAGTTCTACCGCATGG
>JAQCIK010000001.1:0-239143 GCA_027592035.1 Actinomycetota bacterium | reverse complement strand
GTGAGAACGGCGGTTCTGTACGAGAAGCCGCATTCGGTGGTTCGGGCCGACTACGCCTGGAAGAAGACGTCGCTCTGGATCAATTTTCCGTGGAGTGACAAGGAGCCGGTCATCGACCGGGGAGTGCGCGACTTCTGACGCGCCTTCACGCGGACGTCACGTGACGTCACCTGATGTCACCTGACATCACGAGGAGGTTGCCGTGCGGTTCACAGGGAACGCACCACGGCAGTGGCGCAGTGTCGTCCGCTCGCCCCCCAGATTCCGGCACCCGGAAAGGTCGCCGCACCGCACAAGAAGAGATCGGGTACCGGCGTTCGATAGCGAGTGAGTTCACGAGGTTTCCCGCGAAACGCCGCCATCGGACCGCCGGCGAAACTCGTGGCGTGTCCTTCGGGCATGTGGAAGTCGGTCTCGTATCGATCGGGGGTCATCGCTCGCCAGTCGCCGAGTCCGTCGAGAAAGCCTGGTTCGCACAACGTCGCGTACTCCTCGAGCCATCGCTGGGGTTCGGGTGATGTCGGCCAGCCCCCGGGGTGGTGGTACGGCGTGAAGAGAACCTCGAGGCTGAAGACGTGCTGCCCAGGGGGTGCCATCGAGGGATCGAGCACCGTCGGCACGTTGGCGAACATGACCGGTCGTCGAGCGACCACCCCGGACGGGATGTCGAGGTACGCCTGGTGCATCTCGGCGACCGACGGAACGACCATGGTCGAGGGGACGAGCGATGTGGTGGCATCGGCGTGGCGATCGGAGCGGTACACGGGAACTCGTTCGACGACTGCGTCGATCTTGCTCTCGTAGCCCGGCTGATGGGTGTCGGTTCTCCAACGTTCGACGGTCGGGCCGGCACCACGCGGAATGTCGGTCAGCCATTCGAGGAACGTTCGACGGGGGTCGATCGCCGAGATCACTCGCCGGGTTCGAAGCATCTCACCGTTCGCCGTACGGATTCCGACCGCTCGTCCCTTCTCCATCACGATCGAGTCGACGCGGACACTCGTGTGCAGTCGTCCGCCTCGCTGCACGAACGAGGAGGCGAGAGCGCGACCGAGGGCGCCGCTTCCGCCGAGCGGACGACCGACTTGTGCCACGTGCCGAAAGGCGTAGGTGAGTGCGCCGAGTCCGGTGCCGGGGAGCTCGGGCGACAGCCCCCACACGACCGGACCGGTGGCGAGGCCGGGGGCGTAGACCCGTTCGTCACGGAAGAACGAGCGCATGACGTCAGCGGCACTCATGGAACTCCAGCGCAACAGATGTCGCACTCCGCGACCTCGTCGCTCGGCGACGGTTCGAATGAGTGAGGACCGCCAGGGGCCAGCGGCCGCCGCCTCCAGAACCAGTCGAGCCACCGGAACGGCCACGTCGGCGTAGTGCCGATAGTTGTCGGCCTCGTGCGGGTAGGTGCGGCGCAGATGCTCGACCGTGTCGTCGACCGACTTCCAGACCGCCCAAGCGGGTCCGGGATCCCAGGTCATGTTGAGCTGCGACGGTTCGACGTCGAGATAGTGCAGGCCACAGTCGGCGAGACTCAATTCGTCGAACACCGGAGTGGTCCGGAACGTGATGTGATCGCAATTGCAGACGTTCACCGTGCAGCCGCCGAAGGATTCCGATGCCGAACAGCCACCCACATCGGCTCGAGCCTCGAGAAGGACGACGTCGAGGCCGGCCCGACACAGGTAATTGGCGGCGACGAGACCGTTGTGTCCGGCCCCCACGACCACCACGTCGCACGACGCCCCGATGTCGGTGCCGACGCGCTCGTCCATCGAAGAAGTGTGGCACGCCACGTTCGCTCCGAATCGTGACGAGCATCTCATGGTGGGCTGTCGTACGCCCCTGACGGCCCGAATCCACCCTGGTACTGTCGGTCGTGTTCAAGGAGGTCTCATGAAGGTCGGAGCGTTCTTCTTCGGTGGCGTGGAGATGGACGATGCCGGTGCCGGACCGCCTCACCCCATGGACCGTCGCTTCTCGAACGACCACATGTGGCGGGCCACGCTCGACTACGTGAATTCGGCAATCGAAGCCGACCGCCTCGGTTTCGATTCGTTCTGGACGACCGAACATCACTTCCAGTACGAGGGCTACGAGGTGATCCCGAACGGTCTTCTCGTCTCGGCGTGGATCGCGGCGCAGACGAAGAAGATTCGGCTCGGCGCCATGTTCAACGTGGTTCCGCAATGGAATCCACTTCGTTTGGCCGAGGACTTCGCCACACTGCACAACCTCTCGGGCGGACGAGGAGTTCTGGGCGTCGGTCGTGGCACGGTTCCTCGTGAGGTGCTGCACCTGAACGACAAGGGAGTCTCGATCGGCTCGCACGACAATCCCGATCAGGCTGCTGACGACACGTTGAATCGTGAGGTCTTCGAGGAGTCGATGGAGATCGTGCGACGAGCTCTCGACAACGAGACCTTCTCGTTCTCGGGCAAGCATTTCCAGATCCCGATTCCCGGAATTCCCGATCGCGGGAGCACCGTGCAGGATCTGACGCTCGTTCCTCGTCCGATCTATCCGTACGAGATCTGGCAAGCGGTGACCAGTCCGCCGACTCTCGACTACGTGGCCAAGGTGGGCCATTCGGCGGTCTTCTGGAATCAGCACTACTCGTTCATCGAGCGCTTCTGGAACGTGTACGGAGAGAAGTACCAGACCGCTCACGGAACGACGTTGGCCGCGCAAGAGAAACGAATGCTGGTGATATCGGTACGGGTCGAGGACTCGTACGAAAAGGCCTGGGCCTCGGCGACTCCTGGTCACGACGAGTTCTGGAAGTTCCTCGGTCCGTACGGATGGAGTCGCGGTTACATGGGCGACGACGGTAAGCCGGCCAAACCGGGACTCATACCCACACTGCAGGAATCGGTCGACAACAAGACGATTCTGCTCGGCACCCCGGAACAGGTGGCCGAAGGAGTCCAGTTCTACAAGGACCTCCTCGGTGTCGAGTATCTCACCATCTTCCCCCACATGCTCGGCGACTCGTACAAGAAGGCGGACGAGCAGATGGCCCGCTTCATGAACGAGGTCATGCCCCTCGTGCGATGACTGCTCTGCAGGAAGCGATCGCCCGGTTCCGTCCCGACGATCCCGACTTCCTGGACGACCCCTATCCAGTGTTGTCGGCTCTGCGAGAAGCGTCGCCGGTGTTCCGCAACGAAGAGACCGGTCAATGGATGGTCACCAGGTTCGACGACGTGCACGAAGCATTGCGCGATCGTCGACTCGGGCGGAGTTACACGCATCTCTTCACGCACGCGGAGCTCGGTCGCCCCGAGCCCGACCCTCGGTGGGCGTCGTTCCTGCAACACGAACGTTGGTCGTTGCTGTGCCTCGAGCCACCCGACCACACGCGAATCCGTCGGCTGGTGTCGAAGGTGTTCACTCCACGCGCCGTGGCGCAACTTCGACCGTCGATCGAAGGATTGGCCGATGAATTGCTCGATCGGTGCGTCGAGATCGGACGATTCGATCTGCTCGCCGACTACGCCCAGCCATATTCCGTCGCGGTGATCTGCTCGATGCTGGGTGTTCCTCGCTCCGATACCCGTGCCCTTCTCGATTGGTCGCATGCGATCGTGAAGATGTACGAGTTGTCGACTCCCGACGACGTCTGTCGACTCGCCGATCGGGCTGCTGCGGAGTACATCGCCTACACGAAGGACTTGATCTCCGAGAAGAGGCGGGCTCCCGACGGCCTGCTGGTGTCGGAACTGGTTGCGGTGGAAGACGAGGGTGACGTGCTCACCGAGGACGAGATCGTGTCGACCACGATGGTGCTCCTCGAGGCCGGTCACGAGGCGACGGTCAACACGCTCGGTAACGGAATTCGCGCTCTCATGCATCATCCCGGAGAATGGGAGCGGCTCGTCTCCGGTGAGGTCGAGACCCGAACGGCCGTGGAGGAGATGCTTCGCTGGGATGCACCGCTTCAGTTGTTCGAAAGATGGATCTTGGCCGACGACGTCGAGATCGCCGGACAACCGATGGCCAAAGGTGACGAGATCGCGATGCTCTTCGGTTCGGCGCAACGAGATCCGCGACGATTCGACGACCCCGATCGATTCGACATCGGGCGGGGTGATCAGGCTCACATCGGTTTCGGGGGTGGGGTGCACTTCTGCGTCGGAGCACCGTTGGCTCGTCAGGAGATCGCCGTCTCGATGGAGGGCCTCGTGAAGCGCTGTCCCCGACTCACCCTGGTGGAGGAACCCCGTCGACTCCCGAACTTCGTGATACGCGGCCTCGAGTCGCTCGTGGTGGAGCTCTAGGTCACTCGCTCCATCGGCCATTGGCTCGGGTCACGGAACGAAGTGTTTCGGGATCATCGGTCATGATTCCGTCGACGCCGAGGTCGATGAGGTGCTGCATGGTGCTCGGGTCGTCGATCGTCCAGACGTGCACCGGTTTACGAGCCCGTCGAGCGCTCGCCAGTTGACGTTCGTTCACGATGGTGAGGCGGCCCTGTCTCACTGGAACCTGGAAACAGTTCGGTTCGGTCGGGATCCATCCGATCAGCCATCGGGCGATCTCGAGAGGACTTGCGCTCGTGCAGACCCGGTTGCCCAATTCGGAGCGGACCCGAGTGAGGCGTCGGTGACTGAACGATCCGATGCACACTCGGTCGGTCAGGTCACGGCGACGAATCACTTCGATCAGAGGTGACACCACGGCGTCACTCTTGGTGTCGATGTTGAAGTGGCAGTCGGGAAAGGAATCGAGCAGGTCGTCGAGTCGAGGCACCAGGTGTTCGCCCCCGACCCGAGCGGTGGCGATCTCGTCCCAGGTGGCCTCGGCGATCACCGCCGACACGCCACACGTCCGGCTGAGATCGGTGTCGTGAAAGGCGACGATGGTCCCGTCCTTGGCCAGATGAACGTCGGTCTCGAGGTAGCGGAATCCGAGCGATCGCGCGTGTGAGAAGGCGGCGAGGGTGTTCTCGGGTGCGGCGCGAGTTCCACCGCGATGAGCGAAGCCGACGAACTCGCCTTCGGCATGGGGTCGCAGATACGGGTGAAGGTCCGAACGCACGTCGCCAGTATCGCTCATCAGTATGGTTTCGCCATGACGTCACGATTCGAGCCCGTCGCCGGAACCGTTCGCGCACTTCGTCTCGCCGGAGAATCCTGGTCCGGTGCGCCGTCGAACACCTTCGACGTGCGGGCACCCTTCGACGATGCATTGGTGGGTGTCGTGCCCGCATGCACCTCCGACGATGTCGACCGTGCGGTCCGATCGGCCAAGAACGCCTTGCGGCGCGGTTTGGTGCAACACGAGCGGGTCGCCGTACTCGAGCGAGCCGCACGGGCTCTCGACGAACATCGCGAGGAATTCGCGCGCATCGTGGCGCGTGAGTCCGCCAAGCCGATCCGGACCGCACGAGTCGAAGTCGATCGTGCCGTGAGCACCCTCGGCTTCTCGGCGGCCGAAGCTCGCCGACTCACCGGAGAGACGATCCCCCTCGAGGCGGCACCGAGTGGAGTCGGAAAGATCGGATTCACGATGCGGGTTCCGGTCGGAGTCGTGGGCGCCATCGCACCGTTCAACTTCCCGTTGAATCTGGTGGTGCACAAGGTGGGTCCAGCGATCGCGGCCGGTTGTCCGGTGGTGTTGAAGCCGGCCTCACAGACCCCGTTCTCGTCGATCGCTCTCAGTGAACTGCTGATCGACGACTGTGGTCTCCCACCCGACTTCCTGCACGTCGTCACCGGTGGTGGAGGAACGGTCGGCAACGCGATCGTCGATCATCCCGACGTGGCTCTGGTGACGTTCACCGGATCCCCCGACGTGGGTTGGGGAATTCGGGCCCGTGCGCCTCGGAAGCGAGTCGGACTCGAGCTCGGCAACAACGCCCCGGTCATCATCGAGCCGTCGGGTGATTGGCGAGCGGCGGTGACGAAAATTCGGGTCGCCGGCTTCAGTCATGCCGGACAATCGTGTATCTCGACCCAGAGAATCTTCGTGCACGAATCACTCGCCGATGACTTCGTGCAGTCGCTCGTCGAACAGGTCTCCACTCTCGTGGTCGGAGATCCGATGGACGAGGGGACCGAGGTCTCCTCGTTGATCTCACGGGCCGAGACCGACCGCGTGATGTCGTGGATCGAGGAAGCCCGTTTGGCGGGCGCCCGAGTGGCGTGTGGTGGAGCGATCGACGATCGAGGCGTTCTCGCGCCGACCGTCCTGGTCGACGTCGATCCGGCGATGAGGGTGTGCGCCGAAGAACTCTTCGGGCCGGTGGTCGCCGTGGCTCGCTACTCGGACGTCGACGAGGCTCTTCGGCTCGCCAACGACACGGCCTTCGGTCTTCAGGCGGCGATCTTCACCGCCGATGTGTCGACAGCCTTGAAGGCCGTGCGAACCCTCGATTTCGGCGGTGTCCTCGTGAACGAAGTACCGACCTGGCGTGCCGATCACCAGCCGTATGGTGGCGTGCGCGACAGTGGGAACACCCGAGAGGGCCCGGCTTACACGATTCGTGAAATGACCGAACTGAAGATGGTCGTGATCGGCGACTAGATCGATCGGCCGGCGTTCTTCCAGTACTCGTCCTTCAGAAGTCGCTTGTACAACTTCCCGGTCGGGTGTCGAGGGAGTTCGGGACGGAAGTCGATCGAGCGTGGGCACTTGACGTCGGCGAGCTCGGAACGACAGAAGGCGATCAAGACCTGTTCGAGTTCGCGAGCTTCGGACTCCGACGCCGGCATCACCTTGGGTTGCACCACGGCCTTGACCTCCTCGCCGAAGTCGTCGTTCGGTACGCCGAAGACGGCGACATCGACCACGTCGGGATGGGTCACGAGTACGTTCTCGGACTCCTGGGGATAGATGTTCACCCCTCCGGAGATGATCATGTAGGCCTTGCGATCGGTGAGGTACAAGAACCCGTCGTCGTCGAGGTAACCGACGTCGCCAAGAGTGCTCCATCCTTTCGGATGACGCGAACTCTTCGTCTTCTCGGGATCGTTGTGGTACTCGAATTCGGCGCCACCTTCGAAGAAGATGGTGCCACTCTCGTAGCGAGGGAGTTCGTCGCCGTCGTCGCCGCAGATGTGGATCGTGCATCCGATGGGCATGCCGACGGTTCCCTGATGGGCCAGCCACATGTCGCTGTTGCAGTAGACGAATCCGTTGCCCTCGGTTCCGGCGTAGTACTCGTGAATGATCGACCCGAACCACTCGATCATCTGCTTCTTGACCGGGATCGGACACGGTGCGGCGGCGTGGATCACGGCCTCGAGAGACGACACGTCGTACTTCGTGCGCACGTCCTCGTCGAGCTTCAGCATGCGAACGAACATCGTCGGAACGACCTGACTGTGAGTCACGCGGTGAGTCTCGACCGCCTTCAGGTATTCCTCGGGGTCGAAGTGTTCCATCACCACCGCAGTGGCGCCCAAACTCTGCGCGGCCATGGTGAAGCGCAACGGAGCGGCGTGATACATCGGTGCCGGCGAGAGATACACGCTGTCGGGGGTGAAGCCGAAGAGCATGCTGATCATCGGAGCAACCGACGTGGCGCTCTCTTCGAGCGGAAGCGAAACGAAGGGTTTCGTGACGCCCTTCGGCAGACCAGTGGTGCCCGACGAGTAGAGCATGTCGGTGCCGGCGATGCGTTCGGAGAGCGGAGTCGATGGTTGAGCCGAGACTGCGCTCTCGTACGACTCGTATCCATCGATGATCCCGTCGAGCATGAGTCGCAACGAGACGTTCGGGGTGTCGGCGACGATCTCGGCCGCTTGATCGGCCTTGTACTTCGAGGTGATGAACACCTTGGCCGCACAATCGTTGATGATGTAGGAGAGTTCTTTGCTGGTGAGACGAGACGAAGCCGCGGTGTAGACGAGGCCGGCGTACTGGCAGCCCCAGAGGACCTCGAGGTAGCGATCGTGGTTCTCCATGCACAAAGCGACGTGGTCGCCGGGCCGAAGTCCGGCCGAGTGGAAAAGTTGCGAGAGGCGATTGGCCGCCGCGTCGAGTTCGGCGAAGGTCTGTGTGAAACCGGAACCGACCATCACGAGGGCCGGTTTGTCGGGTGTCGTCGAGGTGTGGGTGCCCAGGTACATGGGTGAAACAGTAGTGGGGGTACCCTCGACGAGGTGCAGTCGGTCGGACGTTCGTGGGACGATGTCGAGATCGCGCGAATCTTCCGCTCGTCGGTTCGCTCGAGTGAACCGGCACTGGCCGAGTCGGCCCTGGCGATGGCGGCCGTGATCCGATTGGCCATGGTCGACGCCGGCTTTCCCGCCGGTCGACACGACGCGACGAGTGGCGCCGACGACCGAATGGGCGACGACCAATTCGACATTGTCGGCCAGCTGGCGCGACTCGACGAACTGGCGGCGAGTGTGGAGACACCGACTGCGACTGGCGTGTTTCGGACCCTTTTCGACTCGGGCCGTTTTCGAGGCGACACACTCGACTACTACGACCCGCGGAATTCCTTTCTGGACGAGGTTCTCGATCGTGGAGTCGGCATTCCGATCACTTTGTCGGTTCTCATGATCGAAGTCGCGGCACGAGTTGGTGTCGACGTTCGTGGAGTCGGTCTACCCGGTCATTTCGTCGTGGGTGAGTTGGACGGAGTCGCGCGTGTGCCGGCGCGCTTCTTCGATCCGTTCCACGGCGGCGCGATCCTCGATGCGGATGGCTGTCGAGCCTTGGTGAGTCGTCTGGCGGGTGGACCGGTGGTGATTCCCTCCGAAGCCTGGTACCCGTCGTCGAATCTGTCGATCATCGAGAGAATGCTCAACAATCAGAAGGCTTACTGGATGGCACTCACCCGGACGGGCGATCTCAGTGCAGCGACAGTTCTCGGTGCGGTGATGTGGGCGAGGTCAAGTCTGCCGCACATCGGAGATCGTGAGCGCGGCGAATGGATGCGCGCCATCGCGCCGCTCAATTGACCGGGGCGATGTCGACTGGCCGATCGAGGGCGGAGGGATCAGACTGGGGACATGATCGATCCCGTGATCAAGAGGTGTCTCGGCCAGATGATGCACGGTGTCCAGGTGGTGGGGGCCAGCCACGACGGGGTGCGTCGCGCCTACACCAGCCATTGGGTCACCCAGGTGAGTTTCGAGGAGCCGATCGTGATGGCATCGGTGTCACCCCGACACGACACTTTCCCGCTCCTCGTGAAATCGGGACTCTTCGCAGTGTCGGTACTGGCCGGAGATCAAGTCGCCGCCGGCCAGTACTTCTCGTACCCGGGCCGCAAGTTCCATCACATCGCCGAAGAGCTGCTCACGACGTGGACGACCGACGATCTGCCGGTGGTTCCCGATGCGATCGCCTGGTTGCGCTGTGAGATCTTCGACGACAAGGAGATGTTCGACCATCGGCTCTTCTTCGGCCGTGTGACCGACGTGTCGGCGGGGCGACTTCGTGAACCTCCGCTCACCTATTCGAGTCGGTTGGGCTGGCGGATCGCATCCGACAAGGCGCGAGAGCCCGGGGTGTCGGTCCGGGACGAGCTCCTGGAGAGACTGGCCGCTTCGGGGCTGGTCGTCGACGCAAATGATGTTTCCGAGGACGAGTGACCATGTGAACTGTGGCTTCGACCCGAACGCCGTCGCCGAACCTGAGTACATTTCGGGCGTCGTCTCGTGTCGTCGAAGGGGGATTCATGTCCACTGCCACCGTGTCCGTATCGGCCGAAGAAGCCCGGGTGACCGAACTCGTCGAGCGTCTCGTCGCGGAGTTCCCTCCCGCCTCGACCGACCCGGCGACTTTCCTCGGCGCCCAGTTCGACCTCGGCCTGGCGTGGGTTCATTTCGAGGAGGGCAGCGGAGGTCTCGGTCTCAACCCGAAACTTCAGCGCCTGATCAACGAGCGTCTCTCGGCAGCTGGCGCTCCCAATCCCGTAGCCCGTAATCCGATCGGACACGGAATGTGCGGCCCGACCGTGGCGGTGTGGGGATCCTCCGAACAAAAGAAGCGCTACTTGCGACCGTTGTTCACTGGCGAGGAGGTCTGGTGTCAGCTCTTCTCCGAACCCGGTTCGGGATCCGATTTCGCCGGGTTGTCGGCCAAGGGTGTTCGCGACGGTGAAGAGTGGGTGGTGAACGGTCAGAAGGTCTGGACGACTCTCGCTCATCTGTCACGGTGGGGTCTGCTCATCGTTCGGACCGATCCCGAAGCCGTGAAGCACGCTGGACTGACGGCCTTCGTCGTCGACATGCAAGCACCGGGTGTCGAGGTTCGCCCGCTGTATCAGATCACGGGCGAGGCCGAATTCAACGAGGTCTATTTCACCGACGTTCGTATCTCGCACGCCGAGATGCTGGGCAGTGTCGGAGACGGATGGCGTGTGTCGCTCACGACTCTCATGAACGAGCGAGTGTCGATCGGTGGAGCCATCCCCCCGAAGGGCTCGGGTCCGATCCGCGATGCCGTGAAGGTCTGGAAGGGTTTGGCGGACGACGCCCGTACTCCGGCGGCGCGCGACGCATTGATGTCGCTCTGGATTCGCGCCGAATTGCTTCGTCTCACGAACATACGCGCGTCCCAGATGCGCAAGATGGGAGATCCGGGTCCCGAGGGATCGATCGCGAAGTTGGCCATGGCCGAGCTGAACAAGGACGTGTACTCGTTCGCCGTGACCCTTCTCGGCGCCGACGGCATGTTGTTCCCGAGCGGATATCAGATGATTCGACCGGAACAGGCCATGGGGCTCGAGAACCCGCAGAAGGCTTTCTTGCGCAGCCGAGCCAATTCGATCGAAGGTGGAACGAGTGAAGTGATGCGCAACATCCTCGGAGAACGTGTGCTCGGCCTCCCGGGTGACGTGCGCGTCGATCGGGACGTCTCCTGGAGCAAGGTTCCTCGCAACTGATCAGCCGGCGGTGTGCAACAGCACGCCGATGAAGAGAGCCACGAGGGACGTGAGCAGTCCGATCGCGCCTCCGAGTGCGAGGGCGAGTCTGCTCCGACCGATCGAATGGATCGCCGCACTCGCCCCGGCGATCACGGCCAGGACGACGTGCACGCCCACCGTGGCCTGATACGACGTCGTCTGCTCGTTGATCGAGACGTCGACGATGCTCCACATTCCGGTCACGACCAGAACGGCAAAGGCCGGCCAGGCGACCGATCCGAAAGCGCGGGCCGCGACTCGGGTGGTGTCGGGTGCCGCCCGACGCAGACGAGGGACGAGTCCTGACATCACGATCTGGCCACCGACCCACACCGATGCGGCCAGGACGTGAAGGAAGAGGCGAACGGTGTCAGCAGTCGGGGAGAGCATGCCCCGAGCGTGTCAGATCACGGGTCACCGTGCCAGACGGCGCCGATCAGGAGAATTGGTCAGATCGCGAGTGCAGCGAGGATGTCGCTGGCCGCCAGGGCCCGATCGTCGGGGAGGGGGCGACTCTCGATTCCGGCCCCGCACATCACGGTGACGGCCAGGTCGATCGCATTCTGGAGGTCGCGGAGATTTCGGGGCGGAGGGAAATATTCGTCCTCGTCGGTGAAGTCGACTCTCTCGATGCCGTCACGTGGGTCGAGTCGAGCGACCACTTCGTTCACGACTTCCTCGGGCGCCGATGCCCCGGCGGTCACGCCCACGACTCCGGTCAGATCGTCGGGCAGCTCGCTGGCCTCGTTGACTCGAAGGACGCGTCGACACCCGGCTTCGACGGCCAGGCGCTCGAGGGCGCGAGTGTTCGAGGAATTGGCCGAACCGATCACGACCACCGCATCGCACGACGGGACCATCTGCATGAGTGCCGACTGGCGATTGGTGGTCGCGAAGCAGAGATCGCTGCGACCCGGTGTCCAGACGTCAGGGAATCGTTCTCGAACGCGAACGGCGACTCCCTCCCAGTCGCGATGCGACAGAGTGGTCTGGGCGAGCAAGGCCACGGGTTCGGCGAAGGCGGGGAGGGCGTCCACGTCTTCGATCGTTTCGACTCGTGAGATGGCTCGCGGTGCCACGGCCATGGTGCCGACGGCCTCTTCGTGCCCGTCGTGTCCGACGTACACGACCCGGTAGCCCTTGTTGGCTCGTACCTTGACCTCGTGGTGCACCTTGGTCACGAGCGGACAGACCGAGTCGACGACCACCGAACCACGCCGACGCGCCTCGTCGACCACTTCGGGTGCCGAACCGTGCGCCGACAACATGACGGGTCGGCCGACGGGGACCGTCGAGATGTCGTCGACGAACACCACACCGAGTCTTTCGAAGCGTTCGACGATCAATTTGTTGTGGACGATTTCGTGGTAGCAGTAGACCGGGGCGGGATAGGAACGCACCATCCATGCGAGGGCTTTGATCGCCATTTCGACCCCGGCGCAGAAACCGCGCGGGCTGGCGAGCAACACACGGTCGACGGCCATGGGACGAGGATAACGGCGCGCCCCTCGTCGGTAGCCTGACCACATGACGGTCGGCCATCACGGACCTCTTGTGGTGGCAGTCACACCGGGCTCGCCAGCCGAGCGGGCGGGTCTTCTTCCCGGAGACGAAGTGCTGTCGCTCGACGGCGTGTCGCCGCGAGACATCATCGAGTGGCGGCTCCTGACCGATGTCGCCGATGTCGAACTCGAAGTTCGCCGGGGAGGAGTCGAGACGACGATCGCCGTCGACAAGTCGGAGGGCGAGCCGCTCGGTGCCGAGGTGGCGAGCGCCTTGTTCGACCGCGTGCGTACCTGCGACAACCACTGCCCGTTCTGCTTCATCTACCAATTGCCGACCGGTCTGCGTCCGAGTCTGTACGTGAAGGACGACGACTACCGATTGAGTTTCCTCTACGGGAACTTCACCACGTTGACACGTTTCACCGAGGCCGACCTCGAACGAGTGGTGACCGAGGGGCTCTCTCCGTTGAACGTGAGCATCCACGCCACCGATCCGGAGGTTCGAGTCCACCTGCTGCGGAACAAGCGGGGAGCCACGAGTCTTCGGTGGCTGTCAGCACTGCTCGATCACGGAATCACGGTCAACGGTCAGATCGTCGTCTGTCCGGGGATCAACGACGGCTCGGTGCTCGAAGAGACGATGATCGGCATCCTCGACCGTTATCCGATGCTCTCCCAAGTCGCGGTGGTGCCCCTCGGGATCAGCCGGTTCAATCGTGAGGAGTCGATGCGCCTCCACACGATCGACGAGGCGCGCCGAGTGGTCGAGATCGTCGAAGAATGGCAGGGCCGATTCCTCGAGGTGCTCGGACGTCGGTTGGTGTTCGCGTCCGATGAGTACTACTTGATGGCCGATCGGCCGTTCCCACCTGGCGAGACCTACGACGGTTTTCCGATGCACGAGGACGGAGTCGGCATGGTGCGCACCTTCGAATGGGAGTTCACGGGTCGCCTTGACTCTCCGACCGGACCACAGAGTGGTTTCTTCGCCGCCATCGACGGCGCGCCGGCCGAGGGTTACCGAGCGGTGCGTAATCCGGCGGCCGATACCGGACTGCGGGGTCGATCGGGATCGTCGGGTCTGACGATCCGTCCGTCGCGACGAGCTCCTGTCGCCATCTTGACCGGGGAGTACGGTGCACGTGTGCTCGAACCCCTCGTCGCAACGCTCGAGCGCCCTGACGTCCGGGTCGTCGCCATCGCCAACGAGTTCTTCGGTGGCAACACCTCGGTGGCCGGTCTCATGGTCGGTGCCGATCTGGTGAGGGAACTCGAGCGGCAACCGGAGGGTCACCGGTATCTGATCCCCGACGTCTGCTTGTCCGAAGGCCGTTTTCTCGACGGCATGTCGATCGACGATCTGCCGCGCGCCGTCGAAGTCGTGGCGACCGACGGCATCGCATTGCGACGCGCGCTGGAGGTTTCGTCATGACGAAAAGTGTCGAAGCCGGAGTCGATCCGACCGTCGTGATCGTGGGGCGACCGAACGTCGGGAAGAGCACCCTGTTCAATCGAATCGTCGGAGAGCAAGCGGCAATCGTCGAAGATCGTCCAGGAGTCACCCGCGACCGCAAGGAAGCGTCGGCCGAGTGGCTCGGTCATCACTTCGTGCTGGTCGACACCGGAGGTTGGCTGCCGTCGGGTTCCGAACTCGACGCCAAGGTCAGCCGCCAGGTCGAGGCCGCCGTGCGCGCGGCTCACTTGGTTCTCTTCGTGGTGGACGGCTCGGTCGGAGTGACCGACGAGGACGCATCGGTGGCGGCCTGGATCAGACGAACCGATGTTCCGGTCCTCCTCGTGGTCAACAAGGCCGACAACGATCGCCGAGAGGCCGATCGTTGGGAGTTCATGTCGCTCGGAGTCGGAGAGCCGTATCCGGTCAGTGCACTGCACGGACGACGGGCCGGCGACCTCCTCGACGAAGTCGTGGCTCGACTTCCCGAGACGCGAGAAAGTGAGGGTCTCGACCTCGTCGACATGGTCGTTGACGACGCCGAGAAGCCGCCGCGCGTTGCGTTGGTGGGGCGACCCAACGTGGGCAAGAGCACTCTTTTCAATCGTCTCGTGGGGGAGGATCGCTCGGTCGTTCACGACATGCCCGGCACCACACGCGACTCGATCGACACTCTGGTCGACACCGAAGACGGACCCGTGGTCTTCGTCGACACCGCTGGAATGCGTCGAAAGTCGCGTATCGACGACTCGGCGGAGTACTACTCACTCGTTCGAGCGTTGCGCGCCGTCGACGATGCCGACGTCGCGTTGCTCGTGATCGATGCCACCGAGGGTGTGACCGCTCAGGATCAAAGACTCGTCGAGCGAATCGACGCGTCGGGCTGTCCGATCGTGGTGTTGTTGAACAAGTGGGAGTTGGTCGAGGTCGGGGAGGATCGAGCCCACGTCGAATCGGAGGTTCGCCGGAAACTGCATTTTCTCGACGACGCTCCGGTACTCAAGATCTCGGCTCTCACCGGTAAGGGCGTGCACAAGTTGCGGCCGGTCCTTCAGGAATCGATCACTCAGTACCACCGTCGAGTTCCCACCCGGGACGTGAACAAGGTGATCGCCGAAGCGCAGCAGCGACAGCCGGCCGCCGGCGGTGCACGCGTGATGTACGCGTTACAGGGAGCGACCGATCCTCCGACCTTCACTTTGTTCGTGAATCGCGAGATCGCCCAGCCATATCTGCGGTACCTGGAGCGAAGTCTGCGCGAGGCATTCGGATTCGGATCAACGCCCATCAAGATTCGAGTACGCAAGAGGAACGAGTGACGTGCCGTTCTGCGAGGATTGCGCGAAGTACTGGGCACCGAGTGCCATGGGCTCGGACGGAAGCTGTCCGTCGTGTGGGCGTCGTCTCGGTGAGCCTCGGATCGCCTCGACGACTCCTCGCCGTGTCACGGCCGACGACCTCGACCTGAAGAAGTTGGCCGGCGCGACGGGAGACGATCCGGCCGCACCGTGGCACTTCAAACTTCTCGTCACCGGGGTGGTGCTCTACGTCGGCTGGCGGATCATCGACCTCTTCGTGTGATCGGCCGGTAGAGTTCGACCGCCGTTCCCCGGTGGAGCGGTCACATAGCGGGCTGTGGCGCAGCTTGGTAGCGCGCTTGACTGGGGGTCAAGAGGTCGCAGGTTCAAGTCCTGTCAGCCCGACCAGAAGCACCCGAGGACGAAGGGGGCGGCGACTACCGTGGTCTCCATGGCCGCCACCCCCTCGTCCACGGCGACTCTCTCCGAATCGGCATCGAAAACTTTGTTGGCCGAGTACGGCGTTCCCATGGCCCCCGAAGAGACGGTGCCCGACGCCGACTCGGCGGTCGACGCGGCCCGTCGTCTCGGATTTCCGGTGGTTGCCAAATTGTGTGGTGACGCGATCGCTCACAAGACCGAACGGGGGCTCGTGCGTCTGCGACTGGCCGACGAGTCGGCGGTTCGCGCCGCCGCGACCGACCTGCTTTCTCTCACGCGTCCCGAGGACGGAGACGTTTCGGTGCTGATCGCTCCGATGGTGTCGGGCAACCGCGAACTGATCGCCGGTGTGATTCGTGACCCTCAGTTCGGAGCGAGTGTGATGCTCGGCGTCGGAGGAGTCTTGGCCGAAGCGGTCGCCGACGTGGTGTTCCGTCCAGCGCCACTCGACGTGGTCACCGCTCACGAGATGATCGATCAGTTGTCGACTCAGAAATTGCTCGGGGCATTTCGCGGTGAGGGCCCGGTCGACCGCGAGGTACTGGCCTCGATTCTCGTCGGTCTGGGTCGCGTCGCCGACGAACGTCCCGATGTCGCGAGCGTCGACGTGAATCCGCTGATCGTCGACCCGAGCGGTCGCCCGGTGGCCGTCGACGCTCTGGTCGAGATCGCCGACACTCCCCGCAAGACGTCCGAGGCACGTGGTCGACCGACCGACGAGCAGTTCTCGGCTCTCTTCGAACCACGTGGTGTTCTCGTGACGGGGGCGTCGACTCACCCCGGAAAGTTCGGATTCGTGTCGTTGCACAATCTGCTCGCCTCCGGATATGAGGGCGCCGTCTTCGGGACGAATCTGCAGGGCGAACAAGTTCTCGGCGTGCGAACCGTGGCCGACATCGACGCGCTTCCCGACGGAGCCATCGATCTCGTGTTCGTGTGCACACCGGCCTCGGCGAATCCTGAACTCCTTCGGGCGTGTGCGCGCAAAGGTGTGAAGGCGGCCTTCCTGACGTCGGCCGGATACGGGGAAGCGGGGGAGGAGGGCAGGCGAGCCGAAGCCGAACTGGTGGCCCTGGCCGATGAGCTCGGCATCCTGCTCGCCGGCCCGAACGGTCAAGGTGTGGTGAGCACGCCGGCGAAGCTCTGTGCCCAGATCGTCGCGCCGTATCCACCGGCGGGTCGTATCGGTGTCGCGAGTCAGAGCGGCAACTTCGTGTCATCCTTCATGAACTACGCGCGAGCGACCGGTGTCGGAATCAGTCGTGCGGTGTCGGCGGGTAACGCCGCCGCCGTCACCGTGGCCGACTATCTCGACTTCTACGCCGACGATCCGGCCACGGCGGTGGGGCTCGCCTACCTCGAAGGAATCACCGACGGCCGAGCTCTCATGGAGAGGCTGGCGTCGGTCGCGCGTCGCAAGCCCCTCGTGTTGGTCAAGGGCGGGGCCACTGAAGGTGGCGCCCGTGCAGCGGCGTCCCACACGGGGGCTCTGGCCGCCGACGACAAGGTCTTCGACGGGTTCTGTCGTGCGGCTGGAATCACTCGTGCGGCAACGGTCGATGAGGCATTCGAGGCCGCGGCGACGTTCGCGACTCAGCCCTTGCCGGCGGGACCGAACGTGGTCATCCTCACGACGGCCGGTGGCTGGGGAGTGGTCACATCCGATGCGCTGACGCGCGAGGGAATCTTGAATCTGATCGACTTGCCCGACGACTTACGAGAATCGATCGACGCCAAACTTCCGCCTCGTTGGAGCCGGAGCAACCCGGTGGACTGTGCCGGAGGAGAAACCCGCGACACGATCCCCGAGGTGATGGAGATCATCGCCACGCATTCCGATGTGCACGCAGTCGTGTATCTCGGCCTCGGAATTCAGGCCAACCAGGCGCGCATGATGCGCGAAGGGCGCTTCTACCCCGACCACGGCCTCGAACGAATCGTTGCCTATCACGAACGACAGGATCAGCGCTTCGCCGAAGCAGCCGACGAGTTGTCGAGTCGGACCGGTAAGCCGATTCTCGTGGCGACCGAGCTGGCGGTGGCCGATCCGTCCAATGCGGGACCGGCCACGATTCGGGCGACCGGCCGCCTTTGCTACTCGTCGGGGCACCGAGCGGTCACGGCTCTCGGACATCTCTACCGTTTGGCGGAGCACCGTCGACGCCGAGGGTACTGATGGCCGATTCGGGTCTTCGACCGTCGTCGAGTCGGCGTCCGCCTCGACGGACGGTTCCAGCCGCCAACCCGATCGCCACGTTGTTGTTCGTGGCGGCCTTTCCGGCCGTGGTGCTGTTCGGTGTCTGGCAATACGCGCAGTCACGGGACGGCAGTGAGCCTCCGGGTCCCGATGCCGTTGCGGAGTTGCCCGACACCTCGCCGGTCACACCTGTTCTGTCGGCCCGACGGACCCCCGAAGTCTTGGCCCGCGAAACGTCGCTCACGGCGTTCGAGAGTGCCCTGCGCCCTCTCGGTGGCGCCGTCCTTCTCGGTTCGTGCGCAGCGGTCGATGTCGACGGTGTGTTGGCCTTGTCGGACGGCCTCGACACTCCCGTGATTCCGGCCAGCACTTTGAAGGCAGTGGTCGCAGCGGTCGCTCTCGAAGTACTCGGACCCCAGTACACGTACACCACGCGTGTGTTGGCCGATGTTTCGGCGGGAACGGTCGGCTCGCTGTACCTCGTCGGGGGAGGGGATCCGCTCCTGTCGGCTGCGTGGTACCCCGACGATGCTCGTTACGTGCGTTACCCGCAGCAACCGGCCACGTCTCTCGACGCACTGGCCGACGCGGTCGTGGCAGCCGGGGTCGTCCAGGTGAACGGCAACGTGATCGGTGACGGGTCGCGGTATGACGCCGAGCTCTATCCGCCCACTTGGCCCATTTCGTTCCGAGCCGTCGAAGGGGGGCCGATCGGTGGTCTCGTGGTGAACGACGGCGCGGTGCTCGGTGCCGGTGTTCGAGGAAACGATCCCGCACTCGGAGCCGCCGAGGAATTCGTGCGCCTCCTCCGAGAGCGCGGTGTCACCGTCGTCGGACAGGCGACGTCGGGACGGGCTCCAGGGGAACCGGCGGCCGTTGCGTCGGTGACGTCGGCCCCCTTCGCCGAGGTCGTCCGAGAGATGTTGGTGAATTCCGACAACAACACCGCCGAGATGGTCCTGAAAGAAATCGGCTACGCGACTCGTCAGGCCGGATCGCGTGCGGCCGGAATCGCGACCATCGTCGAGACGTTGACGACCTGGGGGGTCTCGACCGATGCCCTGCGGATCGTCGACGGATCCGGACTGTCGCGTGAGAACGTCGTGACCTGTCGAACGATGCTCGACGTCCTCGACCGTTTCGACGAGCGATCGGTCTTCTTCCAGTCGCTGCCGGTGGCCGCCCGAACCGGAACGATGGCGTCGTATTTCATCGGTGACCCCATGGAGGGTCGTCTGGTCGCCAAGACCGGCTCCCTCACCGGAGTGAAGGCGTTGGCCGGGTATCTGCCGATCGACGGCGGGGGGTTGGTGTCGTTCGCCGTGATGTTGGTCGGTGACGGTGTGTCGGACGATGCGACTTTCGGTCCCATTTGGGAGGGTTATCTCTCCGATGCTCTGGCGACCTACCCGTCGGGTCCCACGTCCGAGCGACTCGGGCCACTCGCGCCTGGCTGAGCAATTGGCATGACTTCTCGTCGGCGCCTGCCCATGTTCCCGCTCGGGACACCTCTGCTTCCGGGGGCCCTTCTTCCTCTGCACGTCTTCGAGCTTCGCTATCGAATGATGTTGGACGACGTCCTCTCGAGTGAACCTCACGAGTTCGGCATCGTGATGATCGAACGAGGGCACGAAGTCGGAGGCGGTGACGTTCGAACGACGGTCGGAACTCGGGTTCGTGTCGTGCGCAGCGAAGAGACCGACGACGGTCGACGAGGTGTCGTGGTCGTCGGAATCGAGCGTTTGCGCGTCGTCGAGTGGCTGCCCGATGATCCGTATCCGGTCGCCATGGTCGTGGAATGGCCTTTCGCTGATTCCGGGGCTGGTTCACCCGATGTCGAGCACGAACTCGACGGTCGTGTGACGCGATTCGTCGCTCTGTTGCGTCGACTGGACGATCGGGTGCCGTCGATCGAGGGTCGTTCGATCGACGAAGACCTCGCTGCTTACGTGTTCCGAGTGGCGACGAGTCTTCCGATCGGTCCGTCGGATCGTCACGCCGTGCTGAGCTCGACCACGACCGACGAGGCGGCCCGTCGGCTCGCAACTGCGATCGACGACCTCGATGCGCTGGTCAGATTCCGAGCCGGTGTCGGCATCGACGACGACTAGGTGCGTCGGGGTTCGGCGTCACGGTGCCATTCCTGGTCGTCGCTGCTAGAACGTGTGGGTGGGCGATCGCACGAGACGTGAACGAGCCGGGGTGTCCGACGTCGTCGACGTCGTCAAGGAGTACGCCCGTCAGGAGACGCTCGGGCCGTTGTCGGGAGCCGGCCGATGGCTCGCACTCGGATCCATCGGGGCCGTTCTTCTCGGTCTCGGATCGATCTTCGTCCTTCTCGGAACACTTCGTCTTCTTCAGACCGAGACGTCGGCGTTCGACGGAGCATGGAGTTTCGTGCCGTATCTCGTCGTTCTGCTCGGGGCGGTCGGTCTGGCCATCGTGACCCTTGCCCGCGTGAAGAAGGCAACTCTCGGAAAGGAACCGCGCCATGGCTCGAGATGAGCGCATCACTCGCGATGACATCGAGAAGAAGTTGCGAGGGCTCCAAGGTGACGTCGCCGAGAAGGTCGAGGATCGCAAGGGAGCGCTGGCAACCGCTGCGGTGGTCGCCGGAGCCGCGGTGGTCATCGTCGTGTTCCTTCTCGGTCGTCGGAGCGGACGTCGTCGCTCCACCATGGTCGAGATTCGTCGGCTCTGATCGGACGTGTTCTCCTTCCTTCGGTCCCGCAGCCTGCGTCAGGGCTTCCTGCGCGGAGGTCGAGTCTGGTCGACGATCGGTGTCGTGGTGTGGGGGATCCATCTCGTGCGTCGGGCCGTCGGTCGTCGCCCGGAGGTCGTGACGACCGAATCGATTCGTCCGGGACGTTCGATCGTCGTGTCGTCGGTCGAGCGGGGGAGCCGTCGTCGGTGATCGTCGTCCTGCGTCATCCGCGACGAGAGATCCATGTCGACGGCACTCGCCGAGTGCATGCACTCCTCGCCGAGCTCGAGTTGTCCCGCGAGGCTCATCTCGTGATCCGTAACGGAACGTTGGTCCCCGGAGACGCTCTGTTGGAAGCCGATGACACGATCGAGATCAGACCCGTCGTCTCGGGTGGGTGATCCATGAAGTGTCGCAGCTGTCGTGGTCCGGCGGTCATCGATCTGCCGAGGCACAATGCCAATTTCTGTACCGAACACTTCTTCGAGTTGTGCCGTCGGCAGGTGATGAAGGCGATCGACGATCACGAGATGTTCCGGGCCGACGACCGCATTCTCGTGGCGGTGTCCGGTGGCAAGGATTCGCTCGCCGTCTGGGACTTGCTCGTCGAACTCGGATACCAGGCCGACGGGTACTACATCGCATTGGGAATCGGTGAGTACAGCGACGAGTCGCGCGCGATCACCGAGCACTTCGCCTCCGAACGCGGACTGTCGTTGCGTGTCGAATCGTTGCGTGACGATCATGGGTTCGACGTTCCGACCGCGGCCAAAGTGACGGGTCGTGTGCCCTGCTCGGCCTGTGGTCTGAGCAAGAGGCATCTCTTCGATCGAGCGGCTCGTGAAGGTGGGTACGACGTCGTCGTCACCGGACACAATCTCGACGACGAAGCAGCGGTGTTGTTCGGAAACGCGTTGCGATGGGACGTCGAATATCTCGCTCGGCAGACGCCGGTACTGGAGGCCGGGGACGGTTTTCCGAAGAAGGCCAAACCCCTCGTACGTCTTTCCGAACGCGAGACGGCCGCCTGGTGCATTCTGCGCGGGATCGACTACGTCATCGAGGAATGTCCGATGGCCGCCGGTAACCGTCACCTTCAGTACAAGGAACTCCTGAATGCACTCGAGGAGAGGTCGCCGGGATCCAAAGCGGCCTTCTACGCCGGATTCCTCGATCGAATGATTCCGTTGTTGGTCGATGGCCGGCGACGAGACGATCTGCATCGTTGCTTCCGCTGTGACTCGCCCACTGGCGGAGAGAGCGACGTGTGCGCGTTCTGCCGTCTCGTCGAACGGACCAAGGGTCACGATGCAGTGCCAGTCGAGCTGCTCCTCAAGAAAAAGGCACGCACGCGTGCCTCTCGTCGGGGAGACTGACGGAACCCACGTCGGGATCCGGCACGGATCCTCCGAGAGATTGGCATCTATGACCGCGTTCGAGTTCGGAGACAAGGCACTGCTGATCGACAGCAAACAACGTCGGTATCTGATCACGTTGATCGAGGGGGGAGAGTTCCACAGTCATGCCGGACTCGTACCCCACGCGGACATCGTCGGACATGGCGAAGGGCGTCGGCTGGAGTCGACGCGGGGAGCGCGGTACATCGTCCTGCGTCCGACCCTCGAGGATTTCGTGATCGAGATGCCACGTGGGGCTCAGGTGATCTACCCGAAGGATTTGGCTCCGATCCTGATGATGGCCGACATCTCGCCGGGAACCCGAGTTCTCGAGAGCGGGGTCGGATCGGGGGCGCTCTCGATGTCGCTCCTGCGGGCCGGTGCCCACGTGATCGGCTACGAGCTGCGACCCGACTTCGCTGATCGGGCCGTGGCCAACGTGCGCTCCTTCCTCGGAGAGGAGGCCCTCGAGCGCTACTGCGTGGAGGTGCGCGACTGCTACGACGGCATCAACCCGAGTCTGACGGGTGAGATCGATCGGATCGTCCTCGATCTTCCCGAGCCCTGGCAGGTGGTGCCCCATGCCGAGCGGACGCTACGTCCGGGAGGAATCCTGGTTGCGTACACGCCGTCGATCACTCAGGCCGCCGAGACTCGACGGGCCATGGCGTCACCTCGGTGGACGACGACTCGAACGATGGAGGTTCTGCACCGAGGCTGGTACATCGAAGGCGCAGCGGTTCGACCTGATCACCGCATGGTGGCGCACACTGGGTTTCTCACGGCCGGACGCCTTCTCGACGTCTGAGACCGGTCACTCGTCGGCGAGCGAGACTGGAACGATCAGGGTTCGATGAAGATGCACTCGCCGGGGCATTCCTCGGCGGACTCGATCACACCGTCGAGCTGACCGTCGGGGATCTCGGCGAGGCCATCGGCACCCTGCGGGTTGCCCTTGGCGGTCGCGTAGATCTTGTCGCCTTCCTTGACGTAGGCAAGGCCGTCGTCGAGAAGAGTGAAGACGTCAGGTGCGATTTCCTCGCACAGACCGTCGCCGGTGCAGAGATCCTGATCGATCCAGACCTTCATAGTTCTCGTGCTCTCCTCGTGTCGACGGGCCCGGGGGGCGCTCGTTGGCAGGTGTTGCGTACGGCACTCCCGTACCGACTCCGACCGATCTTACACAGCAGGGTCCGCCGTCGCACGGTCGGCTGATGCCGTGTAGGTTGCCGATGAGGAGGTTTCGATGGCTGCCGACGACAATCGACCCGCCCACGACTCCGACGACGATCTCCGACGCCGCCTGGCCGAGGTGCCGGTCCGCCTGCGTCAACTCGAAGAACGTCTCCTCGAGACGAAGGGCCATTTGGCACAAGAGATCGCCAAGAACGAGAAGCTGAGCTTCACACTGAGAGAGGCGCGTGAACACATCGCCAATCTCCGTGACGAGGTCGACAAGTTGTCCCAACCACCGTCGGCCTACGGGGTCGTGGTCGGGCGTAATGACGATCGCACGGTCGACGTTCTGTCGAGCGGCCGCAAGATGCGAGTGAACGTGCATCCCGAGATCGAGGTCGACGACGTCGATCTCGGTGCCGAGGTCGTGTTGAACGAGAGCCTGAACGTCATTCTCGTGCGCCGACCCGAGGGGATCGGGGACGTCGTGACGGTGAAGGAGGTTCTCGAGGACGGGGTGAGAGCCATCGTCGTCGGTCGGGCCGACGAAGAGGCCGTCTGTGAATTCGCCGACTCACTCCGCGGGGCTCGTTTGCGAGCCGGTGATTCGGTCCGACGGGACGGCCGGTCCCAGTTGCTCGTCGAGAAATTGCCGCGCCCCGAAGTCGACGAACTCCTCCTGGAAGAGGTTCCCGACATCAGCTACGGAGACATCGGAGGTCTCGACGATCAGATCGAGCAGATCGCCGACGCTGTCGAACTGCCGTTCCTTCATCAGGATCTTTTCGCCGAGTACCGACTGCCCGCTCCGAAGGGGATTCTGCTGTACGGCCCACCGGGATGCGGCAAGACGCTGATCGCCAAAGCGGTCGCCAACAGCCTGGCTCGCAAGGTCGCGGCGGCGACCGGTGACGAGAAGGGTCGGAGTTACTTCATCAACATCAAGGGTCCCGAACTTCTCAACAAGTACGTCGGTGAGACCGAGCGTCAGATCCGTCTGGTGTTCCAGCGGGCCCGTGAGAAGAGTGAAGAGGGCTGGCCGGTGATCGTGTTCTTCGACGAGATGGACTCGATGTTCCGAACCCGAGGCACTGGCATCTCGTCCGACATGGAGTCGACCATCGTTCCACAGCTACTGGCCGAGATCGACGGTGTCGAAGGGTTGCGCAACGTCATCGTGATCGGAGCGACGAATCGTGAGGATCTGATCGACCCAGCGATCCTTCGGCCGGGCCGCCTCGACGTCAAGATCAAGATCGAACGGCCGAGCGCTGATGCGGCTCGACAGATCTTCTCTCGGTACCTGACCACCGACCTGCCGATCTCCGATGGCGAGATATCCGCGGCCGGTTCGATCGAAGAGGCCGTTGCACGCATGATCGACGCAACCGTCGACGAGATGTATCGCGACGATCCCGCCAACCGGTTTCTCGAGGTCACGTACGCCAACGGTGACAAAGAGGTGCTGTTCTATCGAGACTTCGCGTCCGGGGCCATGATCGAGAACGTGGTGCGACGGGCCAAGAAGGTCGCCATCAAGCGTTTCATCGGCGGTGGAGCGAGCGGTGTGGCCACCAGCGATCTTCTCGAGTCGATTCGCCAGGAGTTCCGGGAGCACGAAGATCTTCCCAACACCACCAACCCCGACGACTGGGCGAAGATCTCGGGCAAAAAGGGTGAGCGCATCGTCTTCATCCGAACGTTGGTCGACGAGGGTCGGGTCACGTCGGAACTCTCGGGAGGACGCGCGATCGAACGGGCGGCCACCGGGCAGTACTTGTAGGGCAGGATCGACGTCCGATGGCGATCCCGAAGGTCTGTGGTATCGAGACCGAATACGGCATCCTGGTTCGGGGAGCCGACCCGAACCCGGTCGCGGCATCGTCGGTGCTCATCAACTCCTACGTGGCCGCTGCTCATCGCATCGACTGGGATTTCGTCGACGAGCATCCGGGGCAGGACGCCCGCGGCTTCTCGTGGGAGGACTCCCTCGCCCCGGAGGTCGAACCACAGCTCGTGAACGCGGTTCTCACCAACGGATCTCGGTACTACGTCGACCACGCTCATCCCGAGATCTCGACTCCCGAATGTCGAAGTGCGAGTCAGGCGACTCTCTACGACCGAGCTGCTGAGGAGATCGTCCGGCGCTCGATGTCTCTCGTCCGTTCGGTGATGCCGGAGGGCAGCGAGTTGCTGCTCCACAAGAACAACAGTGACGGCAAAGGCAACAGCTACGGCTGCCACGAGAACTATCTCCTCGATCGCGGAGTTCCCTTCGGGCGACTGGTGAGCGAGATCACTCCGCACTTCGTCACTCGACAGGTGTTCACCGGAGCGGGCAAGGTGGGATCGGAATTCCCCGGTGATTCACCGTCCGATGTCGCGTTCCAGATCAGTCAGCGGGCCGATTTCTTCGAGGAGGAGGTCGGACTCGAGACCACGTTGAAGCGGCCGATCGTCAACACACGCGACGAACCCCACTGCGACCCACTCAAGTACCGACGTCTGCACGTGATCGTCGGCGACGCGAACCTGTCCGAGGTCGCCACGTTCCTCAAACTCGGTACGACGTCACTCGTCCTGGCGATGATCGAGGACGGAGCGATCGATCGTGATCTGTCGTTGGTCGATCCCGTGAGAGCGATCCGAGAGGTCAGCCACGATCCGACTCTGCGTCAGATGGTCGCGCTGCGAACCGGTGAGCGAATGACCGCACTCGATGTGCAATGGGCGCTCTTCGAGATGGCCGAGCGCTACGCCGGGACCCACGGGCTCGAGTGTCTCGGAGGTGACGGTGTGTCGATCCTGGCCGGATGGCGGGAGGTTCTCGAGGGTTTGACGTCGGACCCGGAGTCGGTCGCCGACGTGGTCGACTGGGTGGCCAAGAAACGGGTCGTCGACGCGTATGCCGATCGGCACGGCCTTCGCGGTTACGACGTACGGACCAAGGCCCTCGATCTTCAGTATCACGACATGCGTCCCGAGAAGTCGATCTCGGCCCGGGTCGGACTTCGGGTGACGTGCGACCCGAACGACGTGAGGCGGGCCATGACCGAACCGCCCGATGACACGCGTGCGTTCTTCCGGGGCCGAGTGCTGGCCAAGTGGCCCGAGAGCGTGGTGGCCGCGAACTGGGACAGCATCGTCTTCGACGTGGGGCGCGACCCGCTCCGTCGAGTTCCGATGATGGAACCACTTCGTGGCACCCGTGACCTGGTGGGCGATCTCGTGGAACGAAGTGCCGACGTGACCGAGTTGCTCGCACGACTGGGGGACTGACGATGGCATCGGCGCCGGTCGCTGGCAGGATGTAGCCGAGGAGGCGATCATGGCCGAGCGAATCCAGCGTTCCAAGGGAAGCGACCGGGACTCGTCGAGGGTCGAGTCACCCGAGGGTGAGCTCGACGCCACGACCGAGCAAGGTGATCGGTTGAAGGCCGAAATGGACGACATCCTCGACGAGATCGACGATGTTCTCGAGACCAACGCCGAGGACTTCGTGAAGAGTTACGTTCAAAAGGGTGGTGAGTGAGAGGTGAAGGTCCCTCTCTTCGGTCCCGACAGCGATCCCGGAAGCGGATTCACGGACTTGTTGAGATCGGTCGGGCTCGACCCGTTCTCCGCGCCGGCTGGTACTCCGCGGGTCGAGGGCGCGCCCCACGGAACGACCGTGCTCGCCCTTCGTTGTGTCGACGGCGTGGTGATGGCAGGGGATCGCCGCGCCACGATGGGTCATCGCATCTCGAATCGTGAGATGGAAAAAGTCGTGCCGGCCGATCGTCACAGTGGTGTCGCCATCTCGGGCACCGCGGGTGTGGCGATGGAGATGATCAAGTTGTTCCAGTTGCAGCTCGAGCACTACGAGAAACTCGATGGTCGACCGATCAGTCTCGAAGGCAAGGCCAACCAGCTCTCTCAGATGGTCAAGGCCAATCTCGGGGCGGCGATGCAAGGGTTGGCCGTGGTTCCGATCTTCGCCGGATACGACCCGCTTCGGCGCACCGGACGGCTGTGGGACTTCGACGTGACCGGAGGACGATACGAAGAACGCGAGTTCGTGGCCACCGGGTCGGGGGGTGGGCCGGCCGCCACGGTCCTGAAGGTCGGGTATCGACCGAATCTCGCGAGTGGCGAAGCGGTCGATCTGGCCTGTCGGGCGCTGTTCGAGGCAGCCGACGTCGACGCCGCGACCGGAGGCCCCGACGTTCTGCGCGGTATCTATCCCGTGGTTGCCGTCATCGATTCCGACGGTTGGCGTCGGGTCGACGACGAGCGGTTGCGGACGGTCTTCGAACGAATTTCCGACGAGCATCGGTCCTCACGGGAGGTGTCGTCATGAACATGCCGTTCTACGTCGCTCCCGAACAGATGATGAAGGATCGGGCCGACTACGCCCGCAAGGGGATCGCACGTGGGCGAGCCATGGTGGCCCTCCAGTACGCCGACGGGATTCTCTTGGTCGCCGAGAACCCCTCCAACACACTGCGCAAGATCAGCGAGATCTACGACCGCATCGCGTTCGCGGGAGTCGGAAAGTACAACGAGTTCGATCAACTTCGTCGTTTCGGAGTGCGCAACGCCGACGTGAAGGGGTATTCGTATTCTCGAGACGACGTGGAAGCGAGGAGCCTCGCCAACGATTACGCCCAGATCCTCGGCCAGACGTTCACGCACGAACTGAAGCCTCTCGAAGTCGAGATTCTGGTGGCCGAGGTCGGGACGCGGCCCGAAGACGATCAGCTCTTCCACATTCTCTACGACGGCACTCTCGTCGACGAGAGCGGGACGAGTGTCCTCGGTGGTGATGCCGAGGCGATCGCCGAGCGACTCTCGGCGTCGTGGTCGGCCGGTCACGTACTGAGCGAGGCCCTTCCGGTCGCCGTCGCCGCCCTGTCCGGGCCCGATCGTGAGCTGTCGGCCGACGACATCGAAGTGGCTGTCCTGTCGCGGGGCAACGGACGACGTTGCTTCGCTCGACTCGACGACGCCGAGGTTGCACCGATTCTCGGTACATCTGGCGGCTGACGACGAGACGTTCGTCGGTGCCCGGGTCTGATCGAGCGGAGTGTCGGACTAGGTTTCCCGCATGGAGCGTCGCATCTTCGGGATCGAGAACGAGTACGGCGTCACGTGTACCTTGCGGGGTCAGCGTCGGCTCAGTCCCGATGAGGTCGCGCGTTATCTCTTCCGCAAGGTCGTTTCGTGGGGACGAAGCTCGAACGTGTTCCTCGAGAACGGATCGCGCCTGTATCTCGACGTGGGATCGCACCCCGAGTACGCGACACCCGAGTGCGATTCGATCTACGACGCCGTCGTGCACGACAAGGCCGGAGAGAGAATCCTCGAATCACTCGCTGCCTCGGCCGAAGAGCGGTTGAGGGACGAGGGGATTCGGGGCACGGTCTACCTCTTCAAGAACAACACCGATTCGGCCGGCAACAGTTACGGGTGCCACGAGAACTACCTCACGAGTCGAGGTGACGACGGATCTCGTCATGCCGAGGTCCTGATTCCCTTCCTCGTGAGTCGTCAGATCTTCACTGGTGCCGGAAAGATCGTTCAGACCGCGCGTGGGCCGGTGTACTCGATCACACAGAGAGCCGATCACATCTGGGAAACGATGTCGTCGGCCACGACGAGGAGCCGACCGATCATCAACACTCGTGACGAGCCGCACGCCGATGCCGAGCGTTACCGGCGTCTGCACGTGATCGTCGGTGACTCCAACATGAGCGAGTACACCACGTTCCTGAAGATCGGGTCGACCGCTTGCATGCTCCGGATGCTCGAGGATCCTCGGGTGGTTCTTCGCGACATGTCACTCGAGAACCCCATACGCGCCATCCGCGACATCAGCCACGATCCCACGTGCCGTCGCACCGTCGTCCTGGCGAACGGTCGCGAAGTGAGTGCCCTCGACATTCAACGCGAATATCTCGATCGTGCACTTCGGTACGCCGACACGAAGGGATTTCCTCCGCTCGAGCAGAAGGCGCTCGAGATGTGGGAGCACTGCGTGACGGCGATCGAGAACGATCCCCTCAAACTGGATCGCGAGGTTGATTGGGTCATCAAGTGGCACCTGATCGAGTCCTATCGGAAGCGGCACGGGCTCGGACTCGGCGACCCGAGGTCTCAACTCGTCGATCTGCAGTACCACGACATCGACACGTCACGCGGCTTGTTCTACAAGTTGCAGTCGCGGGGGCTCGTCGAGCGTGTCACCTCCGATGTCGACATCGAGACCGCTCTCACGGAACCTCCGCAGAACACTCGCGCCCGCCTACGGGGAGAGTTCATCCGGGCGGCCAAGGAGAAGAAGCGCGATTACACCGTCGATTGGGTGCATCTGAAGCTCAACGATCAGGCCCAGAGAACGGTCCTGTGCAAGGACCCGTTCCGCAGCCGTGACGAACGCGTCGAGAAGCTGATCGCCTCGCTGTGAACGAACGTTCCGATACCGTGTCGTCGGTGGATTCCGGAGCCGATGCAACGTCGAACGACGCAACGCCCATCGGTGGTCCGTCGATCGCCGAACTCGATCGCTCGCTCTCGGAAGAAGATGCTCCGAGAGATCCCGGTTCCCGTCTGGCTCGAACCATCGGCGAGTGGGTCGCCGTGGTGGCCATCGCGATCGTCGCGGCCCTCGTCATACGCCTCTTCCTCTTCCAGCAGTACTACATCGACGGCCCGAGTATGGAGGCGACCCTCCAGCCTCAGGATCGTGTCCTCGTCAACAAGCTCTCGTACCGCCTGCACGACGTGAATCGAGGGGACGTTGTCGTGTTCGACCGAGTCACGTCGCCCGATCGTCATGACGACCTCATCAAGCGGGTCATCGCGTTGCCCGGGGAGACACTCGAGATCAGATCGTGTGTCGTGTACATCGACGGGGTGCGGCTCGAGGAGCCGTACCTCGACGACGAGGTTCAGTCTCGGATCGATCCCGTGGCGCGTTGCGGGTCGCACACGGACGCAACGGCCCTCAGCGTTCCGGACGACATGGTGTTCGTCATGGGAGACAACCGTTTGCAGAGCTTCGACAGCCGCGATTTCGGGCCGATCGAGATCGACAAGATCCGGGGCCGGGCCTTCGTGGTGATCTGGCCGTTCTCGGCGTGGGCTTTTCTCTGAGGCCGAACGAGAGACTCAGCCGGTCTCGAGCGCGATGACCTCCATCATTCGATCGGTCCAATCGCTGTAGATCGCGTCGAGTCCCATGCGAAGGCACTCCCGCAGGACGTGCTCCTGTTGCATGTCCCAGCCGAAGGTGTACAGGTCGAATCGGTGGAAGAGAGTCACCAGGCCACCGTTCCAGTCCGAATGGTGCATGTTGATCGCGTCGATGCCGGCCTTGCGCAACGAGAGCGCCCGCCGTTCCGGACCTTCACTCATCTTCGAGAATCGACACGAATCGACGAGTCGAGCGTCGGTGAGTCGTCGCCAGGACGCCACCAGATTCCAGTCGTGATGACAGAGCCAGAGGCGGGTCTCGATGTCGCGGTCGACTTCTCGGCACTGGTCGATCAGGGCCGAGAGGGCGGCGGGATCCTTCACGTCGACACTGATGTGCAGTCGCCGATCGGAGTTCTCGATGAGTTCGGAAATCGATGGGATGTGATCGGGCAACTGCCGTCGGGAGAGTTCCGAGATCGGTCGTCGTCGCAGCCGACCGCCCACGACGCCGTCGTGATCGAGAACGACGACTCCGTCGGCGGTGATCCAGGCATCGGTTTCGAGTCCCGTGGCTCCGAGACGTTGCGCGAGGAGAAAGGCTTCGAGAGTGTTCTCGGGGGCGTGGGCGCGAGCGCCTCGATGTGCGAAACCGATGGGAGGGTCGAGGCGTGAGGGCAGTCGTTGCTGCACGAGTCCATGATGGCAGAGGTCCCTAGACTCGTCGTGTGTTCAACCTGTCGGGCAGCGAGATCGTGATCATCCTGCTGCTGGCGCTGGTCGTTCTCGGGCCGGAGAAGCTTCCCGAGGCGATTCGTCGTTTCGGGCGTGTCTACGGCGAGCTCCGTCGGGTGAGCAAGGGTTTCCAGAGCGAGTTCAAGGAGGCCTTCGACGAGCCGATGCGCGAGCTTCGCGAGACCGCTCAGATGACGACCGATGCCGTCAAGAAGGTCATGGACGAACCGATGCACGACGCTCCGATCGACGACGACAAGAGTGACGACAACAAGAGTGACGGTGAGACCCCGTGAGCCTCTGGAAGTTCCGTCGCGCCAAGCTCGCCACGTCCAACGAGTCGATGACGCTCACCGAGCATCTGGCCGAACTACGTACTCGGATCATTCGCTCGATGTTGGCCGTCGGTATCGGAGTGATCGGGGTCCTTGCCTTCTACGACCCGGTTCTGCGGTTCCTCCGAACGCCCTACGACAACCTCTGCGAGCGTCGCCCGGATCTCGTGACCGATTGCGATCTGTATTCGCTCGGTCCGCTCGACGGCTTCACGGCTCGTATGCGCATCGCCCTCTTCGGTGGTCTGATTCTGGCGTTGCCGGTTCTGCTCTGGCAGATCTGGCGCTTCATCGTTCCGGCTCTCCATGATCGTGAACGTCGCTACGCCGTTCCGTTCATCGCATCGTCGGTGATCCTTTTTCTCGCCGGAGGAGCGCTGGCCTTCATCACCCTCGACAAGGGGCTCGAGTTCCTGGTCGGATGGTCGGGCGACGACGTGCAACAGGCCTACCAGATCACCAAGTACGTGAGTCTCGTGGCACTGATGATCGCCGCATTCGGCGTCGGATTCGAGTTTCCGGTTCTCCTGGTCTTCCTGCAGTTGGCCGGGGTCGTGCGACCGCGGCAATTGATCGAGGGCTGGCGAGTCGCCATCGTGGTCATCGTCGTCCTGGCCGCAGTCATCACACCGTCTGGCGATCCGATCACGCTGATTGCGCTCACGGTCCCGCTCGTCGTCCTGTATTTCGCGGCGGTCGGTCTCGGACACTTGCTGGTCCGGCGTCGAACGTGACCGAGGTGCGAGACACTTTCGTCGAGCGTTGCGGCTTTCCGCTCGATCGTTTCCAGATCGAAGCCATGGACTCGGTCGATGCCGGGTCGTCGGTGGTCGTCGCCGCACCCACCGGAAGCGGCAAGACCGTCGTCGCCGAGTACGGGATCGAACGAGCTCTGAGCCGTGGTCGGCGGGCTTTCTACACGGCGCCGATCAAAGCGCTCTCCAATCAGAAGTTCAACGATCTGGTGGCGCGCCACGGACGGGAGGCTGTCGGTCTGCTGACCGGTGACAACGCGATCAACGGCGATGCTCCCATCGTCGTGATGACGACGGAAGTTCTGCGCAACATGATCTACGCCCGGTCGTCCGGACTCGATTCTCTCGAGTTGGTCGTCCTCGACGAGGTTCATTTCATTCAGGACACCTATCGAGGGCCCGTGTGGGAAGAAATCATCATTCACCTGCCCCATTACGTCCAGTTGGTGTGCTTGTCGGCCACCGTGTCGAACACCGACGAGGTGGCCGAATGGATGACGACCGTTCGCGGATCGACACGGGCGATCGTCGAGACTCGTCGTCCGGTCGACCTGGACGTCTTGTTCATGGCCTCCGATCGGACCTCGGACACCGAACACTTGTTGCCGGTGCTGATCGATGGCCGACCGAACAACGATGCCGGACGCCTCTTCGATCAGGGGATCCGTCCTCGTCGACGGGGGTCGTACCGTCCGCGTGCTCGGCGAGTGTTCGCCACCCCGGCCCGAATCGAGGTGGTCGACCGCCTTCGGGACGAGGATCTACTGCCAGCGATCTTCTTCATCTTCAGTCGTAACGCCTGCGACGAAGCAGCTGCATCGTGCGTTCGACAAGGAGCGCGTCTCACCACTCCGGACGAATGGCGTCGAATCGCGGCGATCGTCGACGACCGATTGGGTGGACTTGATCCCGACGATCTCGACGTCCTCGGCTACTCGCAGTTCGTGAATCAGCTCGAGGCTGGTGTGGCGAGCCACCATGCGGGTCTGGTTCCGCCCTTCAAGGAAACCGTCGAGGCCTGCTTCGTCGAAGGATTGGTGAAGGTGGTTTTCGCCACCGAGACACTGGCCGTGGGAATCAACATGCCGGCCCGCTCGGTGGTCGTGGAGAAGTTGTCCAAGTTCACCGGAGAACATCACGAGAATCTCACCCCTGGTGAATTCACGCAGCTGACCGGACGCGCGGGGCGACGTGGCCTCGACGATCGGGGTCACGCCGTGGTTCTCTGGAATCCGTTCACCACGTTCGACCAGGTCGCCGCACTGGCGTCGAGTCGTTCGTTCCGCCTCACGTCGTCGTTCCGACCCACGTACAACATGGCCGTGAACCTGGTTCGGTCGTATTCGAGTGACGAAGCGCGCCACTTGCTCAACCTGTCGCTGGCTCAGTTCCAGGCCGATCGTGACGTGGTGCGGTTGGAGGCGCGTCTCGAGAAACGTCTCGAAAGACTCGACGAATTGAGAGCCGAGGCCGAGAGTCCGTACGGGGACATCCACGACTACCGAGCACGTCTCGAGGGTCGCCCCCGAATCCGTAGCGAGAGTGCCATCGAGTTCGCGCTCTCGCGGCTTCGTCCGGGTGCGGTCATCGACGTCGACAAGGGTCGGCTCACGGGTCCGGCCGTCGTGCTCTCGGCGGCTCATCGTTCCGGGGGAGTGAAGCTGTCCGTGATCACGGGAGACCGCTCGATGACCAACTTGACGGCCCGAGATTTCGCTCGTCCACCCGAGGTATCCGGACACGTCGAGTTACCGACACCCTTCGCTCCGAGTCGCGCCGAGTTCCAACGCGACGTCGTCGAACAACTGTCGAAGGTTGCACTCCGAGTGAGCGAGTCCCATCCCGGTGACGACGATCGCTCGGTCGTGCATCCGGTGGAGGCCGATCCCGATCTGGCCACGCGACTCCGAGCGGCTGCGCAGGTCGATCGACTCGAACTGGAAATCGATCAGACCCGCGAGCAGGTGAAGGGGAGAGGAAACTCCGTCGCTCGTCGATTCGATCGTGTCCTGAAGCTGCTCGACGACATGGGTTACGTCGACGGTTGGTCGCTCACCGACAAAGGAGACGTCCTGGCATCGACCTTCCACGAATGCGACCTGCTGGTGGCCGAGTCGCTCACGTCCGGTCTGCTCGACGGACTCGAGCCTGCCGATCTGGCCTCCCTGGTGTCGGTGTTCGTGTACGAACACCGCTCGAGCGAGGCTCCACCGGCCCCCTGGTACCCGTCGAACGAAGTCCGGCGCCGGAGTCGGAGCATCGAGACGATCAGTCGCGAGCTACGAGCCATCGAAGAACGCGAACGCCTGTCCGTGCACCGGGCCCCCGATCCCACCTACATCGCGATCGCCTACGCATGGGCGTCCGGAGAGGATTTCGCCGAGGTCGTGGAAGCCGAGGAGTTGTCGGGCGGTGACTTCGTCCGCACGATGAAACAACTCATCGATCTGTTGCGCCAGATGGCGATCATGGCTCCCGAGGCGTCGACTCGTCGGTCCGCTGATCGAGCGGCCGATCTCCTTTTGCGTGGTGTCGTGGCGGCCTCATCGGTCGTGGTCGAGGTTGACTCGTGACGATTCGGGTCGGGGGCGATTGGGGGGCGCCTGGAGTTCCGCCGGAGGATCTCTCGTGGTTCGACGACGATCGTTCGGTCTCACACGCATGCACGGACGGAACGACCACTCTCGGGGTGCGTCATGGTGATCTGGCTCGCACGCTCGGGGCGGGTGGGGCGCCGTCGGCCGTGGAGTTTCCACTGGACGTCGTACGCCTCCACTCGTCGGCGGCACCATCGACCTGTGCGGTTGCTCACGTCGTCGTACGACGGCGCCTCGGAGGCTGGTGGCGAGGTGCCGTGACGGTCGTGATGAACGCTCAGTATCTGGGGGAGTGGGACGTGGCACCACGCGGTCATCCGAACGATGGTCGCGTCGAGATGTTCGAGGTGGCGGCCGAGATGTCGGTCCGACAGCGCTGGGCCGCCCGTCGTCGTCTGCCGACCGGATCCCATCTGCCTCATCCGATGATCGAGACGAGGTCCGTACGGCGTGCCGACCTGATCGTGCCGCCGCGCTCACGAGTCGACGTCGACGGCCGACGGTGGTTCGCCACGGGTCGCGGAGAATCGGTCGAGCTGACCCTCGAGGTTCTCCCGGACGCAATCACCGTGTGGACGGCCGGCGCCGACGACGAACTACCTTTGTCGGGATGACGACGTCGCGCGAAGCCAAGGACCGTGTCACTGCCGACGTGTCGGCGCGTGCCGACCGACTGGTGTCGGTGAGTCACGAGATTCACGCGCACCCCGAGCTCAACTACGAAGAAGTGTTCGCCCACGATCTTTTGTGTTCGGTGTTGGAGGATTGTGGATTTCCTGTCGTTCGACACGCGTACGGTGTCGACACCGCGTTCGAAGTCTCGGTCGGCAGCTCCGGTCCGGAGATCCTCGTTCTGCTCGAGTACGACGCCCTGCCCGGTATCGGGCACGGTTGCGGCCACAACGTGATCGCGGCCGCCGGACTCGGTGCCGGTCTGGCCGCGGCATCCTTGGCCGACGAGCTGGGTGGACGATTGCGGATCCTCGGCACTCCGGCAGAGGAAGGTGGTGGCGGCAAGATTGCCTTGGCGCGCCAAGGGGCGTTCGATTCGGGAACAGCGGCCATGATGATCCATCCGGCCGATGCCGATCTGTTGCGCATGGATTCGCTCGCGATCCACACGGTCGACGTCGTGTATCACGGACGTGAGGCCCATGCGTCCGCAGCTCCGTGGATGGGCCGCAACGCTCTCGACGCAGCAGTTCTCGGATACATGAACGTGGCTGCTCTTCGTCAGCACATTCGACCCGAGGAAAGAGTGCACGGAATCTTCACCGAAGCGGGTGAGAAGCCGAACATCGTTCCGCGTCGGGCGGCAGCGACGTGGTACGTGAGATCACCGACCATCTCGTCGCTGCAACCACTGAAGGATCGGGTCATGGCCTGTCTCGAAGGTGCGGCGTCGGCGTGCGGTTGTCAGATGGACAGCACCTGGGATGGCCACACCTATGCCGAGGTTCGTGACAACGAGCGTCTTGCTTCTGCGTACGCCGCCAACATGGCCGAGGTCGGACGCGCCGTCGTCGATCCGCGCGTCACCGGACGGGCCGTTCTCGGTTCGACCGACATGGGCAACGTCTCGTATCTCGTTCCATCGATCCATCCGATGGTTCAGGTGGCCCCGTCCGGCATCCCCATCCACACCCGTGAATTCGCCGAGCATGCCGGGTCCGACGGAGGGGACAAAGCCGTGATCGACGGCGCCCGGGCGATGGCCATGACAGTGGTCGATCTCTGGCTCGATGAGGCGCTTCGTGAACGGGTGGCGAGTGAATTCGCATCGCTGCCCCGGGACATCGACGTCTTGGCCTAGGGAGTCGAGTCGGTGACGGGAGTCATTTCCCCGTTCCCGTGAGGCGAACCCACTAGCGTTCGATCTCGTGACGGTCTACGCCCCCGAGGATTTCAGCCCCGAGGAGGCCGAGATCCTGCGGCGTTATTTCACGAACTTGGACGGGCCGGTCTTCGCCCTGGTGAACCTGCCCGAAGTGGTCAAGGGCGCCTTGTTCGCTCGTTACAGCCGTAGTTCGAAGAGTCTGCGACGCCTGTTCCTCGACGAGTTCGTGGGTGATCTCGACGTGGCCGGCGACCAAGGTGTCGATGCCACGATCGGGCTCGAGAGGGCCGAAGAGCTCTACGAGCGAGTGTTCTTCGAATACGGCGACGACTCGGTCGCTCAACTCGGTGGCGTTCACCTGGCGTGTGAGCAGGCCTCGAACGTTCTGACCAAGATTCTCGAGTGGGGACGATTGGCCAGCTACCTCGAACAGAGCACGCGCTACATCGCATACGACTCCCGGCTGGCCGGGCGCTATCGGTACTACCGGGATCTCGGCGTCCTGAATTCTCGTCTCGGTACCCGTTACGTCGGCGACATGGACCGCATGTTCGATTCGTACAGCCTTCTCATGGAGAAGGTGACCGATCACGTTCGAGCGACCGTCCCGCGTGATCCGGCCGACAGTGATTTCGTGTATCGCCAGGCCACGAGAGCCAAGGCCCTCGACGCCGTCCGAGGTGTCCTTCCGGCCTCGTCGCTGTCGAACGTGGGCATCTATGCGAGTGGCCAGGCCTACGAGGCGATGCTCATTCGTATGCGTGCCCATCCACTACCGGAGGCTCAGCAGTACGCGGCTCTGATGCTCGACGAATTACGCAAGGTGATCCCGAGCTTCTTGCGTCGGGTCGACCTGGCCGATCGCGGTGGCCGGTGGAGCGATTATCTGACCTCGACCCGTCACGAGACCTCGGAGTTGGTACGCGAGTTGTTCGCCGAGGTGCCGACCGATCACAGTGCGCCCGTCGTTCTCACCGACTGGGATCCCGACGGTGAGAACAAGTTGGTGGCGGCGATCTGTTATCCGTACTCGAGCCTTCCCGAGTCTCAGGTCCTGCGTCAGGTGGAGGCGATGAGTCACGGGGAGAAGGTGGCGATTCTTCGCTCCTACATCGGACAACGAGAGAACCGTCGACATCGGCCGGGCCGAGCCTTCGAGCGCATCGACTATCGCTTCGATGTTCTCTCCGACTACGGCGCCTTTCGTGACCTGCAGCGTCATCGTCTGCTGACGATCGAATGGCAGGGGTTGACGCCCAACCACGGGTACACCCGACCTGATCTCGTCGACGAAGCCGGAATGACGGCGGTGTTCGACGAGGTGATGTCGCGATCAGCGGCTCTCTACGACGATTTGCGACCGGACTTTCCCGAGCAGGCGTCGTATGCCGTGTCGATGGCCTATCGCATTCGCTACGTGATGCAGTTCAACGCCCGCGAGGCGATGCACATGCTCGAGCTCCGATCGTCACCTCAGGGACACCCGGCTTATCGACGCGTGGCGCTCGAGATGCATCGACTGATCGCCGAACAGGCCGGACACCGTGCGGTGGCCGATGCGATGACTCACCTCACGGTCGAGGCGCCCGAACTCGAACGTCTAGCGGCCGAGCGGCGTGCCGAACAGCGCCGGTCGGAACGCCCATGAGTCCGGGGTGACGGCTGTCACGGAGGCTCCACCTGACCAGGGCGGTGATGATGCCTATTATCCGCGCCCGCGGTCGGTTTTTTCGGCCCGTCACATCCACCGAACGGCACGCAGATGAACACGAACCAGACGAATACGGCAAGGAGCTTCGATGGCCGCTGACGACGAGATGATCGACGACGACGACCTCGACGAGGACGGGTTCATCGAAGAGGACGGGGACGACGATCTCGAACTGGACGCCGACGCGCTCGACGACGATGGCGAGATCGACGACGAGATGGGCGATGACGAAGAAGACGACGACATGGGCGACGAGGCCGGTGACGACGACGGTGATGGCGCCACTCCGACGGTTCGAGCCAAGCGAGGATCGGAAGACGATGACGAGGATCTGACGACGGCTGATGACGTGGAGGCGGATCTCGCCCACATCCTCGACGAGCGACTTCGTGAGCGAAGTGAGGTCGATGAGGACGACGAGGAGGAGGAAGAACCTCCCTCGGCGGCCGATCCGGAGACGAGCATCCAGCCGAAGAGGGCCGACGAACGGATGTGCCCGCAGTGCTTCCTTCTGGTCCGCAAGGGCGCTCCCGTGTGTCCCGTGGGTGACGACGACTGCCCGCTCTTTTCGTGAGACACTGAGCTCGTCGTGACCGTGGAGACGAGCATCCGCCCGGCCGATCGGTCGGTGGTCGAGGAGTGTTCGGCCCTCGACGCCCTTCTTCGATCAGCGATGGTCGATCGCCGGGGAGGGGAAGCGTGGTTGGCCGAGCACGAACCCCTCGGGGATCTCGGGGAGTGGTGGACTGATTCCTTCGTCGCCTGTGTCGACGATGTGGTGGTGGGTTTTCTCGTCGGTCGAGTGGCGGTCGACGCCCGAGGACGACTGTTCGTGGTCGATCGCGTGTTCGTTCACGAACAGGCACGAGGACTCGGTTGCGGAGACGACCTCCTCGATGCCGCGATCGCTCACGGGATCACTCGGGGTTGCGACCACCTCGAGGGTTCGGCGCTACCCGGCGATCGGGAGACCAAGAACTTGTACGAGCGGGCCGGAGTGACGGCCCGCTCGATCACGGTGTCGCGCCGTCTCAGCGCCCCGTCCAATTCGGTGGACGCTTCTCGATGAACGCTGTCAGACCCTCTTTGGTGTCTTCTGACGACATGACGTCGGCGAAGAGACGGTTGGTGAGCGTCTTCAGTTCGTCGTCGGTCTGATAGGCCGCGGCCAGGACGACCTGGCGACTCGCATAGACCGCGAGAGGGGCACAGGCCGTGATCTGATCGGCGAGACGACGAGCCTCGTTCATCGCTTCGCCCGGTGCGACGAGGCGTGAGATGAGTCCGAGGTGATAGGCGCGTTCGGCGGGAATGGGTTCACCGGTGAGGATGGCCTCCATGGCCGCTGCTTGACCGATGGCCCGAGGCAGGCGAAAGAGGCCGCCGGCCCCGGCGATGAGATTGCGCTTGACCTCAGCGAGTCCGAAAGCTGATCGGGTCGTGGCGATCACGAGATCAGCGGCCAGGACGATCTCGCATCCACCGGCGGTGGCGAGTCCGTCGACGGCCACGATGATCGGCTTGCGGCGCTCTCGATAGACGAAACCGGCGAAACCACCTCGTTTGGTGTTGAGGGCGCCGGCCTGCCCCGAGTTGATGGCTTTCAAGTCGGCGCCGGCACAAAAGACGGGATTGTTCTGACCGTCGGTGTTGGCGGTCAGAATTCCGACCCAGACCGAATCGTCGGCCTCCAGAGCGTCGATGGCGGCTTCCATCCCTTCCGCGACGTCACCGTTGACGGCATTGCGGGCGTCGGGACGATTGAGGGTGATGGTGCCGACGCGACCGTCGGCTTGGTAGGTGACGATGTTGCTCATGTCCCGACCGTAGCGGGGGGACGAGCCGGACCGTCAGTCGGCGTCGCTGGCCTCGGCCGCTGGTTCGGAGGTGGTGCTCGACTCGGCCTCGGGCACGGCCGACATGTCGACGACTGGTGTTTCGACGGCCGGTGTCTCGGCGACTGGCGTCTCGACGGCCGGTGTGTCGACAGCTGGTTTCGCAGCCGCAGGAGCGGGCTTGGGCGGAATCTTCTTGGCCGCCGGCTTGGTGGGGCGCAGAGGTTTGGGAGTCGGTGCACCAGCCGCAGCGGTCACTCCGAACACCGAAGCGATCTGAGGCATGAGAGGGGCAAGACGCTCGACGGTCTTGGTGAGGTCGGGTGACACCGATGTCGGGGGAGCGGTCACCGTGAGAGTCGAGCGAATGGGGGAGAAGGCGGCCGCTTCGAGCACGGCGATCCAACGATCGGCGAGTACGTCGGCGGTGAGACCGGAAGCCGCAGCGTCGGCGAGGCGACGTCCGAGATCGTCGGGAAAGATGACCCCGGCCTTGGGTGGCTGACCGGCCAGCTTCAGAGCTCGGACCACACGCCCGACACCGAGTGCGGCATCGATGTCGGAGAGCCAGAGTTGATAATCGGATTCGGTACGAGTCGTGAGTCCGGCCTTCAGTTCGGCGGCGAGGGCTCGACACGAGTCGTCGCGTTCGATCGCCGGGTCGTTCGCGGCTGCGACAACACTTCGCAGATCGCGCAGATCGAGAGATGCCAGATCGCGCTTGGCCGCTTCCGCTCGGTCGAGCCAGTCGGCGACCCGCAACTTGGGCAGGAGGTCCTGGGCCATCTGCACCACACTTTGTTCGGGCATGGTGGGTTTGCCCTCGGCAGCGAGTGCTTCGTTCGCCGACTTCAGTCGCTGACGAACGGCTTGCATTCCTTGCAGGGCGAGTTCGGCGATCGGACGCTGGTTCTCGGGAATGTCGGCGAGCACGGCTCGACGATGTTGCGATCCGGCCTTCAGGCGCTTCGGCTTCGGGCGAGCCGGGAGCTCGGGAGGAGCCTCGAAACGAGGACGACGAGGACGCTCGGGACGGCGTTCGCGTCGGTCGCCGTCACGGGCCTCGCGACCACGTGTCTCGCCGTCGTTGCGACGTCGGCGGTCGCCCGACTCGCCGCGTCGCGGTCCGCGGCTCGCGGAGCGCTCGCGTCGGGCGAGCTGCTGAGTGACGGCTTGGAAAGGCTCCTCGGATCCGATCAGCGACAAAGTTTCGATCTTGTTGACGCGTGTCCGGCCCGACACCACAGCCGTCACTTCGATGCCGTCGATGTCGAACTCGGCGTCGACCTTCACGACGTCACCGGCTTTGGCGTCGGTGGGAAGAAGTGAACCGTCGAGGACCCCTTTGGGTTCACGCGCACCAGCCGCTCGCCACGTCCAGGTGCCGTCGGGACGGGCACTCGTGAGTTCGATGTCGATCCGGCGGGACATGGGTCGTGACCCTATCGGGAATCCGAGTTCGGACCGTGATCCGGTGCCTCGCGTGATGTCCGAGACTCGGTCGTCGCAACCGTCCTCACCGGTGTCTTTTCCGACATGATCGACGGAGCGAAAGCCGTGCGATCGATTCCGTGGACGACGGGGCGAGGTAGCGTTTTCGGGTGCCCATCTATGCTCTCGGAGACGTCGAGCCGACGATCCACCCCGATGCCTACGTACATCCTGATGCGGTCGTGATCGGTCGGGTGCGTGTGGGGGCCGGAAGTTCGATCTGGCCGGGAGCGGTCCTGCGCGGCGACGACGGTGACATCGTGATCGGCGACCGAACGTCGGTCCAGGACGGGTGCGTGCTGCACACGACGTGGGTGTATCCGACCGTCGTGGGTGACGATTGCGTGATCGGCCACATGGTCCACCTCGAAGGTTGCACCATCGAGAATCGTTGTCTGATCGGCAACGGATCGATCGTGATGCATCAGGTCATGGTTCGTACCGGGTCGGTCGTGGCTGCCAACAGCGTTCTGTTGAACGGCACCGAGGTGCCGACGGGAGCACTGGCCGCCGGCTCGCCGGCGGTGATCAAGCCGGACAAGGCACGCCTGGCCGAGATCGACATCGCTGTCGACTCGTACGTTCAACGTGCGGCGCGTTTTCGTCGCGACCTTCGGCGAATCGACTGATCGGAGCAACGTGGCACGCGGTGTGCGCATCGACGTCTCGGCTGGTGATGTCGAGATCGTGAGCGATGTCCTGTGGTCCCTCGGAGCCACGGCGGTCTCGGAGGAATGGTGTCCCGGAGACGGCGGAGACGTTGTCGTGACATTGCGCACGTCGTTCGGTTCCGATGACGAGACGATCTCGAAGGTGTTGGCGCAACATCTGGCTGGAGTTGCGTGGACGTACGAGGACCTCGACCTCGACGTCGCCGACTCGTGGAAGCAATTCGCCGAACCGACCCCGATCGGTCGCCACCTCTGGATCAGACCGGCCTGGAACGACTCGACTCTGCCGACCGACGCCGTCGTGGTCTCGATCGACCCGGGTGCGACCTTCGGAATGGGCGATCATCCGACGACGCGTGGCTGTCTGTCGTTGCTCGCCGATTCGGTGACCGACGGCGAGTCGATCCTCGACGTGGGTTGTGGAAGCGGAGTTCTCGGTATCTGCACTCTCGTGCTCGGAGCGGGGACGGCACTCGGAGTGGACATCTCGCCGGCGAGTCTCGAGACGTCTCGCGCCAATGCGGAGCGGAACGGCGTGTCCGAGCGCTGGTGGGTGACGACCGAACCCCTGTCGACGGTCGGGCGACAGTACGACACCGTGCTGGCCAACATTCTGGCTCCGGTACTGGTCGAGCTCGCACCACAACTCGTGCGATTGACCCGACATCGGATGATCATCAGCGGTTTGCTCGAGTCGCAGGTGGCTCGCGTGGTCGAGGCTCTCGATCCGTTCGTGGAAGCACGCCGGGTGGTCGTCGAAGGCTGGGTGTCGATCGAGATGCGTCGACCCGAGTGAGTCGGCTCAGCGGTCGACCAGATTGTCGATCTGTTCGGCCGAGGGGAGTGACGGAACCGCACCGTGTCGGGTGGCGGCGAGCGCTCCGGCGGCCGCCGCGCGTCGAGCGGCGGTGACCACGTCGCTGCCGGCGGCCAATGAAGCGGCGAGAGCGCCACAGGCGGCGTCACCGGCACCGGTGGTGTCGACGGCACGAACCGCGTACGGAGGGATCTCGACGGCCCCGTCGCGAGTGACCACGCGAATTCCGCGCGCTCCGAGGGTGATCACGACGGTCGACACTCCGGCATCGAGGAGGGCCGATGCTCCACCCAGTTGTGAGACCTCGGTCTGATTGGGAACGATCACGTCGCACAGCGACAGGAGTCCGGGAGGCAAGTCGGCGGCCGGAGCCGGATTCAAGATGGTGATCGCGCCGGCCAAGCGGGCAACGGCGAAAGCGGCCTCGACGGCATCGATCGGAATCTCCAACTGAGCGAGAACGACGCGCGTGTCGGACAGAACCGAGCGGTGGTCGTCGACCACGCCGATACCGAGACGATGATTGGCGCCTGGGACGACGACGATGGAATTCTCGGCGTCCTCGTCGACCGAGATGAGGGCCCGGCCGGTGGGTGCACTCACATCGACGGTGAAATTCTCGATCCCTTCGTCGGCCAGCACGCGATGCAACACGTCACCGGCACCGTCTCGGCCGAGGCAGCCGATGAAACCCGTGCGGGCGCCCGAGCGCTGGCAGGCCACCGCTTGGTTGAGGCCCTTGCCCCCGGCATGTTCGGCGTAACCGGTCGCCATCACGGTCTCGCCGGGCAGTGCGAGATGTTCGACGTTGGCCACCAGATCGAGATTGGCGCTACCGATCACGACGACGTCGAACGAGGGAGGGGATTTCACGCCGAGAGTGTAGGGCGACGGGAACTCACCCGTGACCGACGGCTCGCAGGAGCGGTGACACGTCGATGTCGTCGCACGCCGGCAGGTAGACACGTGTGGCGTCGTGTCGGAACTTGGTGCACAGATCGGGCCGGAAGAAGCGCGCACCCTCCCGAACGACGTAGTTCAGAACGAAGAAGCGATACGCCTCGGGAAGGAATCGGATCTCCTCGGCCGACAGCGGAGAGATCTCGTGGTAGGCGCGAATGAACTCGACGAAATGGGGTTCGACCAACGTGTGAGGGGAGTAGGTCCAATGGGTGCGATCGCCGGTTGCCGACGACACTCGTGACAAGAAGTAGAAGTCGAGAAGTCGAGACTCCACCCGGAACCAGTCGTAGTCCCAGCGGCTGAAGAGATCGAACGTGCCATCGGTGCCGAACTTCACCGAGAAGTTCCCGAGGTTCCAGTCGACGAGCACCGGAATTCGACTCCACGAGTCGTAGCGAATGCGCTCGAGTTCGAGAAGGAACTGATGAGTGTGGCGCCAGAGCACACCGATGCTCTCGGGCGGCAGTTCGAAGTTGCGGGGAGCGAACGGGCTGGAGAGCAGGTCGAGTAGGTGAATGGCGTCCGACTTGATGGAATTCGACGTGGCGGGGATGCCCGGAGCGATCCGTGTGCATTCGATGTGGAAGCGAGCCATTCCCCGAGCGAGGTTGCGAATCTGGTCGAGAGTGAGCTGTGGTGGCAGTGAGTCGGCGCGGGGTGCCTCGTCGTAGAAGGCGACCCAGCGATGGTGGTCGTACCACGTGAAGGGACGTCGGCCGAGGGGAGTGTCGACACCGAGGACCGGAGCGAGAAAGTGGCGAAAGGGGCCGTCGGCCAGTAACTCGGTACAGCGAAAGAGCCGGTCGTGATCCTCGGCGAACAAGAAATACGAGCCGTAGTTCGAGACCTTCCCGAACACGACCGTCCCATCGTCGAGATGCAGTCGATACACCGTGTTCGTCGAGACTCTCGGACTGGTGTCGTCCACCGAGACGATGTCACGGGGATCGCCGTAGGAACTCCACGCGGCGTACAGGGCGGCCCGATTGTCGTCCAGGTTCACGGCGACAGTGTCGCACGCCCGACGTCAGCCGACGGCGCGGATCCCGATCGGTGCGATGAGGCGGAAGCCGGCGTTGTGCCGTTCCTCTTCGCTCTCACCACCCCAGAGTCCGTACTCGTGGTGCTCGCGGGCGAACTCCCGGCAGATGTCCGACACGCGACACGAGCGACACACGTCCCGGGCCTCGGCCTCGCGACGCTCACGCGCCTGGGGCCGTTCGGCCGTGGCGGGGAAGAACAGGTGGGTCATTCCCCGACAGGCGGCGGAACTCATCCATCGATCATCGGTGCGACGACGACTGATGAGAATCTCGACGGCGAGTTGACGTTCGAGTGACGACACATGACCCCCATGCGAAACGCTGATCCAGCGACCGCCCCCCGACGGCAAGATCAAAGTAACCCGACCTCCGAGGGGTGGCCAGGGGCGGCCGTGTGACGTCGGTCGGTCCAGGTCAGAGGCGTGACGAGAAGTGGCGCAGACCGGACACGAACAGATCGATGTCGGAGGGCTCCGTGTCCCAGGCGGTCATCCATCGGACTTGGGGGAGTTCCCAGTCGTAGAAGAACGACCAGGCGCGAACGGTTTCACGAAATTCGGCGTCGAGAGTCGGGAAGATGCTGTTGACCTCCGGCGCCGGTCCCCGGTCGATCCCGGGTATTCCCTCGAGAGCCTCGTACAGGTGTCGACACGACTCGTTGGCTCGCCGGGCGTTGTCGATCCAGAGTTCGTCGGTGAACAAAGCGAGGAACTGAGCCGACACGTAGCGCATCTTCGATGGAAGCTGGGTGATCTGCTTGCGGACGTACGGTGCCGCTGAGGCGAGCGTCGGGTCGAGGAAGACGACGGCCTCTCCGTACATGGCACCGTTCTTGGCCCCGCCGAACGACACCACATCGACGCCGGCGTCGACGGTGAAGGAACAAAGAGCCTCGAGTGTTCCGCCGAGTGCAGCGCAGGCGTTGGCAATACGGGCTCCGTCGAGATGGACCTTCATTCCCATGGCGTGGGCGGTCTCGGCGAGTGCGGCGATCTCGTCGGCGGTGTACAGGGATCCCCATTCGGTGCTCTGCGTGATCGACAGGACACTCGGCTGAACGTGGTGGACGACACCGGAGAAGTGTCGGAACTCGGACACTTGTTCGGGAACGATCTTGCCGCCCGAATGGGGAACGTCGAGCAACTTCGCGCCCAGAACGAATTCGGGGGCACCCGTTTCGTCGAGGTTGATGTGCGAGGCATCGCTACAGACCACGGCCCCGGCGGGGGAGAGCAACGAGGCGAGCGCGAGGACGTTGGCTCCCGTCCCGCCCCAGACCATGAGTGTTTCGACATGCCGCCCGAACAAGTCGTCGAATCGTTCGGAGGCGGCCGCGGTCCAGGGGTCGTCTCCGTAGGCGACGGCGTGCCCGTCGTTGGCTTCTTTCAGCGCTTCGAGAACCTTCGGATGAACCGACGCGTTGTTGTCGCTGGCGAAACGGTGAAGGGGCGCAGGAGGCGTCGACATGTCGACAGTCTGCTCGCTACGACCATCCGCGCCATGGGTGACGAACGGAAGCATGATTTCGTCATGACGAAATCCACTCAAGGGGGACGGGGGCGGGCGATCGAGGCTCCGCGGTGCCGACATTGCCGCCGCGTCATGCCGGAGCGATCCGGTCCCGGCCGCCCGAAAGAATTCTGCAGTCAGGCCTGTCGCCAATGGGATTGGGTGGGTCGTCAGCGAGCCCGTGAGCTACAGATCAGTGAAGACGAACTGATCGTCGCGCGTGGAGAACTCGATGCGCTGTACGACGAGCTGTACGTGCTGTCGTGCGCCGTCGCGGATACCGAGCGAGAGGTCGCCGACAAGCGGGCCACGGCGACGACGCTGCGAGAGGCCCTGGAATGGCTACTGGATGCCGCCCGACCTCTTCATGAGCGGATCAAGCAACGCCCATAATCTTCGTTATGTCACAAAAGGTGGGTGGGATCGAGGTCCTGACCAGCGACGACGATCCCCTCCCGTGCCGGCCCGGGGGTCGGTCCTGGCGAAACGTCAGACGACGTCGAGGAGGTCGACGACGAACACGAGTGTCTCGCCACCTTTGATGACACCGCCGGCTCCGCGGCTTCCGTACCCGAGATGCGGTGGAATCGTGAGGCAGCGTCGGCCACCGACGCGCATTCCGGCGACTCCTTGTTCCCATCCCCCGATCACCTCACCGGCACCCAGTCGAAAGCTGAAGGGCTGCCCTCGGTCCCAGGAGGCATCGAACTCGACTCCGTTGCTCCACGCGACGCCCACGTAATGCATCACCGGTCGACAGCCGGACGTCGCTTCGGCGCCGTCACCGACGGTGATGTCGTCGATCAGCAGGTCGGTCGGAGGGTTGCCATCAGGGATCGTGATGGAGGGTTTCGTCGCGTCGTGAGCCATGAGGTGACCCTAGGCGGTGACGGGGATCAGGACTGTTTCGGGCGAACGTAGGTCCCCTGAGCGACGGCGACCGGCTTCTCGGGGTCGTCCGTCCATGCTTCGACAGTGCCCACCACGTTGCGTCCGGCCAAGGTGTGGATCGTCGCCCGAGCTCGGATGACCTCTCCCCTGGCCGGCCGCAGGAATCGAATCGACATCTCGCTCGTCAGAGTCATGGGTTCCATCGACGTGCAACTGAGGGCGGCATAGAACAAGGCGGCATCGCAGATGCTGAAGACCGTCGGACCGCTGATGATCTTGCCCGGGCGCAACATCTCCGGACTCGGGTGCATGACAGCGATCGCCTCACCGAAGGCCATGTGCTCGCAGGCATTGGAGGCTCCGCCGAAATGGCCGCCGATGAAGGCGTTCATCTCGTCGACGCTGACCTTCGGCGGCTGTGTGTGGTCCATCATCCTCGTCTCCCCCATAGTTGTGCTTTGCGATGTTCGTGTGATGTGATCGCTGTGCGATGCGATCGTCGTGCGATGCGATCGACCCGTCCGACGTCCAGTCAATCGCCCCGACTCGCCACGTCAAGAATCGCCCACTCTGTTGCGCTGGTACTCGCCAGAGGTGCATTGCGCAACAGAGTGGGCGATTTTGATCAGGGGAAGACGGTGTGGTGGGCGGATCGGACGAGCTCGTTCAGGTCTGTCAATTCGTCATCGGTCAGAACGTCGAGATGTCGGGCCATCAGCGAGTTGGTCAGCTCCTCGGCCACCGCGAACTTGCCGACCAGATCGGCCCCGATCGAGAACGGACCGGACCAGCCGAACCTCTCGGCCTGATCGACTCCGCCGTTCGGGTTGGCCAGGACCGCATCGAGCGGGGTGAGGCCCGATGCGACGCAGGCGAGCAGATGAACGCTCCCCCGAAGCTCGCGCAGAACGTGAAGAAGGAGATAGCAGCGGCCGGCCGCGTCATCGGGACGTTCCATCGCCCGCCAACCGGCGAAGAGCGACAGCCCTCCCACGTCGGCGCCGTCGACCACACGGGTGATGAGATCGGCCAAGCGTTCGGCACCGGCGAATCCGGCGAGTCGGGTTCTTCCCCATTCGGCGCAACCCTCTGCGTAACGATACGCCCCGGCCCGAGCGCCCTCGACGACGGAGCCGGCGTTCCAGAGCGATGTCACGAGATCGGGAGCGAAGAAACCGAACGCGCTGACGACCACCTCGGCGTCGACGTCACCGAGGACGCCTCCCCGACCGACCACGTAGTACGCGAAGCCGCCGGGATAGCCGGCCTCCTTCCCGGGACCGAGCACGTCGGGGTGCAACATGAAACCTCCGCCGAGGGCTCCGACGGGTCCGGCAATGTCGGAAGCCACGCGAACGGACGTCGGTCGAGACGAGAGAGAAGTCACGTCTCGACGCTAGTCCGCTCCCCCGGGCTGACCCGGAGGCGAACTAGGGTCACGCTCACTATGCGGGTTTCGTCATGACGCAATCACCCGGATCAGCCGTCGCTCGGTCGCTCGACGCACGGAATCGCGACGATCCGAGTCTCGACGAACTTTTCGACTCTTCTGCGTTCCAACGCCGTCACATCGGGCCGACCATGGACGCCGACGATTCGTCGTGGCGCGACATGTTGGCCGTGATCGGTGTCGAGACCGTCGACGAGCTCATCGCGGCTGCCGTACCCGCGTCGATTCGAGTGGACCGCCCACTCGATCTTCCCGCCGCCCGTACCGAGACAGACATGACGGCTGCTCTGGCAGCACTCGCCTCCACGAACGCGCCTCGGCGGAGTTTCATCGGGCTCGGGTACTCCCCCACGATCACTCCACCCGTCATCAAGCGCAACGTGCTCGAGAATCCGGCGTGGTACACCGCCTACACGCCCTACCAGCCCGAGATCAGCCAGGGTCGTCTCGAGACCCTCGTCAACTTTCAGACGCTGATCACCGATCTCACCGGACTCCCGGTCGCCAACGCCTCACTTCTCGACGAGGCGACCGCAGCCGCCGAGGCCATGACCATGGCGCGTCGTATTTCGAAGAACGAAGGTTCGAGTTTCTTCGTCGATGCCGACACTCATCCTCAGATCCTGCGGGTGCTCCGCACACGAGCGGTTCCGCTCGGGATCGACCTCGTGATCGCACCCGTCGACACCTTCGACGTTGATCGCGGTTTCGGCGTCCTCTTGTCGTACCCCACGTCGACCGGGCGCGTCGAGCGCCACGACGACCTCATGCGCACGTGGCGTTCGGCCGGACTCGTCGTCACGGTGGCGGCCGATCCGATGGCTCTCGTCCTCCTCGAATCACCGGGTTCGTTCGGAGCCGACATCGTGATCGGCTCGGCCCAGCGTTTCGGACTTCCGATGGGTTTCGGAGGTCCTCACGCCGCCTTCGTCGCCACCTCCAACGAACACGCGCGAACCCTGCCCGGACGTCTCGTGGGTGTGAGCACCGATCGTTCCGGACGGCCGGCACTTCGCCTGGCTCTCCAGACGCGTGAGCAACACATCCGGCGAGAGAAGGCGACGAGCAACATCTGCACGGCACAAGCGCTTCTGGCCAACATCGCCGGTCTGTACGCGGCCTGGCATGGTCCGGACGGACTGCGCCGTATCGCCGAGCGTATGAATCGTCTGGCCTCGATCGTCGCATCGGTACTCGGCGACCATGGCTGGACACTTCGTCACGATTCGTGGTTCGACACGATCTGCGTCGAACCGGACGTGTCGGTCGATTCGGTGTGTGACGCGGCACGAGGTGCAGGGTTCGACATACGTCGCGTCGACGATCGTGCCGTCTCGTTGACGGTCGACGAATGCACCACCGTCGAGGAGTTGGCGGATCTTCTGTCGGCGTTGACGGGAACGCGACTCTCGCCCGACGACATCCGCGCTCACGACGGTCGACGTGCCGGTCTGGTGCCGGAGGCGCGTCGTACCGACCCGATCCTGAGCGCTCCGGTGTTCAGCGCTCATCGATCCGAACACGAGATGTTGCGGTATCTGCGTCGCCTGTCCGACAAGGATCTGGCCCTCGACCGCACGATGATTCCTCTCGGTTCGTGCACCATGAAGTTGAACGCCACGTCGGAGATGGAGCCGATCACCTGGCCGGCCTTCGCCAATGTCCATCCGTTCGCTCCCGACGACGAGACGATCGGCTACCGAGAACTGATCCACGATCTGGAGAAGGCCCTGGCCGAGATCACGGGTTACGACGCCGTGAGCCTGCAGCCCAATGCCGGAAGTCAGGGCGAGTTCGCTGGTCTTCTCGCGATCAAGGCTTACCACTCGTCGCGCAGTGATGATCATCGGGACGTGTGCCTCATTCCGTCGAGTGCCCATGGCACCAACGCCGCCAGCGCCGTCATGGCAGGTATGCGTGTCGTGGTGGTCGCCTGTGATGACGACGGAAACGTCGATCTGGTCGATCTGGCCCGCCGCATCGACGAACATCGCGAGAAGCTGGCTGCAGTGATGGTCACCTACCCCTCGACGCACGGTGTGTTCGAGGAGGGAATCGTGCGCCTGTGCGAGATGGTGCACGAAGCCGGTGGTCAGGTGTACGTCGACGGGGCGAATCTCAACGCCCTCGTCGGGGTCGCCAAGCCGGGTTGGTTCGGGGCCGATGTCAGTCACCTCAATCTTCACAAGACCTTCTGCATTCCCCATGGCGGAGGCGGTCCCGGCGTGGGTCCGGTGGCCGTTCGGGCGCACTTGGCTCCTTTCCTTCCCGGCGATCCGCGGCGAGACGACGATCCGGTCGGCCCGGTGTCGGCGGCGCCGTTCGGCTCGGCGAGCATCCTGCCGATTTCGTGGATGTACATCGGACTCATGGGTCCGGACGGACTCCGGCAGGCGACCGAAGCGGCCATCGTGAATGCCAATTACATGGCTCGCCGTCTGTCAGCGCATTTCCCGGTCCTCTACACCGGTTCGTCGGGCTTCATCGCCCACGAATGCATCATCGACCTCCGACCGATCACCAAAGCGACGGGAGTGACCGTCGACGACATCGCGAAGCGGCTCATGGATTACGGGTTCCACGCCCCGACGGTCAGCTTTCCGGTCGCCGGAACGATGATGATCGAGCCGACCGAGAGTGAGACGAAGGCCGAGCTCGATCGATTCTGTGACGCCATGGCGGCGATCCGAGTCGAGATCGACGAGATCGAAGCTGGTCGTGTCTCGATCGATGACAGTCCTCTCCGGATGGCTCCGCACACGCTCGACGACCTCACCGGCCCCTGGGATCGGGTGTACCCTCGCCACGTGGGATCACCAGCCGGCGCTCGCTGGTACCACGTTCCGGTCGGTCGTATCGATGCGGCCCACGGTGACCGGAACCTCATCTGTACGTGTGAGCCCCTCTCGTCGTACGCCTGAGCCCGAACGCTAGGTTGGCTCCCATGGCCGCCTCCAAGAAGTCAGCTTCCGGCTCGTCGCCGGCCAAGAAATCCCCGACCAAGACGTCGCCAGCCAAGAAATCCCCGGCCAAGAAATCGCAGGCCAAGAAAACCCCGGCCGAGAAGCCATCGTCGTCATCCGCGGGTACGACCTCCACGTCGCCGGCGGCGGAAGCGACTCCTATCCGAACGGGCGCCCGTGCCGAGAGCGGTCACGGGGTGCACGATCTCTTCAACCTCATCGGAGGGGTGAATCCGTTGGCGCTGGCCGGTCGAGCCGTCGACACTGCGACGCACGTGACGGCCGAGATGGTGCAAGCTCTGGCCAACTTCAACGACACCATGCGTGAGATCAACACTGTGGCCCGTCGTGTGAACGCGTTGCTCGACGAGATCGAACAGCCCATTCGCATCGTGGTTCCACAGGTGACCGCGACACTGAAGCGGGTCGACGGTGTTCTCGGTCAGGTGGGATCTCTGCCCGGCGACGTCGCCAAAGCAGTGTCGACACTCGGCGATCTGGCGTCTCGACTCGGACCCCTCGCCCAGTTCGCCGAATCGGCCGGTGGTCTGTTCGGGGTTCGCACACCCCCGAAGTAACGACAACCCCATTGCGGGCACCCGCGAGCGACGGAGGGGACGCAACGTCAGTCGGTGGTGCGTCGGTTCAAAAAGCGCGGCGAACAGACGACGCCGGAGATCATCGTGCCGCGAACGTCGAGTTCGACACTCGTTCCGATATCGATGCCCGGTTCGACGAATGCGAGAGCGATCGCATGGCCGAGGGTCGGAGAGTAATTGCCGCTCGACACCTCGCCGATCGGTCGTCCGTCGGCGGACACGGTCGATCCTTCTCGGGCCGGACGTCGTCCGTCGATGGCCACACCGATCAGCCGGCGGTCGATCCCGGCAGAACGTTCACGTTCGAGTGCCGCTCGACCCACGAAATCACCCTTGTCCCACGACACCACCCACGAGAGCCCGGCTTGTAATGGGCTGATCCCGGGTCCGAGTTCGTGACCGTGCAGAGGTAGGCCGGCCTCGAGTCGCAGCGTGTCTCGAGCGCCGAGTCCGGCTGGGACGGCTCCGGCGCCGAGCAGCGCGTCCCAGAGGTCTCCGGCGTTCGCGGTCGGTACGGCGAGTTCGACGCCGTCCTCGCCGGTGTATCCGGTACCGGCGACCGTGCACTCGACGTCGTCGAATCCGACCTGGGCGACCTGGTTGCGAGTGACCGATGCCGCCGCCGGAACGACTCGCTCCAGCACTGCACGACTCTTCGGACCTTGGACAGCGATCACGGCTCGTCGTGACGTGGTGTCGATTCCACCGATTTCACCGATCACTCTCGACGTGTTCGATGCGTTCGGAACGACGTCGAAACGATCGCTGCCCGATCCGTCGTCGGGAAGCCACCACACGATGATGTCGTCGAGAACCGAACCCTCTGCATCGAGAAGATGGGTGTACTGGGCTCGACCCGGGCCGATCTTGCCGAGATCATTGGTGAACGCCCGTTGGAGTCGTTCGAATGGATCAGTGCCCTCCACTCGAACTGTTCCGAGGTGCGAGACGTCGAAGATCGCGCATGACGAGCGGCACGCGACGTGTTCGGCGATGGTGCCTTCGGGATACTGGAGTGGCATCTCCCAGCCACCGAAAGGGACGAGTTTGGCTCCGAGTCGAACGTGCGTTTCGTGAAGCGGTGACCGGTTCATCCGGCTCGGACGGCGCGGTCGTCGGTTTCGGCCGAGGCCGAGAACTCGAGCTCGGGGAAGAGAGCGAGGATCTGTCCGTCGACCTGTTCCTTGACGTGAGCGATGGGGAGCAGATTCAGCACGCCTTGGCCACGACGGACGACATCGATCAGTTCGTCGCCTTGGCAGAGAACCACACTCGACCCGTCGATCACGAGATGAGCCGACGTGATGTCCTGGTCGACGTGACGGCGAACGTAGTCGAAGACCTCGCGCACCGATTCGAGTCGGAGTCCGGCATCGAGGAGGCTCTTGACCATGCGGAGTTCGAGGAGATCCCGATAGCTGTAGTGGCGTCGTGAGCCACTTCCCTTGGCATCGACGATCGAAGGGCGCACGAGATCGGTCCGTGCCCAATAGTCGAGCTGACGATAACTGATGCCGACGACGTCGGCTGCCTGAGTTCCCGAGAAAGTGAGTGTCACGTCGCCCTCGTCCGATCGTTGACGCGCGGTGACGCGTCGGGAGGGGCAGGGTACGGCGACGGTCCGAAGTCGTCAACCACCGACGTCGCAGACCGAGGTCAGCACCTGCTCAGGGCGCGAAGTCCTCGGGCTTGATGCTGTCGATGAAATCACGGAATTCGTCGACGAGCTCGTCCACTTCCCCGTCGCCGGGTTCGACGTCGAACTGGGCGACACGGCCGGCCGTGTCGAGAACGTCGTCGACACACAGGATGGGGCAACCGGCCCGGACCGCAACGGCGATCGCATCGGATGGCCGCGCCGACACCGTGACGGCACCTTGGCGCGAGTTGAGATGGATCTCGGCGAAGAAGGTTCCTTCCTCGACGTCGGTGATCACCACTTTGGAGGGATCGGTGCCCAGAGCCCCGAGAAGGTCGAGGACCAGGTCGTGAGTCAGAGGGCGAGGTGGAGTCCGGCCATTGATGCCGAGTTGAATGCTGGCCGCTTCCGGTTCGCCGATGTAGATCGGGAGGACACGCCGCTCACCTTCGCGTTCGCGTAGGAACACCACGTGTACTCGGCCCGGCATCTCGAGCCGAACACCCACCAGTTCCATGGCGACCATGACCCGACAGTAGCCGGAAAATCGAGGGGTCGTCAGCGCGACTCGGAGCGGGGCTCGCGCAGGGTTCCGACACCACGCGCGACGAGAATCGCTCGCAGTCGCCCACCGAGATCGGACAACTCGTCGAGCAGTTCGTTGGCCTCGGCGCGAGCATCAGGGGTGCGCCGGCGCAACACGGGAAGGACTCGCTGTTCGAGGAGGCCGGCTTCCCGGTCGGCGGCGATCCTCCACGCCTTCAGGTGACGGATGTCGACTCCGGCTTCGAGGAAGCCAGCCGCCACTTCGGCGATGGCGAGGTCGTGCTCGTCGAAGAGATCGGGTGAGCGACGACTCTTCCCGTCGACAGCACCCACCAATCCGAAGGTCTCGAGCTCCACGAAACGGGACGGATCGAGTCCCGACATCTCGAGAATTTCGGCGCGTGTGTACGTGGCCGGTCGACCGATCGAGTCGGACGGATCCGGAGGCGCCGGTCGTCGTGGTGCCTTGTCGACGATGACGTCGGGCCGGACGTTCCGTCGACTCGGGTGGCTGGCGACCGGCGCAGGGCTCGCGCTCTCCTCCTCGGTCGCACTCGGCGACGACAGTTCTTCGGGTCGCGCCGTGCCCGAGGGCGGCGTGTCGAGACGATCCTTGATCACGCGCAACGGAAGGAAGTTCTCTTTTTGTTCCCGAAGGATGAACTTCAGACGTTCGACGTCGTCGTCGTAGAACTTTCGATATCCCGACGGTGTGCGTTCGGGGACGATGAGGCCCTGGCTCTCGAGAAAGCGGATCTTGGAGATGGTGATGTCGGGAAACTCCTCGAGCAGGAGACCGAGAACCTCTCCGATCGACAAGTACGGACGTTCGGCGGTCGATCGCTGGCTCACGCCAACTCCGACGACGCGATGAAGAGGAGACGGAAACGACCGATCAGGATCTCGTCACCTTGCTGAAGCACCACCGAATCGACGCGGCGTTGATTGACGTACGTGCCGTTCAACGAACCGACGTCCCGCAACACGTATTCGTCGGTGTCACGTCGTATCTCGGCATGTCGGCGGGACACGGAGATGTCGTCGAGGCTGATGTCGCTGTCGGGGTGGCGACCGAGACGTGTGATCGGGTCCTGGAGCGAGAACCTCTCACCGGCCTGCGGTCCCGAACGCACCATCAGCGATGCCGTGCCGGTCCGGACGGCGGTGCCACCGTCACCGAACACCGGCTCGTGGGCCACTCGGGACAACACTTGGGTGCGCTCGGGATCGGCCATCGAAGTGCCGCACGACGGACAAGCCGCGGAGTCACCGCTCACACGGCTTCCGCAGGACGGACAGAACACTTTGCTCACGATTGGCCGATCAGGTCCCGATAGGCGGCTGGTGACATCAGTTGGCTCACATCGGTCGACGACATCGTGATCTCGCAGAGCCAACCGTCTCCGTACGGGTCGGAGTTGACCAGACCTGGTTCGCCGTCGAGCCGTTCGTTGACGGACGAGACCACTCCACCGACTGGTGCGTAGATGTCGGAGACGGACTTCGTGGACTCGACCTCACTGAACGAATCACCCGAACTCACCGAGGTGCCGACCGACGGGGCCTGGACGAACACGACGTCGCCGAGTGCGTCCTGCGCGTAGTCGGTGATTCCGACGCGGGCCACGGATCCATCGACTCGCACCCATTCGTGATCGGACGAATAGAGCAGGTCGTCGGGCACGTGCATGGGCGGAATTCTAGTGGAAACGACGGTGCGTTTCAGCGGGTGAGACTCCGTCGGATGACGGGCACGTACTGAATTGCAGTGACGTAGCTGAGCGTGAGACCGATCGGCCCGATGATCCAGGCGGCAACGGTGAAGGCGTCGGCGACGGCGAGCGAGCTCTCCCCCATCACGAATCCGGGGAAGGTGAACATGAGGATGAAGGTGGCCCACTTGCCGAGATAGGTGACGTCGAAACGTTCCATCCCCGCCAACAGGGTCAACAGGGCGACCGTCCCACCGAACACGACCTCTCGCACCAGCACTGCGAGGCAGAACCAGAGAGGTGCCGAGCCGTCGATCATGATCGCAACGATGGCCACCACGAAGAGGAGCCGGTCGGCCGTCGGATCGAAGATCTTCCCGAATTCACTCACCTGGTCGAAACGGCGCGCCACCCAGCCATCGATCCAATCGGTTGCACCGAGTGCTCCGAGGAGCCAGGCGGCATAGGCCCGATCGTCCCGACCGAGCAGCAGCCAGAGAAAGAGCGGAAGGCACGACAGTCGAACGAGAGTGATGAAGTTCGGCCAGGTCCAGACGTTCCACGGTGGACGATGCGCGTCCGGGACCGACTCCTGTGACTCCACACGACGAGAGTAGACCGTGGTCGTCGGTGATCGTCGTCCAGAGAAGCCGTCTAGGGTTCGCTCATGCGGAGCGGTCTTCTGGACGGTCGAGTCGTGGTGGTGACCGGGGGTGGTTCCGGCCTCGGGGAAGCATGTGCCGTTCGCTTGGCCGAAGACGGTGCCCATGTCGTGGTGGGCGACATCGATGAGGCGGCCGCCGGTCGAGTGGCATCATCGGTCGGGGGTGAAGCCGCGGTGTTCGACGTGGCCGACTCGGCGGCTGTCGATGCAGCCGTCGACCGGATCGTGGCTCACCACGGTCGTATCGACGTGATGATCAACAATGCGGGGATCGCTCCCCCATCGTCGCCCGAGAGAACCCAGATCTCGATCGCCAATCAGATGAAGCGGATGGAAGGTCGGCATCACGAACAGGTCCCCACCGACGCAACGGTCGGTTTGTCGGATGCCGACTGGGATCGCATGATCCGCGTCCACCTGTACGGAGTGTTCCACGGAACGAGAGCCGCGCTCCGCCACATGACACCAGCGCGATCAGGCTCGGTGATCAACCTGTCGTCCATCCTCGGACTTCGCCCGATGGCCGGCGCACCTCATTACGCGGCGGCCAAGGCGGCCATCATCGCATTGTCGAAATCGGTCGCCCAGGAAGTGGCGGCGTTCGGCGTTCGCGTGAACACCGTGTGTCCCGGTTGGATCGACACACCACTTTTGTCGCCCATGGATCCTCTCGTTCTCGACGCGATTCGCATGCAGATCCCGGCTGGGCGCATGGGAGCCCCCCACGAGATCGCCGAAGTCGTTCGCTTCCTTGCCGGACCCGAGTCCTCGTACTGTGTCGGAGAGGTGTTCGCCGCGTCAGGAGGTTGGGTCTGATGCCCACGGTCTTCACACGAATCATCGACGGGGAGATTCCCGGCACGTTCGTCTGGAAGGACGACCAAGTGGTGGCCTTCTTGTCGATCAACCCGATCGCGCCCGGACACGTGCTGGTGGTTCCCCGAGCCGAGATCGATCATTGGATCGAGTGCTCACCCGCGCTCTCGCGTCGGATCTTCGAAGTGGCACACGTCATCGGAAGTGCGCAGCAGGCGGCGTTCGACTGCGAACGCGTCGGACTCGTGATCGCTGGTTACGAGGTTCCGCACACGCACGTTCACGTCATCCCGACCGAGGGGATGCATCATCTCTCGTTCGCCAACGCGGCCACCACGGTTTCGCGTGACGACTTGGATTCGTGGGCCGAACGGATCAGGGCGGCCTTGCGGGCCGCGGGGCGCTCCGAGGTCGTCTGACCGGCACGAGCCGTTTCAGGTCGTCAATCGACCGGATCGAGCAAGGATGGGTCGTTGTTGCGCACGGAATTGACCCGAGTGCTCACGGGACGAAGGGTGATCGAGGTGGGCGGAGCCGAGATCATGAGCGCGGTGAGTTCGGCTCGATCCGAGATCGATGGGTCGAGCCATGTCGACCAGTCTCTCTCGTCGAGGATGACGGGCATCCGATCGTGAACCGGAGCGATCAGTTCGTTCGCCTCGGTCGTGAGGACACAACACGTGTGGAGCCAGGGTGAGTCGACATCGGATCGCCACGACGACCACAGTCCGGCCACCGCGAGCGGACGGCCATCACGACGAGTGACGTAGACCGGTTCCTTCGGAGCCTTCGTCGGACGCGGAGCGTCGTAGACGGTCCGCCATTCGTAGAAGCCGTCCATGGGAACGATGCATCGGCGCGACGGGACGAGGTGGCGGAAAGACGGCTTCTCGAAGACGGTCTCCGATCGGGCGTTCACGAGACGAGCCGATCCGGACGAATCCTTGGCCCACGACGGCACGAGGCCCCACTGGAAACGGCCGAGGCGCCGGCGCCCTTCTCGATCGACGGCCACCGCCAGAACCTTCGTGGTAGGAGCCACGTTGTGATTGGGGTGGAAGTCGGCGACCTCGTCAGAGGGCGTCTCGGTTCCGAACAACTGAGCCAGCTCGGCCGGTGGCGTGAGTGAGGTGAAGCGACCGCACACGCTCGCAACGTACAGGGTCGGGGGGCTACCGTCGGAGTCGATCGAAGGAGGGCTCATGTCCACGACCACGTCCGTCACTCCCCATCCCGACCTCGGTTTCGCGGCTTTCGATGCCGACAATCACTACTACGAGGCCGAGGACGCGTTCATTCGACACATCCCGGCCGACATGGCGTCGCGATGCATGCAGTGGGCCGAGATCAAGGGCAAGCGTCGCCTGCTCGTCGGAGGTCGCGTCAATCGCTTCATTCCCAATCCGACCTTCGATCCGGTGTCGAAGCCCGGTGCCCTCGACGACTACTTCCGCGGTCGCGTTTCGGGTGAAGACATGCGCAAACTCTTCGGAGAACTCGATCCGATCAGCCCGGCCTACCGGAACCGCGATGCCCGTCTCGCCATCATGGACGAACAAGGTGTCGAGGCCGCCATGTTCTTTCCCACGCTCGCCGTCGGGATGGAAGAGTCTTTGAAACACGACGTCCCAGCGCTGTGTGCAGCGTTCCGAGCCTTCAATCGCTGGGTCGACGAAGACTGGGGTGTGCACTACCAAGATCGCATCTTCGCGGCGCCGTACATCACGCTCGCCGATCCGCAGTGGGCGATCGACGAAGCCGACTGGGCCATCGCCCACGGCGCACGAGTCGTCGTGATGCGCACGTCGCCGGCGCCGGTTGCCAGTGGTGCGACCCGGTCTCCCGGTGATCCGATCTTCGATCCGTACTGGGCCCGCCTCGCCGAGGCCGGTGTTTCGGTTGCGTTCCACTCCGGGGACGCCGGATACGGGAGATACATCGACGACTGGGAGCCGACGGGTGAGTTCGAAGCCTTCCGTCAGTCGCCGATGCGACTCATGACGAGTGACCGAGCACCTTTCGACATGTTCGCAGTGCTGGTCACCCATGGCGTGCTGTCCCGCCACCCGAAACTCCGTCTGGCGTCGATCGAGGCCGGAGCCGACTGGGTGCCGAATCTCGTGAAGAAGTTCAAGAAGGCGTATTCGGCCCAGCCCTTCCAGTTCGCCAAGGATCCGGTCGAACAGTTCCGTGAGCAGGTGTGGGTTGCTCCCTTCTACGAGGACGATCTACGCCTCTTGGCCGACACCATCGGCGTCGAGCGACTCCTCTTCGGTAGTGACTTCCCTCATGCCGAGGGCCTCGCCGTTCCGACGTCGTTCAAGAACGATCTGGTCGGATTCGCCGACCATGAGATCAAGATGGTCATGCGCGACAACGGTTTCGCTTTCCTGGGGGCCACTTCGTGACACGAGACGACTCGTCGAACCGGGATTTCTCGTCAATTGGCATCATCGAGACGATGATGGGCTTTCCCGATCCGGACCCACGACGGCTGTACGAGTTCTTCCGCGGCAACATCAAGGAGCCGTCGAGCAAGGAAACGATGTTCCCCGTCGAGTACTTGTTCAAACACAACGTTCCCGGAGCGCTCGAACAGGATCTCGACCCGGTCGAAGTCGCCCTGTCGACCATGGATCACTTCGGAATCGAACGATCGATGATCGGAGTGGAGGGTGAACCCGGATCACGAGCGATTCGTGAGTTTCCTGATCGATTCATCGCTTCGTGCAGTGCCGACGCCAACAACGGCGTCGATGAGGTCCGAAAGATTCGGCGACTCCATGAAGAGGTGGGCCTTCGTGCGGTCGGGACCTTTCCGGCCGGTTGTACCCCTCAGGTGCCGATCGATCACGCCAGGTGGTACCCGATCTATTCGGTGTGCGCCGAGCTCGGTGTTCCGATCTTCATCTGTGCCGGCATCCCGGGCCCTCGCGTGCCGAGCATGTGTCAGCACGTCGAGATGCTCGACATCGTGTGCTACGACTTTCCCGAGCTCACCATCGTCACTCGTCACGGATGTCAACCCTGGACCGAACTGGCCGTCAAGTTGATGCTCAAGTGGCCGAACTTGCACTATTCGACTTCGGCCTTCGCTCCGAAGCACTACGACCCGCGGATCATCGACTACGCGAATTCACGTGGTGCCGACCGCATCATCTACGCCGGTTACTGGCCGATGGGCCTGACCTACGAACGCATCTTCGGCGACCTGCCTCACGTGCCCTTCAAGGACGACGTCTGGCCGAAGTTCCTGCGCGAGAACGCTCTACGGGTTCTCGGACTGAACTGAGGGTGTCACGAACCGCTTCGTGATCGAACGAGGAAGTAGGTCAGCGATGCGCTGGCGATCGTCTTCCCCGTGCTCGCTCCGACGATTTCGGCCTCGCAGAACACCAGTGATCGTCCCCGTTTGACGACCCAACCCTCGGCGATGGCTGTCTCTCCGACGAGCGCAGAGAGATATCGAACGTGCATGTCGACCGTGGAGTATCCGGCTTCGGGTTCGAGGCCGGTTCCGATCGCCGGAACCACGACCACGTCGAGCAGAGTCGCAATGGCCCCACCGTGCACGATGCCCATCGGTTGTTCGAGTTCGGGCCGGAACGGCATCGACATGCGGCAGTAGTCCTGTCGAACCTCGTCGACGACGATTCCGACGAGCTGTGGGAAGTAGACCCGATCCCATTTGCCGAACTTCATCCATCGCTCGCGTGTGGTGGCATCGACGGGAGCGAACAGTCGAGAACGATCGGTTTCCTGCGTGGGGTCCATGGCGTACTCTCGCACATTCGGCGATTCGGACCACGGTGCTAGTTTTCGATCATGGTGTCGATCATCACTGCAGTCGTCGCCGGTTTCGCGACCACGATGCTGGCGAATCTGATCACGACCGTGTACCTGCACCGGAGTCTCTCGCACCGCGCGCTCGTTCTCGCGAGTCCCGTTCGTGGCGTGTGCCGTGCGCTGGTGTGGATCGCGACGGGAATTCGTCCTCGGCAATGGGTCGCCGTGCACCGGAAGCATCACGCTTACACCGATGTCGACGGTGATCCTCACTCCCCCGTCCTGCTCGGATGGTGGCGGGTCCAGTGGACCAACGTCGCGTTGTACCGACGAGCCGCTCGTGAACCGGGTCTCGTCGCGAAGTACGCGCGGGATCTCCCGGCCGATCGCTGGGACCGTTGGTTCTTCGATCGATCCCTCGTGGGTCTGGCCATCGGCGTCGCCCTGTTGATCGCGACGATCGGACCCTGGGCTGGCCTGGCAGCGGCGGTGATTCACACCAGTCTGTATCTCGCCACCTCGGCCGCGGTGAACGGTATGGGACATCACTTCGGCCGTCGCCCCTATCCGAACGGTGCCGGCAACCTGCAGTGGCTGGCATTCCTGACCGCTGGTGAAGGTCTGCACAACAATCACCATGCCGCACCGACGTCGGCGCGACTCTCGCACCGGTGGTTCGAGATCGACTTCGGTTGGTGGGCGATTCGCCTTCTCGCGTGGTTCCGCCTGGCTCGGGTCCGGCTGGTCGGTCGAACGTCCCGAGTCTGATCGGCACCCACATGCAGATCGTTTCCGCGCTCTTCGTCGAGAACTTCCAATTGCGTCAAGCGCCGGGGCCGAGCACCCGACTCGACATCACCGGCGCCATGTTCTCCATGGCTGCTCCGAGCCCGGCGCCCGTCACGATCGACCCACATCTCGTCGCTCTCGTTCACTGTCCGCCCGACGATGCTGGTTCCGGAGTTTTCGAAGTGGTGTTCCGACGAGGACTCGACGAAGAAAGCGAGCAGGTGGCGCGAAACGTGAGTCCCTTCACGGTCGAACCGGGGAAGTTCACCTATCGACTGGTCAAGGGTGAACTGTCGTTCGACGAGTACGGAACCGTGTACGCCCATTGCCGGGTCGACCGCGGTCCGTGGACCATCGTCCCGTTCACTCTTTTGCCACCGGCGTGAAACGGTTCGGCCGCGGCCGACGAAGTACAGTCGAAATCGTGACCGACCTGCCCCGCCTCTCCCCGGAGATCGATCGGGCCGCCGTCTCGCTCATTCGTGGTCTGGCCATGGATGCTCCCCTCGCGGCCAAGAGCGGCCACCAGGGAACGGCGATGGCGCTCGCTCCACTTGGCCACGTTCTGTTCTCGCGTGTCCTGAAGGCCGATCCGGCCGATCCCGAATGGTTCGACCGCGACCGATTCGTTCTGTCGGCCGGGCATGCCTCGATCCTCCAGTACGCGCTTCTTTTCCTGCAGGGTTCGGGCGTCGAAATGGACGACCTCCGATCGTTCCGCCAGTGGGGCTCCCGGACACCTGGTCACCCCGAACGAGGTCACACGCCCGGAGTCGAAGTGACGACGGGCCCACTCGGTCAAGGGTTGGCCAACGCCGTCGGACTCGCATTGGCCGAACGTCATTTGCGCGCTCGCCTCGGGGCCGAACTCGTCGACCACCACACGTGGGTGATCGCCGGTGACGGGTGTCTGATGGAAGGTGTCAGTCATGAAGCGGCGTCGCTCGCCGGCCACCAGCGGCTCGGCCGTCTGGTGGTGATCTTCGACGACAACCACATCACCATCGACGGTCGCACCGATCTCACGTGTTCCGACGACGTGGCGGCTCGCTTCGCGTCGTATGGCTGGTCGGTCACGCGCCTCGGCGAGATCGCCGACGATCTCGATGCTCTCGAATCGGCTCTCGTCACCGCTCGTGACGCCGCCGACGATCGTCCGAAGCTCTTGATCTTGCGGACTCGGGTCGGTAGCCCCTCCCCTGACTGGACCGACCGACACGAGGCGCACGGCAATCCGTTCACTGCCGATCACGTCGCGCGCACCAAGGCGACCATGGGGATTCCCGACGAACCGTTCTGGGCACCGAACGACGTGGTCGACGCGTGTCGTTCGCAGGCTCGATCCGGATCCGCTCGTCGTTCCGCTTGGCAGTCTCGCTACGAACGCTCCGAACGAAAGGCTCTGTTCGATCGCCTGCTCGATTCCCGAGACGCAGTGGCGAACGCTCAGCTTCCGTCGTTCGACGCGGGTGAACAGGTGGCCACACGTGTGGCGGTCCAGAAGGTGTTCGATTCCCTGCTCGAGGTGTGTCCCGAACTGGTCGCCGGAGCCGCCGACCTCACCGGAAACACCGGCGCGAAGTTGACCGGTCAGGACGGTATGTCGGCCGAAACCCCCGAGGGTCGACAGCTGTACTACGGCGTTCGCGAGCACGCGATGGGCTCGATCATGGTCGGCCTGGCCTCACATGGTGGTGTGCTTCCCGTTGGTGGGACGTTCTTCGTCTTCTTCGATTACATGAAGCCTCCGGTTCGCTTGGCGGCTCTCTCGGGAGTCAGATGCATCTTCGTGTTCAGTCACGATTCGGTCGGGGTCGGTGAGGACGGCCCGACTCACCAGCCCATCGAGCATCTCGCGGCACTGCGGGCGATCCCCGACCTCCAGGTGATCCGTCCGGCCGATGCGAACGAGACCGCGGCCGCCGTGCGGGCCGCAGTTCTCCATGACGGGCCGACCGCTCTCGTTCTCAGTCGCCAGAACCTCCCGGTCGTGAGCGACGGTACGGCGGTCGATCGGGGTGCCGGAATCGTGCGCGACGGCCACGATGTCGTCGTCGTGGCAACGGGAAGTGAAGTGGCCGTGGCCCTCGAAGCCGCTGAACTGCTGGCCAATGAGGGAATCTCGTGTCGGGTGGTATCGATGCCCTCCTGGGACCGGTTCGAAGCATTCCGCCACCGTGACCGGGCAGGGGCCGAACTCGTCCTTCCGCCGAGTGTCCCCACGGTGTCGATCGAGGCCGGTTCGACTCTCGGTTGGGCCAAATACGCCGATGTCACTCTCGGAATCGATCGTTTCGGGGCCAGCGCGCCGGGTGGCGTCGCCTTGCGAGAGTTGGGAATGACCTCGGATGCCGTGGTGGCGGCCGCACGTGAGCTGATCGGTGGCTGACGTCGTGTCCCGACGACTGACACAGCTCTTCGACGAATGTGGCCAGAGTCCGTGGCTCGACAACCTGAAGCGAGACCTCCTGGAGTCGGGAGAACTCGCCCGCCTCCGAGATTCCGGAGTCCGTGGGCTCACGTCCAACCCGACGATCTTCCAGAAGGCCATCCAGGGCTCGGACTCCTACGACTCACAACTGCGCGAACTGCTGCGCGTCGGGTCGTCGATCGACGAGTGTTACTGGCGTCTCGTCCTCACCGACATTCTCGGCGCGCTCGACGTGTTCGAACCTCTTCATGTGGCGAGCCGAGGACTCGATGGTTACGTGAGCCTCGAGGTCGACCCGCATCTCTCGGGAGATGCCGACGCCACGTTGGCGAGCGCCGAACGAATCTGGAACGACGTCGGGCGCTCCAACTTGATGGTCAAGATTCCCGGAACGAAGGCTGGACTACCGGCCGTTCGAGCGGCCATCGCCCGCGGGGTGAACGTGAACGTCACTCTGATCTTCGGACTCGATCGTTATCAGGCCGTGATGGAGTCCTACATCTCCGGACTCGAGGATCGGTTGGCCGCCGGATCTCCCATCGACTCCATCGCCAGCGTGGCATCTTTCTTCGTGAGCCGTGTCGACACCGAGATCGACGCCCGTCTGGTGGCGATCGGAACACCGGAAGCCCTCGACCTCCAAGGTCGTTCGGCCGTGGCTCAGGCGCAGCTGGCCTACGACGCCTTTCGCCGAACTTTCGCCGGTGATCGCTGGCAGCGATTGGCCGATGCAGGAGCCGCAGTACAACGCCCACTGTGGGCGTCGACGAGCACCAAGAATCCGTCGTATCCCGACACCTTGTACGTCGACCGTCTCATCGGCCCCGACACCGTGAACACCTTGCCCGACGCGACCCTCGAGGCCTTCGCCGACCACGGGACACCGACGCGAACTGTCGACAGTGATGTCGCGCTGGCTCATCGAGTCTGGACGGGTCTCCGTGAGGTCGGTGTCGACGTCGATGACGTGGCACTCAAACTCGAGAGCGAGGGTCTCGCATCGTTCGTCGCCAGCCACGACGACCTACTCGACGCCTTGCGACGCAAGGCCGAGTCCTGGTCGATCTGATCAGTCCGGTTGTGGACCGCCGGCGAGTAGTCGACTCGCTTTCTCGAGAGCCCGTCGAGCCTGGGTGATGGCTTTGTCGACCGCCGGACGAGCTTCTCCGTTCCGTTGAGCTTCCCGGAGGACGTCGAACGAGATCTCGTCGAGTGTTTCGCTGAGTCGATCGATGTCGGACGCGATCTCGGCGAGTCGTTCACGTGTCGAGTCGTTCATCGGTTCTCCTGTCGTCGGGCCGCAGCCAGCAGCTGGATCGGATGCACGACCGAGAGGCCGGCCGCGGCCAAGTGTTGTGCACAGCCGGGGTTGGCCGAGGCGACCACGAGAGAGTGATCCGGGTCGACGCGACCGATCATCTCCAGTTTCCGCTGACGGATCTCGCCGGCCAGATCGGGTTGCAGAAGCGAGTAAGCACCACCGGCACCACAGCACAGTCCATCATCGTCGATCTCGACGATCTCGACCACGTGTTCGAGACACCGACGCACCGACTGATGGACTCGCTGGACGTGCCGAAGATGGCAGGGGTCCTGGAGAATCACTCGTCGAGTTCTCGTTCGATCGAGGTCGAGTGCGTCGAGGTGATCCTCGAGCCATTCGTGCACGTCGACGACACGGGCCGCGAATCGTCGGGCCTCGTCGGTTCCGATCAGGTTCCCGTACTCCTTCAGCGCCGCTCCGCAACCGGCCGAATCGACGATCACGGGGCGGTCACCCGGAAACGACGCCATGGTGTGGACGGCTCGTTGGACCGCTCCCTCATGCCAACCGGTGTGCGCATGGAGTGCTCCGCAGCAATGACCAGCGGTCGCAACTCCGAAGCCGAGTCCGAGAGATTCGATCAGGTCGGCGAGGGCGCGATGAACGGGTCGGAACCAGGTGTCCATGACGCAGCCGGTGAAGATCCAGACATCGGGTTCCGACGACGTCGAGCGAAGACGGCGACCGAGACGACTCGGCACCGGGCCGATTCGTCGGGTCGTGATGTGCGAGAGCCCCGGAACGGCGGCCACTCGAGTAGCGGCGGCCAGGAGACGACGGCGGGTCAACAGGCGCAGGCCGAGGCGTAACCACCACGGAACGGGCCGTTCGGTGCGACGTCGTCGGTTGGTCGCTTCCAGCAGTTCGGAATACGGGACTCCGCTCGGGCACGCCGGCTCACAGCCCCGACATTGCACACAGGTATCGAGGGCTTCGACCACCTCGTCGTCGAAGTCGAGACGATCGTCGTGCAACCCGCGCATGATCTCGATACGGCCCCGTGGGGACTTGCTCTCCTCGCCGGTCACGCGAAATGTCGGACAATGCGGCAGGCACAAACCGCATCCCACACAACTGGCCAATGCGTGGTCGCTCACGTCGAGTCGAGGCACTCCTCCAAGGTACTCGCCTCGTCCCGCTCCCCGTCGCCTGGCTCGTCCTACACTTCGGACATGAGTGAAACCGATCGCCGGCCCGGGTCGGAAACATTGTCGGATCCCGTCGGATCGTTCGCCCGTGTCGCCGACGAATTGATCGCATCGTTCGACTCCGATCTCTCGGCAGCGGTTCCGGACTGTCCGGGTTGGACGACGAGAGACCTGCTGGTGCACACCGGCCGTGTCTACGCCGCTGTCACGGCCGTCGTGGTGGCTCGGGCCACCGAACCGGTTCGACCCTCCCCCGACGTCTTGTTGGCCGATGACGCGACGAACGATCAAGCTCTCGAATGGTTCGTCGAACGACGACGAGCGGTCGAGGACGCGCTACGCGATCTTGATCCCGCAACTGCGGTCTGGACGTGGTCGAGCGATCGAACCGGAGCGTTCTACCGGCGCCGCATGGTGCACGAAACGGCCGTTCATCTGGCCGATGTCCAGCGTGCGCTCGGTCTGCCGACGCGGATCGATCGTGACGTGTGCGTCGATGGAATCGACGAGTACTTCGACGTGATGGTGCCCCGTGTGATCGGCTCGAAGGCGATTCCCTCGGGATCCCTTCATCTCCACTGCACCGACGGTTCCGGAGAATGGTTGGCCGTTCCCGGCGACTCCACGATCCAGGTGACGCGCGAGCACGCCAAAGGAGCAGTTGCCTGGCGTGGCGCGGCTCAATCTCTGTTACTGGCGGTTTGGGGCCGTGTCGACGGAGACCTCGACATCATCGGGGACGACTCCGTATCGTCCGAGTGGCTCGCCCTGGCCCCCTGACCTCGATCCGCCGACGGTTTCAGCGTTCGCTGAATCGTTTGACCTGAGGGTTCAGGAGTCGATGAGGGTCGAATTCGGTTTCGAGACGTCGATGAACTTCGGGTGCCGTCACACGACGACTCGGTGCCGGTCGACGTCGGTGCACGAGTCCCACACCGACCTCGACGACATCACCTTCCTCGCCGACGACTTCGAGAGCGTCGTCGGGAGGCAACGACCAGCGATGAGGAGCAAGAGCGGGCGGACTGTCGGATCGAGCACCCCATCGTTGCAACTGTTCGTCGATGTCCTGCGGATGACCGTCCAGATGGATCCACAATCGGCCGCCGTCCCACAGGAGACTGGTCGGTCGGTAGAGATGGCGCCTCACCTCGTCGAGGCGTCGACGGTCGACGCCGTCGATGACCGACCATCGTGATTCGAGAGGAAGCGGACGGGTTCGGACGGTGACCTCGCCGAGAACTCCGAGAGTTCCGAGTGATCCGACGAGAACCCTCGCCAGATCGAAGCCGGTCACGTTCTTCACGGTCGGACCACCCACCCGGATCGTCGTACCTCGATGATCGACGAGAAGGGTCTCGAGCAGGACATCGCGAATGGGTCCCCGCCCGAGACGGTGCACATCCGACCACCCTCGGGCCAGAGCCCCACCGATCGTCCCACTCCCCCCGATGTTGACGTCTTGACCGGCGGAACGAAGGACGGCGCGAAGCTCGTCGAGGGGTGTTCCGGCCCCGCATCGAACGATCATCTCGTCGGGCTGGAAGTCGAGGACACCGCTCGGTGCCGAAACGAAGTGGCGCGCGACGTCCGTGGTGGATTCGTTCTCGAGAAGTGGACGAGTTCCGAGACCGATGACAGCGGTCGTCTCGCGGGCTGCCGCTGCATCACGAAGACGTTCGGACAGGGAGACGAGATGATCGGGAACGTCTGTCATGTCGGCTCAGATCCAGACGCCATCGTCGATCGTCGCCGCATCACCACATCCGCTCGGTGACGGAAGAACCTTGGCGGGATTGGCCAGACCGAAGGGATCGAACGCTCGGCGAAGTCCGGCCTGGGCCGCCAGATCGTCGTCGTCGAACATGAGGGGCATGTAGTCGCGCTTCTCGAGTCCGATGCCGTGTTCTCCCGACAGCACACCGCCCGCAGCGACACTCGTTTCGACGATGCGGCGACCCGCTTCGTGCACCCTCTCGAGTACTCCGGGTTCACGCTTGTCGAAGACGATGAGGGGGTGAAGATTTCCGTCACCGGCATGGAAGACGTTGAGGACGAGCAGATCGAGATCGGCAACGATTCGGTAGATCTCTTGCAGGACGTCGGGTAGGTGACGACGTGGAACGACGGTGTCGTGCAGGTAGTAGTTGGGCTTGATGCGAGCCACGGCCCCGAAAGCCGTCTTGCGACCTTTCCAGAGAAGGGCTCGCTCTTCCTCGGAGTGGGCATGTCGCACCGATCGGCAGCCGTTCGCTCGGGCGATGGCGACGATTCGTTCGGTGTCGTGTTCGACCTGATGTCGCAGGCCGCTCACCTCGACGAGGAGTACTGCTCCGGCGTCGGTGGGTAGACCCGCGTGCACGTAGTCCTCGACCGCACGAATACAGAGTTGATCCATCATCTCGAGTGCATCGGGGACCATTCCGGCGGCGATCACGGCACTGACGGTTTCGGCTCCCTTGGCGACATCGACGTAGTCGAAGAGCATCGTGCGGACGTGCGGAGGGTCGGGTGTCAGGCGTACGCAGACCCTCGTCACCACTCCGAACATTCCCTCGCTGCCGACCACCGCCCCGCGCAGGTCGAGTCCCGGTGGCTCGGGCTCCTCGCCTCCGACCACGTGAACCGAACCGTCCGAGAGAACGATCTCGAGCGCGAGGACATGGCTCGAGGTCACACCTTCGGCGAGACAGTGCGGACCGCCGGAGTTGTTGGCGACGTTGCCTCCGATCGTGCAACTCTGCTGGCTACTCGGGTCAGGGGCGAAATGAAGTCCGAAGACGGGATCGAGATCGGACACAGTACGACTCAGGTCGAGGTTCAACATGCCGGGGCCGACCCACGCCGTACGGTTCACGACGTCGACCGTGTCCACGCTGTTCATGCGGATGGTGCTGATCACACAAGCGTCGTCGAGAGGTGTCGCACCTCCGGCCAGACCGGTTCCCGCTCCTCGCACGACGAACGGACGGTGGTGCTCGTGACACGCTCGCAGTACCGAGACCACATCGGATGTCGACTCGGGAAAACAGACCACCCCTGCCGCTCCGACCATGTTGGAGGCGTCATGGGAGTAAAGAGCGATGTCGACTCGGCCGTCCTTGACGTTGTCGGGTCCGAGCTCACGGCGGAGTCGAGTCAAGAAGGCATCGATCATCGGCGAGATCGACGACGATGTGTCGACCCCGAGGACGAATCGTCGACGAATCCGGGATCGATCTGTCGAAGGACGACGACTCGACCTGGTTCAACCGGTTCGCCGTCGACGAGAACGGCATCGTCACGTCCGACCGACGAGTCGAGACTCTCGGCGCGGCCATCGAGCCGAGCCTTCAGTTCGGCCTCCTTGGTTCGCATGGCGTCACGACCGTCGCGCAGTGCGTCACCGACGTCGTTGACCGTTCGGCGAACCGAATCGCTCGCTCCTCGTACGACCTTGACCGGAGCGAGCTCGGTCACTCGTGCGACCTGCTTCTTCACCCGCCGACGGGTGGCGGTCACGGCGAGAGCACCGGTGATACCTCCGGTGACGAACCAGACGAAACGTTTGATCATGACGACTTCCTCCGTCGCATCGGAGTGACGTTACCCTGGGCTTCCCGTCGGGCCCGCCGCTCACGTCGACTGAGTCGACGAACGGCGCGAGAGGTACCGGTGGCGATCGCTGCCGTCTTGATCACCGGCGCTGACAGGGCGGTGCGAGTGACACGGCCGGTTCCGGACACTGCTCCACTGATGGCTTCGGCCGAACCGAGCACACGATCGAAACGGTCGAGGTCTCGTCGAGCGTCCTCCACTGCATCACGCGCGTCGAGGGTCGACTCTTTCATGTCGGCCAACAGGAGCTCGGTCCGTTCGCTCCAGACGCGGAGTTCGCGACGTAGTTCCTTCAATGTCTGCAACACTCGGTACAGCACGACGACGAGGGCGGCGAAGGCCACGACGCACAGGAGAACACCCAGCAGCAGAGCGAATTCGGTGGCACTCATGATTCGCTCCTTTCGCTGGTGTCGTCGTCGGGCGACTGGCTGCTTCGTCTCCCTATTGTGTCTCGTGGGGAGGGCTCGAACCACACACGTCCGACCAGCGCGTCGGGTAGGTGTTGTTGGTCGACCCAGGCGCCGGGATGGTCGTGAGGATAGAGGTAGCCGGTGCCGTGGCCGAGTGAGGCGGCTCCCTGGTAGTGGGCATCCCGGAGGTGCGCCGGAACCTCCCCCGACACTCCGTTGCGTACGTCGGCCCGGGCACTCCAGATGGCGGTGGCCGTGGAATTGCTCTTCGGGGCGAGTGCGAGGTGCAGAGCCGCCTGAGCCAGATTGAGTTCGGCCTCGGGAAGTCCGACGTGCTCGAGAGCGTGGGCGGCCGATACGGCGACCCCGAGAGCCGTCGGATCGGCCAGGCCGACGTCTTCGGACGCGAAGATGATCATGCGACGGGCCACGAATCGAGGATCCTCACCAGCTTCGAGCATTCGAGCCAGATAATGGACCGTGGCCTGCGGATCGGAGCCTCGCATGCTCTTGATGAAGGCACTCACCACGTCGTAGTGGTCGTCGCGTCCGTAACGAAGGGCCGAGGTCCCGAGGGCGCTCTCGACGTGTTCGATTCGGATGACACCCGGATGGGCCAGAACCGAGGCCACGTCGAGGGAGGTGAGGATTCGACGCCCGTCACCGGCCGAACGTTCGACCAGAAGCCGCTTGGCATCCTTGTCGATCGTGGTGGCGAGAGCATCGACGCCTCGGTCGACGAGCCGTTCGAGCGCTGCCTCAGCGAGTGGCTCGAGTCGAAAGAGAGTGCTCCGTGACCGTAGCGGGGCGTTGACTTCGAAGTACGGATTCTCTGTCGTCGCCCCGATGAGCGTGAGTGTGCCGTTCTCGACTGCGGGAAGAAGTGCGTCCTGTTGCGACCGCGAGAAGCGATGGATCTCATCGAGAAACAGAATCGTTCCTCGGTCGTGAAGGCCCCGACGTTCGACGGCTCGGTCGACGACCTCACGAACATCGCGAACTCCAGCGGTGACGGCCGATAGTTGTTCGAAGGCCCTCTCGGTGGTGCCGGCCACGGCGAGAGCAAGGGTGGTCTTGCCGGTTCCGGGGGGTCCCCAGAAAATGGTGCTCGAGAGACGATCGGATTCGACGAGCACGCGCAGCGGTCGGCCGGGGCCGACCAGATGCTCCTGGCCGACGACGTCGTCGAGTGATCGAGGTCGGAGTCGGGCGGCCAACGGCGCGCGCTCACGAAGCCTCTCCTCGGCGGCTGCCGTGAAGAGGTCGGGGGCGTCGGTCACGGCAGAAGTCGCGAAAAGGCGCGCTGGTACGCCTCTCGCCGCCAGGAGATGACGGTCTCGATCAGTTGATGGGGATCCATCCAGGTCCAATCACGGAACTCGCGACCGTCGACGGTCGGCACGAAGGCGTCGTCGACGACGCCGAAGAGGAACCACCTCTGGACCTGTCCTCGCACCGCCTTCCCGAACTTGGCGACATCGAGTCCGTCGGGCCATTCGTAAGCGATCCACTCCGGCAATTCGCTGACCAGTCGCACCGCCGTCGATGAGAGGCCGGTTTCTTCCTCGAGCTCGCGCCACGCGGCGTCGAGAGGACTTTCGCCTGCGTCGAGACCACCCTGTGGTAGTTGCCACGAACCGGGGGTATCGACGCGTTCACCGGCCAGCACTCGTCCGTCCTCGCGTCGCACGATCATCACGACACCGGCTCGGAACGACTGGGTGGCCATCGATCAGCCTGCGACCACCGGTGGGAGGACGCGGATGCCGAGTTCTTCGAGTTGCCGAGGCTCGGCCGGGTTGGGAGCGTCGGTCATGGGATCCTGACCGCTCTGCGTCTTCGGAAAAGCGATCACCTCGCGGATGTTGTCCTCGCCGGCCAAGATGGCGACCAGGCGATCGAGACCGAATGCGAAACCGCCGTGCGGAGGCGCACCGTACGTGAAGGGTTTGAGGAAGAAACCGAATTTGCGGTTGGCTTCCTCCTCGCTGATGCCGAGAGCCGTGAACACCTGACGTTGGAGTTCGGGTTCATGGATTCGAATCGATCCGGAGCCGAGTTCCCAACCGTTCAGCACGAGGTCGTAGGCAAGAGCGCGCACCGACAGTGGATCGGTCGAGAGACGATCGAGATCATCGGGGTGCGGCATGCAGAAGGGATGATGACCGGGCTTGGGTCGACCCGACTCCTTGTCGACCCCGACGAACAGCGGAAACTCAACGACCCACACGTAACGGTACGGCCCTTCGTGGACGGGCGGACGACCGAGATCGTTGCGGAGCTGACCGAGAACTTCGCACGTGGTCATCCACTCGTCGGCCACGACCAAAAGGAGGTCACCGGGTCGGGCGGAAAGAGCGGCGACGAGGGCGGCCGATTCGTCAGGTGAGAGGAATTTGGCCACCGGGCTCTCGAGTGAGCCGTCGGCACCCACCTTCAACCACACGAGACCCTTCGCCCCGAGTTTCTTGGCTCGATCGGTGAGACCATCGAGTTTGTTCCGGCCGAACTCTTCGGCGCGCCCCGGCACGTTGATGCCCTTGATGGATGAGACGCCCTGGAAGGCCTTGAACTCGGTCGACACGAACACGTTCGTGAGTTCGACGAGTTCCATACCGAAGCGCAGGTCGGGCTTGTCGACTCCGAAACGGTCCATGGCCTCCCGCCACGTGATGCGCTCGATGGCTTCGGGACGGACGCCGGTGACGGCCTCGGCGGCGGCGATGACTGCCGAACCGATGGCCTCCAAGACGTCGTCTTGAGTGACGAAACTCATCTCGGCATCGAGTTGCATGAATTCGTACTGGCGATCGGCACGAAGGTCCTCGTCACGCAGACAACGGGCGATCTGGTAGTAGCGATCGACACCGGCGACCATGAGGAGTTGCTTGAAGAGCTGAGGACTCTGTGGGAGGGCGTAGAAGGAGCCGGGCTCCTTACGAGACGGAACCAGGAATTCGCGCGCTCCTTCCGGTGTGGACGGAACGAGCATCGGTGTCTCGACTTCGACGAACCCCTGGGCTTCCATGCTCCGTCGCACTGCCGAATTGACCGCTGCCCGGACGCGAAGGTTCTTCTGCATACGCTCACGACGAAGGTCGAGATAGCGATACTGAAGGCGAACGTTCTCGTCGACGTCGTCGGCTCGGGCATCGATCGGAAACGGCGGCGTCTCGGCGGACCGCAGTACTTCGACCCGGCACTCCCCGACTTCCACTTGTCCGGTCGCCAGGTTGTCGTTGACGGTTCCCTCGGGGCGGGCCCGAACCACGCCGGTGACCCGGACGACGTACTCACTGCGGACGTCGACTCCATCGTCGATCACGCACTGTATGACGCCGCTGTGGTCTCGGACGTCGACGAAGGCGAGCTTGTCGCCGTGCTCTCGGCGTTTGGCCACCCAGCCGCACAACGAAACGGTCTGGCCGACATGAGACGGACGCACTTCACCGCACATCATCGTGCGTAGGGAGGTGCGGGACGGGTCGACACTCATGGTTGATCCTTTGATCGAGGGGAGGAAAGTCGATCGAGAAGGTGACGATCGACATCGGGACGGGGAACGAGGACTTGCTCGGAGTCGTGACGAAGATCGCGAACGAGGACGACGGCGTTCGCGATCTCATCGGCACCGACGATGACGGCGAAACGGGCGCCGCTTCGGTCGGCGGCTTTCATCTGGCTCTTCATACTGCGACCTTCGAAGGCACGATCGGCCGAGAGCCCCGAACGTCGGAGTGAGTCGGTGATCATCAAGGCCTCGCGTCCCCCGGTGGTGTCGACAACGAAGGCATCGAGTTGAGTGGGAACGGCCGAGAACACTTGTTCGTCGTCGCAGGCGATCAAGGTTCGATCCAGTCCGAGCGCGAAGCCGATTCCGGGTGTGGGCGGTCCACCCAGGTCCTCGACGAGTCCGTCGTAGCGCCCGCCGCCGCCGAGAGCGTTCTGAGCCGAATCGAGAGTTCCACCGGCGTATTCGAAGGTGGTGTGTCGGTAGTAGTCGAGACCACGGACGAGACGTTCGTCGCGAACGAACGGAACACCGAGAGCGTCGAGGCCGGCCTGCACTCGTTCGAAGTGTGAAGCGGCGACATCACTGTAGAAGTCGTCGATACGTGGAGCGGCGGCAATGATCGGTCCGTCTTCGGTTCGCTTCGAGTCGAGGACACGTAGAGGGTTTCGGGAGAGAGTGTTGCGTGCCTCGTCGGACAGCTCGGTCCGATGGGCTTCGAAATGAAGAGCCAGAGCCTCGGTGTAGCGAAGTCGATCGGCCGGTTCACCAAGGCTGTTCAGTTTCACCTCGACACGTTTCAGGCCGAGAGCCACGAAGAATTCCCAACCCAAGGCGATCACTTCGACGTCGAGATCGGGATCGTTGACGCCGAGCACCTCGATTCCGACTTGATCGAATTGCCGGTAACGGCCCCGCTGCGGCTTCTCGTAGCGGAAATTGGGCCCGGTGTACCAGGTCTTCCAGGGCAGAGTCGGCCGGTGTTGGACGAAGGCTCGGCAGACACTGGCGGTCTGTTCGGGACGGAGGGCGACGTGGCGCTCTCCCTTGTCGACGAAGTCGTACATCTCCTTGGTGACCACGTCGGTCGCCTCTCCGACCCGCGTGAAGACACCGATGTCCTCGAGAAGTGGCGGAATGATCTGGCCGTAACCAGCCGCTTCGACGGTCTCGGCGAAGACCTGAACGAATCGGCGCCAACGGCCCGACTCGGGCGCCATCACGTCGCGCATACCTGGGCTGGTCTGGAACTCCGGCACGATGGGCAAGGCTACCCGAGTGACTCGGTTCGGTCGGTCGCTGGTTCGGCTGGGATTCGGGTCAATTCAGGATTCGGGAGGCGTCGTAGACGCCATCGATCCGCTTGATGGTTCGGATAACACTCTCGAGATGGCCGGCGTCGGCCAGCTCGAACTCGAACCGCATCTTGGCGATTCGATCGTTTCCGGTGTGTGTACTGCAGGCGACGATGTTCACGTGTTGTTCCGAGAGGGCGTTGGCGACATCGCGCAAGAGTCGCGAGCGATCGAGGGCCATGACTTCGACCGCGGCACGAAAGACCGTTTCGGCCGAAGATCCGTCCCATTCGACGTCGACGATTCGGGCCGCTTGATCAGCGGCCAATGATTCGGCATTCGAACAGTCGGATCGGTGAACACTGACACCACGACCCCGTGTGAGAAAGCCGATGATCTCGTCTCCGGGTACCGGGGTGCAACACTTGGAGAGTCGAACCACCGTGTCGTCGAAACCTTCGACATGGACGCCGTTGCGAGAACCGGAACGGTGGAGCTCGTTCGGATGCAGGACGGACATCGTCATGGCGGAATCCGGATCGGTCCGGAAGCGAACGGCGATCTTCTGGGCGATGGTGCTCGCTCCGAGATGACCTTCTCCGATGGCGGCGAACAACGCTTCGGCGTCGACCAGACCACTCGCCAACGCTTCGTCGACCACGTGCCGACTGGCGAGCACCTGGTTGGCGGGAAGGCGGTTGGTTCGTAGCTCGCGGGTCAACTCCTCGCGGCCGTTCTCGATCGCGTCCTCTTGCCGCTCTCGCGAGAACCACTGTTTGATCTTGTTGCGGGCGCGTGGTGTCGCCACGAAATCGACCCACTCCTTCGACGGGCTCGCGGTGTCGACCTTGGACGTGAAGATCTCGCAGGTGTCGCCGGACCGCAGGCGATGGTCGAGAGGAACGAGACGGCCGTTGACGCGAGCACCGATGCAGGCGTTACCGATCTCGGTGTGGACCGAGTAAGCGAAATCGACGGGACAGGACTCGGGGGGAAGGGCGATGACTCGGCCCTTCGGAGTGAAAACGAAGATCTCGTCCTGATCGAGGTCGGTCTTCAGGTTTTCCATGAACTGAGTCGGATCGGCCACATCGCTCTGCCAGTCGATGATTCGGTTCAGCCAGTCGATGTCCGGTGTCTCGCCCCCCGCCTTGTACGCCCAATGGGCGGCCACTCCCCACTCGGCTCGCTGGTGCATCTCACGAGTCCGGATCTGGATCTCGAGCGGTTTGCCGTCGGGTCCGATCACGGTGGTGTGGAGACTCTGGTAGAGATTGAACTTCGGCATGGCCACGTAGTCCTTGAATCGACCCACGACGGGACGCCAATGACCATGGATGCATCCGAGAGCGGCGTAACAGTCCTTGACGGAGTCGACGACGACTCTGACCGCCACGAGGTCGAAGATCTCGTCGAAGTCCTTACCGCGCTGGATCATCTTCTCGTAGATGCTCCAGAGGTGTTTGCCGCGGCCGGTGACATCGGCCGAGATGTTGAGATCGGCCAGCTTCGATCGCACGTCGGCCATGGCTCGCGCGAGGTAGAGGTCCCGTTCCGGGCTTCGACTCGTCACGAGATGATCGAGTTCGGCGTAGCGCTTCGGGTAGAGCGACGCGAACGACAGATCCTCGAGCTGTTGCTTGAGGCCCTGCATGCCGAGACGGTGAGCAAGGGGCGCGTAGATCTCGAGTGTCTCGTTGGCGATACGGCGCTGCTTGTCGACCGGCATGGCCGCAATGGTGCGCATGTTGTGGAGTCGGTCGGCCAACTTGATGATCAGGACTCGCAGGTCCTTGGCCATGGCCACGAGCATCTTGCGCATGGTTGCGGCCTGTTGGGCCTCCTTGGAGTCGAATTGAATTCGCTCGAGTTTGGTGACTCCATCGACGATCGCTGCGACTTCGGCTCCGAACTCTCGCTCGACGTCGGCAATGGTGATCTCGGTGTCTTCGACGGCGTCGTGAAGGAGAGCAGCGACGATCGTCGTCTCGTCGAGGCCGATGTCGGCCACGATCTTGGCCACGGCGATCGGGTGACTGATGTAGCTCTCCCCGCTCCGACGGGTCTGGTCGGCGTGCGCGAGACGGGCGACGTCGAACGCCTTGACCATCGCACTGCCGGATTCCTTCGGGTGCCGACGGCGATACGACGTGAGGATCGGTGTCACATGGTCGTCGATCGGCCCGTGTTGCCGACGCCAGGGAATGAGTCGGGTGACGGTGGACATGGTCAGTACGTCAGAAGGGATTCGATCCGATGGGAGCCGAGACGGGCTCGACCACCCAGGGCGTTCAGTTCGAGAAGGACGCCGATGCCCACCACATCGCCGCCGAGAGTTTCGACAAGACGACAGGTCGCCGCCGCAGTGCCGCCGGTGGCCAGGACGTCGTCGACGACGAGGATGCGTTCCCCCGGGTGAATCGCGTCCCGATGAACTTCGAGTTTGTCGGTGCCGTATTCGAGCTCGTATTCCTCGCGCACCACGGCCCACGGGAGTTTGCCGGCCTTTCGCACCGGCACGAATCCGGCCGAGAGAGACACGGCGATCGGTGCTCCGAGGATGAAGCCACGTGCTTCGATGCCGATCACTCGATCGATGTGGACGTCGGAGAAGCGCTCGGTCAGCGACGCGGTGGCGAGAGCAAGCGCTCCCCCATCTCCGAGAAGCGGTGTGATGTCACGAAACGTGACTCCCGGCTTCGGGTAGTCGGGAATCGCCCGAATGAAATTCGGCAACGATTCGACGCTCATGAGACCAGACTACCGACGTCGCTTCTTGCGTGGCCGAGGAGGATGAGTCAGGACGGCCGACGCCGTCTCGGACCGCCCGGCAATGGGGACGCCCTCGGTTGCCTCGACTCGCCGGGCCGCTCTTGCCCCTGTGGGAAGTCCGGAGACGACCATCGCCCGCAGTGCCTCGCCGGTGCTGTGAGCTCCGTCGAGTGATGCGAATTTGGCTTCGCGTCGCTTCAAGAGGGCCACGAGCGGGGTAGCGACGATGAGCGACGAATAGGCGCCCGTGAGCATTCCGACCAACAGAGCGATGGCGAACTCGCGAAGGGTGACCGCTCCGAAGACTCCGGAACCGAGAATGAGGAGGGAAAGAACCGGCAACAACGAGGAGACACTGGTGTTGATGGAACGCATCAGCACCTGATTGGTGGAGACGTTCACGATGTCGGCGATCGGGACTCGAGTTCCGGAGAAGTGCTTGACGTTGTCCTGGACCTTGTCGAACACCACGATCGTGTCGTAGAGCGAATACCCGAGGATGGTGAGGAATGCGACGACGGTGGCCGGGGTGACTTCGAACTGAAGGACCGAATACACACCGACACTGATGACCACGTCGTGTGCCATGGCCGCGATGGCTGCGACGGCCATTCTCCATTCGAAGCGCCACGAGATGTAGATCGTGACGAGAACGAGAAAGATCACGAGCGCTCGGATGGCCTTCTCGGTGATCGCCCGTCCCCATGACGAACTGACGGACGTGACCGACACGTCTTCCGATTCGACACCAGCGGTGCTCGAGAGAGCATTCTGGACCGCCTCGGTCACATCGGCTGGCTGATCGGCCACCTGGATTCGAATGGTCTCCTCACTCGCGTTGGAGAGTTTTTGAATCTTGGCGTTGGCGGGGTCGAGGCCGTTCTCACTGAGTACCTCGCGAGCGATGTCGACGTCCATGGTCGCGGTTGCGGGCACCTGCCATGCCACACCACCTTCGAAGTCGAGGCCGAGGTCGAGGCCGCGGGCGAACAGTGAAACCACCGACAGGACGAGTAGCACCAAGGACAGGGTGAAACCACGTCGACGACGTCCGTAGAAATCGACGGCTGTCTCACCATGGAACAGGCGACCGAGCGACGAGCGATCGTTCGTGGTCATGACGTACCTCCGGCCGGAGTCTTGATGCCGAACGCTCCCCGCTGTCCGATACGACTGCTCCGAGCCACGAGCATCATGGCGGGGCGAGTGAAGAACCAGGCGACGACCAAGTCGGTCAGTGTGGCGAGACCGAGGAAGAAGGCGAAGCCTCGGACGGAACCGACGGTCAGGTACCAGAGGGTGAACGCCGCCAGCAAGGACACCGTGTCGGCAGCGACGATCGTTCTCCATGTCGACTTGAAACCGCGCTCGGCCGAATTCCGCAAGGTGCGACCGGCCTTGACTTCGTCCTTCAGCTTCTCGAAGAAGACGACGTAGGAGTCGATCGTGATGCCGACCGACACGATGATTCCGGCTGCCCCAGCCAGGCTGAGGGCGAGACCACTCGTCGCCGACAGGAACGTGATGACGTTCCAGAGAATTCCGGCCGAGACGAGAAGGCCGCCCACCACGATGACGGCGAGGGTTCGGTAGTAGAGAATCATGAAGAGCAGCACGAGGGCGATACCGATCAGACCGGCGACGACCGTGGCTCGGAGCGAGTCCTCACCCAACGTGGGAGACACGGTCTGGACGGCTTGCACTTCGAGTCGGACCGGGAGCGCTCCGCTCTTCAGCACCCGAGCGAGATCTTTGGCCTCCGACTCCTTGAAATTGCCGGTGATGTCGACTCCACCACTGAATGACGGCTGGTTGACGGTGGGGGCCGACTGGACGACTCCGTCGAGAACGATGGCCATGCGTCTCGTCGGACACGAGCCGGTTCCGCTGAAACACTGCGAGGCACCGATGTTCCACAGGTCTTCACCGGACGAACCACGCTTCAGAGTGACCCGTACTCCCCAACCACCCTGGATGATGTCGGCCGTGGCGTCGCTGTTGAAGACCTCGCCGGTCGCGAAGGCTGGACCCAGTTGGTAGATCTCGGTTCCGTCGATGTTCTGAACGATGACGGCGGCCGTCGGGTCGTTGGGATCGCCCGAAATGGGTTGGGCGGCCACGTCGGCGAATTCGGAGGCCGGGTCGGGAACCACGGGCTCGGCATCGGCGGGTGGCGCCCCGTCGGTGTCCGGCGAGTCAGCGACGGTTGTCTCGGGGGTCGTCGTCTCCGATGACTCGTCAGGGGTCGCCCCTTCTGACGGCTCAGATGTCGTGTCGGGAGTCGTGGCACGTGGGACGGAGCGCGACGGGCCAGGAGCGGCGGTCGTCTCGGGAGACGTGTCATCCACTTCTGGTTGCGGGTTGAGGTCGGTTCCCGGGGCGATGGGGCTCGCGCTCAGAACCGGACGAAGCAGGACGGCACCGGTGACCTGGACGAGACGGATCGCCTCGTCCTGATTGTCGACGCCCGGGAGATTCACCACCACGGCTTCTCCCTGGCGGATGATCTCGGGTTCGGACACACCGAGTGCATCGACTCGCTCGCGAATTCGTTCGACGGCCACGTCGAGACTCTCGGAGTTGTAGTCCCCGACCGGTTCCTGAGTGACCGACACTCCACCTTGCAGATCGAGACCGAGTGCGATCTCGTTACCCGCCGTCACGTTGCCCAGGAGGGCCAGCAAGACGACGACCACCAGGCCGATCACGGATCCGGCGAGACGACGAGTCATGACGAGGAGTTGCCGTCACTCTCGTCGGGGACATCGGCTTCCGACGAAGTTTCGACCACCTTGCGGGCGACAGCAGCCCGAGAGATGCGAATCTCGACGTCATCGGCGATCGAGAGCCACACCGTGTCGCCATCGATGGCAGTGACGAACCCGTACATTCCCGATGTCGTCAGGATCTCGTCCCCTTCGGTGATGGAACGCTGGAGATCGGCGGTCTGCCGCATGCGACGACGCTGTGGTCGGATCATGAGGAAATACATCGCGGCGCCGATGAGGCCGAAGAACACCAGGGTGAAGACGAAGCTGCCACCAGCGTTGTCGTTGGTCTCGGCGGCCGAACGTACGAGGTTGGAGACGAGGGGTGAAGGCATGAGTGAGACGGAACTTTCTCGGATCTGGGACCGTCGGAATGCTAGTGCCGAACGGTCGAGTTCGGGTGGTCTTCGACGGACCGCTGGTCAGCCCCACACCTCGAGAACCGCCTGGCGGAACGCAGCGAAACGACCTTCGGAGATCGCCGAGCGCATTCCGTCGACGAGATGGAAGGTCCAGGCGATGTTGTGCCACGACACGAGCCGAGAGGCCGATGGTTCGTTGACCTGGAAGAGGTGTCGGAGATAGCCGATGCTGTGGCGGGAACAGACGTCGCACGGACACGCCGCGTCGAGCGGAGCCTCCGACAGGGCGTGGCGGGCGTTCTTGACGTGGACGCGCCCGGTGGACGTGAGGGCTGTTCCGTGACGACCGAGACGCGTCTGCATCACACAGTCGAACTGATCGACACCGAGGCCGACCGCCTCGACGAGAGACGCCGGATCACCGACTCCCATGAGGTACCGAGGCCGATCGGTCGGGAGATTCTCGAGCGCCGCAGCCAGCGCCGGAACCATCTGTTCCCGGGTCTCCCCGACCGAGAGCCCCCCGATTCCGTAGCCGTCGAAATCGAGATCACTCACGATTCGCGCGCTCTCTCGTCGTCTCGACGGATCGATTCCTCCTTGGACGATGCCGAACAGGGACTGATCGGACCGGGTATGGATGGCCCGACCGCGTCTCGCCCAGGCATGGGTGCGCCGCAGGGCCTCGTCGATCACGTCGTCGGTCGAGGGCAACGGGGGGCACACATCGAGAATCATCTGGATGTCGGCTCCCAACTTCTGCTGGACGTCCACGGCGAGTTCGGGAGTGAAACGATGTGAGCTTCCGTCGTACGTGCTCTTGAAGGTCACGCCGTCGTCGTCGACCTTCGGTTCGAGAGAGAAGATCTGGAACCCGCCCGAATCGGTGAGGGTGAGACCGCGCCAGCCCGCGAAGCGACCGAGACCGCCGAAATGGGCGATGGTGTCGGCACCCGGTCGCAACATCAGGTGGTACGTGTTCCCGAGGACGATCTGTGCTCCGAGTGCTTCGTAGTCGGCAGCGCTGAGGTATTTGATCGCCCCTCGGGTTCCGACCGGCATGAAACACGGTGTGACGTAGGTGCCGCGCGCGGTGGTGGCCACACCGGTGCGAGCGGGACCGTCGGTGGCGATGGTGTCGAAGCGAACCGGAAACATCAGTCGGCGTGCCGATCGAGGAGCATTGCGTCTCCGAACGACAGGAATCGATAATGGGAATCGAGGGCGACTTGGTACAGATCTCGCCAGCGACTCCCGATGAAGGCGTCGATCATGAGCAGCAAAGTGGTTCGGGGCAGATGGAAGTTGGTCATCATGACGTCGACTCTCTTCCATTCGTATCCACGGTGGACGAAGAGGTCGGTTCGACCCGACAGACGGCCAGTGGTGAGAGCCGTCTCGATCGTACGCACACTCGTGGTCCCGACGGCAACGACTCTCTCGGCAGCCAGGATCCTTTCCATGGTGGGTTCGTCCACGCGAAAGGTCTCCGTGTGGATGACGTGATCACGCGGATCGTCGACCGTCACGGGCTTGAACGTGTCGAGACCGACCACCAATTCGACGCGAGCGACGTCGATGGACGATTCGTGCAAGCGAGTGAGCAGTTCCGGTGTGATGTGCAGGCCGGCCGTCGGTGCAGCCGATGAGGCCGGACGTCGGGAGTAGACGGTCTGGTAGCGGTCGGGGCGCTCGACGGCCGCCGTGATGTACGGGGGAAGGGGCATCTCGCCCAGGCGATCGAGCACGGACGGAACCGGTTCAAGCCCGAAGAAATCCACGATGAAGACATCGGACTCGTCGCTTCGCCCGATGAATCGAACGATCTCGTGACCGTCTCGATCGACGAGAACCTCGCCCGCCTTCAGTCGACCCCCCGGCCGCACCAGAGCCGTCCACTGGCGATCGAGGAGAGGATCGAGAACCAGGACTTCGGCGCGACCGCCGCTTCGACGGGCGAGGTGCAGACGGGCCGGCAACACACGTGTGTCGTTCACGACCAACAGATCGCCGGCCCGAAGAAGTCCGGGCAGGTCGTGAACATGACGATGTTCGACGGCGACTCGCCCCGCCGACGTTCCCCGATCGACCAGGAGACGTGCGGCATCACGCGGCTCGCACGGTGTCTGGGCGATGCGCTCCTCGGGCAGGTCGTAGTCGAAGTCGGACGTCCGCACGATTCAGAGAAGGCGAGGCTGCTCGGTCGGAACCGGCAAGCCGAGATGTTGCCACGCGCTCGCCATCGCGACGCGTCCCCGCGGTGTGCGAGCCAAGAGGCCTCGTTGGATGAGGAACGGTTCGTAGACGTCCTCGACGGTCTCGGGTTGCTCGCCGATCGCGATGGCAAGCGTCGAGAGCCCGACGGGTCCGCCGGAGAACTGTTGGCACACGGTGCTCAGGATGTGTCGATCGACCTTGTCGAGTCCCGCCCCATCGACTCCGAAGACGGCCAGACCGCGATCGGCGACGCCGCCGTCGACGAGGGCGTGCCCGTCGACCTCGGCAAAATCCCGGACCCGACGCAGGAGGCGGTTGGCAATTCGCGGCGTCCCTCGACTTCGTCGAGCGATCTCGTGGGCCCCTTCGGCAGTGATCGGCACCTGGAGTATTTCGGAGGCTCGTGAGACGATCGAGGTGAGCTCGGTGTCGTCGTAGTACTCGAGTCGGGCGACCAGGCCGAAACGGTCTCGCAACGGTCCGGTGATCATGCCGGTCCGTGTGGTGGCTCCGACCAACGTGAAACGGGGCAACGTGAGGCGAATACTGGAAGCCGCCGGACCCTTGCCGACCACGATGTCGATCTGGAAGTCCTCCATGGCCGGGTAGAGGATCTCTTCGACCGTCCGGCTCAGTCGGTGGATCTCGTCGATGAAGAGAACGTCGCCTTCCTCGAGGGACGTGAGGATCGCCGCCAGATCTCCGGCTCGTTCGAGCGCGGGACCCGACGTGACGTGAAGCCGTGTCCCCATCTCGGCCGCGATGATGACCGACAGAGTTGTCTTGCCGAGTCCGGGTGGGCCGGCGAACAGCAAGTGGTCGACGGCTTCGTTGCGACGACGGGCTGCTTCGAGGACGATCGACAACTTCTCGCGTAATTCGGACTGACCGACGAATTCGTCGAGTCGACGTGGCCGAAGGCCGACTTCGTCGTTCTCGTCGGGTGTGGAGCGCGGGTCGAGGAATTCGTCACGCACGACGGGCCGCCAACTGGCTCAGAGAGTGACGGAGCATCTCCTCGGTCGTTCGGGATCTTCGAACGTCATCGGGCATGTCGCGAATCACGTCGCGGATCTCGGTTTCGGAGTAGCCGAGTCCGAGCAGCGCTTCACGAAGGTCGGAGAGTGCTCCGGATTCGACGGTCGTCTCGACGCTCGCTCCGACGAGGCGTCCCTTCAGTTCGACGAGCAATCGTTCGGCCGTCTTCTTGCCCACACCGGGAACGGCCGTCAGCGCGGTCACGTCACCGTTCGCGACGACATCGACGAGAGCCGACGGAGAGTGCGTGGCGAGAATCGACATCGCCAACGATGGCCCGACCCCGTGGGCTGCGATCAGATTCTGGAAAGTGGCCCGCTCGTCGCGTGTGAGAAAGCCGTAGAGGGTCTGGTCGTCCTCGCGGATGTGATGATGGACGTGGAGAAAGGCTGCCGACGTCGGCTCGAGTTCGGCGAGTGTGCGCGGTGAGACGTGGACGACGTACCCGACCCCGGCCACTTCGAGGAGTGCGTGTCCGTCGGGTGAACGCTCGAGGACCGTGCCTCGCAGTGAACCGATCACGAGCCGACCACCGAATTGCGAACACGAGCTGCCAACGGGGACATGGCCAGATGGCACAGAGCGATGGCTGCCGCATCGGCAGCGTCGGCCGGAGACGGTGGTCGGGGAAGACGCAGCCGCATCTGGACCATTTTTTGGATCTGAACCTTCGATGCCGAGCCGTCACCGGCGACCGAGGATTTCACTTGGGTCGGGGTGTACATGGCGACATCGAGTCCGCGTCGAGCTGCGCTGGCGAGAACCACGCCACTGGCCTGACCGACGCTCATCGCCGTTCGCACGTTGGCCTGGAAGAAGACCCGCTCGACGGCGACCGAAGTCGGCGCGAAGTCGTCGATCAAGGCCTCGATGTCGTCCTGGAGCGCTCCGAGACGCCGGGCGAGATCGTCACCCACCGGGGTGCGGATCACGCCGAGTGACACGATCTCGTCGCGACCACCAGGACCCCGGGCCAGCACGGCGTAACCACAGCGGGTCAAACCAGGATCGACACCGAGGACACGCTCGGACTGATCGAACATGCGTACGATTCTACCCGACCCTGGGGCCGGGTCGGGCTCATTCGATCCGACGGAGTGCGTCGGCGAGCTCGTCGACCGAGCGGTAGGTCAGACCCGCCAAGGCCCGGTGGACGTACCGAACGACTCCTTCGGTGTCGACGATGACGACGCTTCGACGCACGAACCCGAGGGGGCCGAGTACCCCGAACGCTGCCCCCACCTTCTTGTCGACGTCAGCGAGCAACGGGAACGCGAATCCGTGATGCTCCGAGAACTTCTCGTGACTGTCGACGTCCTGGGCCGAGATCCCCAGAACCACGGCGTCGAGTTCGGCGAAACGACCGAGTTCGTCGTTGTAGGCGTTGAGTTGTCGTGTGCACACGGGCGTTTCGTCTCCCGGATAGAAGACGAGAACGACGTTCCGTCCACGGTGCTCCGACAAGCGGTGCGAACGACCACCGGTTCCGGGGAGTTCGAAGTCGGGAGCGATGTCCCCCACCGAGAGCGCCATCAGACGGCCGCCGCTTCCAGGAGTTCGTCACTGATGTCGAAGTTCGCGAAGACGTCCTGGACGTCGTCGTTGTCCTCGAGAGCCTCCATGATCCGAAGGATCTTCTTGGCAGTGTCGGCGTCGGACACCTCGATGGTCGTGGACGAGACCATGGTGGAGTCGGCCGAGATGACGACGAGACCGGCCGACTCGAGGGCCGACTTCACATCGAAGACGATGCTCGGTTCGCACATGACGCGCCAGGCGTCTCCGTCGGCGACAACATCGTCGGCCCCGGCTTCCAGGGCCGAGAGCATGACCTCGTCCTCGGCGGCACCACTCGCGATCATGAGGACTCCACGGCGAGAGAACTGCCAGCCCACTGCGCCGGGCTCGGCCATCGAACCACCGAGTTTCGAAAAGATGTTCCGAATGTCGGCGCCGGTTCGATTGCGATTGTCGGTGAGGGTGTCGACCATGAGGGCGACCCCACCCGGGGCGTAACCCTCGTACATGATCGACTCGTAGGAGTCGCCGTCGAGTTGCCCCGATCCCCTCTTGATGGCCCGATCGATCGCGTCGTTGGTCATCTGAGCGGCCTTGGCCTTTTGTACCACCGTGCGAAGGGTCGCGTTCGTCGACGGGTCACCACCACCTTCGCGTGATGCGACTTCCAGTTGGCGGGCGATCTTGGCGAAGAGCTTGCCGCGTGCCTTGTCGGCGGCTCCCTTCTTGTGCTTGATGGTCGCCCATTTGGAATGGCCGGACATGGTTCACCTCATCGAGTGGGAAGGGACGTGGAAGAAGTATCGCGAACGTGTGATCGAGTCTGCGACAGCAGTTCGACGAAAAGACGATGGACCCGAGTGTCGCCGGTCAACTCGGGATGGAAGGAACACGCGAGTCGATTCCGATGGCGAACCAGAACCGGATGATCGCCGAAGCGAGCGAGAACGGCGACTTCGGGGTCGACAGAGACGATCATCGGGGCACGTATGAACACGGCGTGGAACGGATCGGAGGATCCGACGATGTCGAGATCGGTCTCGAAGGAATCGATCTGACGTCCGTAGGCGTTTCGACGCACCGTCATGGGCAGGGCGTTCAGATGGATCTGATCGTCACGGCCGTCTTCGATGGCCGATGCCATGAGGATCATCCCGGCGCAGGTGCCAAAGACACCGAGTCCGGAATCGAGAGCCGAACGCAAAGGCGCGACGAGACCGGAGGACTGGAGGAGATTACTCATCGTGGTGCTTTCCCCACCGGGAATGACCAAACCGTCGAGATCGTCGAGCTCGTCGGGGCGACGAACGAGAACCGGCTCGACGTCGCAGAGACTCAGTGCCTCACGATGAGAGGCGAAGGCCCCTTGAAGAGCGAGAACTCCGACTCGCACCTGGCGGCCTCCCGGACGAAATCACCAACCACGCTCCGCGTACTTCTGGTTGATCTCGTCCATCCCGATTCCGGTCATGGGCGCACCCAGATCCCGACTCACCTTGACGAGGATGTCGGGATTCTCGAAGTGAGTGGTGGCCTCGACGATGGCGCGGGCTCTCTTGGACGGATTGTCGCTCTTGAAGATCCCCGAACCGACGAACACCGCTTCGGCGCCGAGTTGCATCGCGAGTGCCGCATCGGCTGGCGTTGCCAGACCTCCGGCACAAAAGATCGGGACGGGAAGACGGCCGGTTTCGGCGACCTCCTGCACGAGGGGAAGCGGAGCCTGCAACTTCTTGGCCCAGTCGAAGAGTTCGGCGGAGTCGGCGGTTCCGATCCGACGGATGTCGCCGAGGATCGATCGAAGATGACGAACAGCCTCCACGACGTTGCCGGTACCGGCTTCACCCTTCGAACGAATCATCGCTGCACCCTCGGACACGCGACGCAATGCCTCGCCGAGATTCGTCGCACCGCAGACGAACGGGACCGTGAAACCGAACTTGTCGATGTGGTGGGCTTCATCGGCCGGAGTGAGCACTTCGCTCTCGTCGATGAAATCGACGCCGAGCGCCTGGAGAATCTGTGCCTCGACGAAGTGACCGATACGCGCTTTGGCCATCACCGGGATCGAAACGGCTCGTTGGATCCCCTCGATCATGTCGGGGTCGCTCATGCGAGCGACTCCCCCGTCGCGTCGGATGTCGGCCGGAACTCGTTCGAGGGCCATCACGGCGCAGGCCCCGGCGTCTTCGGCGATCTTGGCCTGTTCGGGGGTGACGACGTCCATGATCACCCCGCCTTTCAGCATCTCGGCGAGACCGCGCTTGACCGGGAACGAACCCGTCGAGGAGGAAGTCATGAGCTGAATGCTACGAGGATCAGGGCCACGGCACATCGTCGACCGATGTGTCCGACGGTACGGTCACCGATTGGCCGGAACGAATCAATTCGACCCATGTGCGGCCCGGTTGCAGTGCAATCGGCTCCCCGTCGAGGGAGGTCAGCGTCCAGGGCGATTTCTCGTCGGCTCGGGACCACGTGCCTTCGATCATGCGTCCGGCGGCGTAAACCCACGCCGGTCCGGACCCGGTGGTCTGGGCCTCGGGACTCCGACTGTCAGCCACGCTGGTTCGGTACTCGCATTCCAGGACGACGACGTTGTGGGTCGATATTCGGGAACCGTCGGAGAGAACGTGTGGATCGTCGTCCCGAGATCGAAGAAAGGTTCCACTCGATCCGTCGTATTGCCAGGACGCCCGCATGCCACCGTCCATTCGCAACTTCACACCGGTCACCGCCTCGCCGCTCTCGCCGAGCGAACCATGGCTGAACTGAGCTGGAGGCCGGCCTCCCCTCCCCTCGTCGAGGGCCCAGATGCTCGACGTCCGAGTGAAAAGGTTGTGGGGAGCCCGTTTGTCGGAGGATCGAAAGTAGCCCCCGTTCGGGCCGGCCGCCGACACGCTCATGTTGATCAGTTCCGAGCGATTGATCAGTCGAGTCGTCGTGGCGTTGCCACCGCTCCACACGAGAAGGGGTCGGTCGAGACTCGTCCCGAGGCTGATGTCCTGGGTGCGTCCGGAGCGAATGGGGCCGATCGGGTCGGAACCCTGCGAGTGAAAGATCGCCGCCATGCGCGTCCAGCCTTCGACGTTCTCCTCGTACACGATGTCGGCTTGATTCAGCCCGGTCTGGGGCCAGGCGCCGGGAGCGTTGTCGATCTTCACGAGGAGGGCCGGACGATCGAGGATCGACGGATCGTCGATGGGAAGGCCCGTGAGTGGCGCAACCGGTACGGGTACGGCTTCGGTCGTGGTGGTCGAGGCCGGAGCCTCCGAGGTGGTGCTGACGATGGTGGGCTCGGTGCTGGTCGTCGGGGCTTCGGTTGCCGCGACGACGGGTGCCGTGGAGGTTTTCTCCGCTCCTCCGCACGCGACCACGAGCCCCGATATGCCGAGAAGGACGGGAATCAGGCGTTTCATGTCAGAGCTCCTTCAGAAGGGCAATGCGATCGTCGAGGGGTGGATGGGTGTCGAACATCCGATGGAACCAACCGAGACGTCCTTCGTCGCGAACTCCTGACAACGGCTGTTCGATCCACATGTGGGCGGTCGCCATCGAGGCCGAGTGAGTCGTGGTGGTGTCGTCTCGCAGCTTCTCGAGGGCTCCGATCAATCCAGGTGGATAACGGGTGAGCTGACAGGCCGAGACGTCCGCCAAGGTCTCGCGGCGACGACTGATGGTCGCTTGCATCGCCTTGGCGACGATCGGTGCGACGATCAGCAGAGCGAAGCCGAGGAGAGCCAACGGATTCGAGCCGTTCGAGTGATCACCCTGTCGGCGTACCCGACCACCGTTCCACCACATGAGGCGAATTCCGATGTCGGTCAGAACGGCAACTGCACCCACCATCGTCACGGCCAAAGTACTGACGAGGATGTCGTAGTTGCGAATGTGAGAGAGCTCGTGAGCCACGACACCTTCCAGCTCGACACGATTCATCTTCTCGAGGAGTCCGGTGGTCACCGCAATGGCCGCGTGACGAGGATTGCGGCCGGTTGCGAAGGCGTTCGGTGCCGGATCATCGATCACGTAGACCGCAGGTTTCGGCAGCCCACCAGCGATGCAGAGACCCTCCACGAGATTGTGCAAGCGAGCGTACGTCTCGGAATCGGCGGGATGAGCTCGACTCACGCGCAAGGCGATCGAGTCCGACTTCCAGTACGACGTGAAGGCGATGACACCGGCGATCAGGACCGAGACGACGAGTGTCGTCGGGCCACCCCCTACCAGAAAACCGACGGCAGCCCCGACGGCCACGACGAATACGACGAAGCCTGCGACGAGCGCCGTGCTGCGCCGTTTGTTGGAACGAATCTCGTTGAACACGGAACCTCAGAAGGAAACCGACGGCGGGTTCTGCGCCTCGGGTTCGGCCTCGAAGAATTCTCGACGTGGGAACGAGCCGATCTTGGCGACCAGCACCGTGGGAAAGGTGTCGAGCTTGTTGTGGAACGTGAGGACCGAGTCGTTGTAGAACTGCCTCGCGTAGGCCACCCGGCTCTCGGTGGCCGTTATCTCCTCTTGCAAGGCGAGAAAGTTCTGGTTGGCCTTGAGATCGGGGTACGCCTCCGACAGGGCGAACAATTGCCGGAGAGCTCCGGACACCAAGTTGTCGGCTTCGGCTTGAGGGCCGGGCTGCGACGGAGCCGCCAACGCCGAGTTGCGCGCCGTGATCACCGCATCGAAAGTTCTTTGCTCGTGAGATGCGTAACCCTTGACCGTCTCGACCAGATTCGGAATGAGGTCGAGACGACGCTTCAGTTGCACGTCGATCTGTGACCAAGCGTTGTCGACGGTGTTGCGAGCCCGCACGAGACCGTTGTAGAGAACGACGACGATCACGACGAGAACGATCACGATCGCCAGGACGACGAGGAGAGTCATCTCCCCAGTTTACGAGGAGATATCCGTTCGATACGTGACACGAGCGACCGAGCGAGCCGGGCCGACGTCGAGGACGGATGCGCAGGTGAGACTCGACCGTTCGTTCGATCGATCGCTGAGCGATAGACCTCGACGTACGCGTCGGCCAGGGAGTCCATCGAGAACATCTCGGCCCGACGAGATCCGTTCTTGCGAAGTACCTCAGCATCGGCGGGGTCGTCGAGCACTTCTCTCAGAACCGTCGCCAGTGCGGCGTCGTCGTCGGGAGGAACCAAGCGCGAGTCCTGCCGGTGAGTCGCGACGTTTCGGTATCCGTCGATGTCGGAGGCGACGACGACTGCACCGGCCGCCATCGCCTCGAGAAGAACGATGCCGAAGCTTTCTCCACCAGTGGCTGGTGAGCAGAAGACGCTGACGGTGTGGAGCAGATCGACCTTGTTGCGATCGCTGATCCTTCCCAGCCATCGACGAGTCGAACTCTCGGGCCACTCGTGACGGAGGCGGGCCGTCTCGGGGCCCTCCGATGCGATGAAAAGTACGGTGTCGTCGCCGAGTCGATCGTGGGCTCGGAGAAGGATTTCCAGTCCCTTCCGAGGTTCGTGTCGACCGCAGAAGAGAATCGATCGCGTGCGATCGGCCCGGCCCCCGAAAAAGCGATCGAGTTCGACGGCGTTCGGCATGATCCGATAGACGCCGCCGAGATAGCGCTCGGCGAGATCCTCCGCATCGCGTGACACCGCGACGCGTTCGTCGATTCCGTCGGCGATCGAGCGGACGAAGCGATTCAGGTATCGATAACTGGCGCTGTCGCCAGCGGCGTGAAAGGTCCCAACGATGGGTGCGGTTCGCATCAGGAGGGCCGTGAGAGTGGGGCCTGGTGACAGGGGTTCGTGAAGATGAAGGACATCGAACTCCTCGTCGCGAAGCGCGCGGATCGTTCGTAACGCTGCTGCGGGGTCGGGAGCGATGGGTGCGATCGAGCCGTTCGCTGCCGTCGGTAGAGATTCTCCGAGTGGGGTGACGAACGTGTCGGGTGGAGCACCATCGCAGGGACCGAGCACCCTCACCTCGTGTCCCGAACGGCGCAACGAGCGAGCGAGCCCCATCACTTGGTTCTGCACTCCCCCCGGCAGGGTCAGGCTGTAGGGCGAGAAAAGTGCCACTCGCAGAGAACGGGAGGACGATCCGACCGTCGCTGCACGCGACTGGTCGATGGAGGGCATGGGCGAGAAGTTAGCAACCACATGTCACGCGCCCACGGGCGTGCAAGTACGGTGATCACGTGAACGACGAACGTCCTGCCTTGTCGATCGTCGCCTCACCGGGTCGACGTCGAGCGATCCTGGACCTGGCGACCGAAGCCGAGACACGTGGTTTTCCGGCTCTGGCCTGCCCGACCCTGGGTGGGGCCCTCGGATTGTGCGTGAGTCTGGCTCACGTGACGTCCCGCCTTCGCTTCTTCACGGCGATTCAGGGCATTTATGGCAATTCTTTGAACGAGGTCGGGAACATCGCAAGTCATGTTCACGAGGTGTCCAGTGGAAGGTTCGCGCTCGGACTCGGAGTGAGTCACGAGCCGATGGTTCGTCGTCTTGGTGTGACGATGGGTCCGCCGCTGGCCGACATGCGCACTTTCGTGGGCGATCTGAAGGCCAACGAGAAGTACAGCGGCGAGCTCCCTCCGATCTACGTGGCCGCGTTACGGGATCGGATGCTCGATCTCGCCCAAGAGATCGGAAACGGCGCGCTGTGGGCCAATGCGAGCCTGTCCCACACCCAGGTCCAGCGGCATCGCGTCACCGCGGCCGACTTCTATCTGGCCAACATGATTCCTACCGTGATCAGTGACGACCGGCAAGCGGCGGCCGCGATCAATCGCAAGACGATGTCGGTGTACGTGAGACTCCCCAACTACCGCAACTACTGGAAAGCGGCCGGGTACGTCGAGGAAATGGAAGCAGTCGAGGTGTTGCTCGCCGAAGGGCGCCGTGACGAGGTTTCCTCGGCCATGAGTGATCGCTGGCTGTCGGATTGCACTCTATTTGGTACTCCGGACCAAGTGCTCGAAGGATTCGCGGCGTGGCGGGCGATCGGCGTCGAGCCGATCGCCGTGATGTCGAGCACGAGTGGTGGCCAGGTGAAGGCCATCGGAGAACTCTTCGATCTGTATCACTGAGCGATTCGTCCCGGAGGCAATCGCTCACGGTCCGGCTGTCAGCCGAGACGAAGAGTTTCCAGTGGCTCGAGTCGAGCGGCGCGGACCGCCGGGTACGAGCCGGCCAGGACCGAAATCACGATGGCGAGAGTGATCCCGGCCGGTGCGAGCCACCCGGCCATGACGAAGACCCAACCGGCCGCCGAGACCCCGACGAAGATGGCGAACATGCCCAGAAGGACACCGAGTATCCCTCCCAGTAGCCCGACGACGACCGCTTCCAGAAGGAATTGAAGAGCGATGATGCGACGCGTGTGGCCGAGTGCTCGACGAATTCCGATCTCGGCGGATCGTTGTATCACCGAGATCGACATGACGTTCGCGATTCCGAGTCCACCGACGACGATGGCTAGAAGACCCATCGACACGACGATCAACTGGAGTTGCCGGTCGCTCTCGGCGGCGAGCTCGAGTGCTTCACTCTTGATCTCCGACGAGATCTGAGTCGGACCGCCGAGGCCCACTGCGACCGACAAGGCTTCGGCGGTCAGATCTTCGGTTCCGGTCTCGCATCGCACGTACAACTTGTTCGGTTCGACGGGGACCTCGTCGAGGAAATCCTCGGCGACGGCCGCGAAGGGAACGAAAACCGCGTTGTCGAAACCCGGTTCGAGGGGCACTCGTTCCAGCACACCGATCACCGCATAGGCATGATCGCCGAGCTCGATCGTTCGTTCCTCGCCGGGAAGGTAGGAGAATTCCGCGGCCAGTCCTTGACCGATCACGGCCACCCGGGCCGAGGTTCGCTCGTCGAAGTCGTCGAGCCAGCGACCGGAGACGAGGCCGATCTCGAGAACGTCGGGGAGATCGCGATCGGCCGCCAGAACGGGAATCGGAACGGTGTCGAACTGTTCCAGGGCCTCGGTGTACGGAGTGACCAGAACGTTGGACAGCTGGCGAACGGCACTGACCGATTCCACCGTCGTCACGGTGAGCGCTCGTTCGACGGCGTCGACGGGCAGGGTCGGCGAACTCTGGCCGAAAGCACTCGCCGCCGAGGCCTCGATCAGGTTGGTGCCCAGTTCGTCGACCTTGGCCTTCAGATCACCCTTGGCCGAATCGGTCAGACCGACTGCGGCCACGATCGCTGCCACGCCGATCATCGGGCCGAGAAGCAAGAGGACCGTTCGCATCTTGCGGGCGGCGAGGCCCGAGAAGGCGACTCGGGTGAGATCGCGCGACGTACTCATGGTCGCAGCACCTCGTCGGCGACGATTCGGCCGTCGAGCATCGACACCTTGCGCGCCGCCGAATCGGCGATTCCGACGTCATGGGTGACGAGGACGACGGCTCTCTCGTGACTTCGCAGTCCGGCGAGGATCTCCATGACGTTGGCGGCGTTCTTGCTGTCGAGAGCCCCGGTTGGTTCGTCAGCGAGGAGAATCTTGGGCTCGGTCACCAGTGCTCTGGCCAGCGCGACTCGCTGTTGTTCGCCTCCCGACAGTTGGACCGGGCGATGGTCGTGACGGTGCGCGAGTCCCACTCGGTCGAGGGACGCGAGTGCACGCTCACGTCGCTCGGTCGGACGTATGCCGCGATACAAGAGAGCGGTCTCGACGTTCGAAACCGCGTCTAGGTGAGGGATGAGGTGGAACTGTTGGAAGACGAATCCGATACTGCGACCGCGTACCCGAGTGCGCGCCGCATCGGCGACGCGTGACACGTCCTCTCCGTCGACCACGATGGTGCCGTCACTCGGTGCGTCGAGGCAACCGAGCAGGCCGAGCATGGTCGATTTTCCCGAACCCGACGGGCCGACGATCGACACGAAGTCGCCGGGCATGATCGCCAACGACACTCCGTCGAGAGCTCGAACCTCGGTGTCGCCCGACCCGTAGACGCGCGTGACCGCTTTCAGTTCGAGAAATGGAGTGGTCACGACGCGGCCGTTCGACCCTCGGTTTCGATGTCGACCACCACGAGCTCGTCACCCCGTAGGCCTTCCAGAACTTCCACCCACTCCCGATCGACGAGGCCGATGGTCACTGGAACTCGGTCGATCGTTCCGTCGTCCGCCACGACGCGAACGACGTCTCCGTCGGCCGTGCGAAGCACCGCGGCGACTGGAACGGCCAATGCATCGACGACTTCGGCGAGCACCACGTCGACGGTCACTCGAGCACCGTCGACGGCGTCGTACTCGACGTCGACGTCGACGATCCCTTCGAAGTTCTCCTCGCCGTTCGGACCGAGGGTCGCCGAATCGTCGAGTGACACGATCAGACCGTCGAGAATCTGATCACCCACTGTCAGATCGACCGACACGCGTTGGCCGACTTCGAGTTCGGCCCGCTCGGCGGCACCGACGACGAGAGCGATCGTGAACGACGTCTCGGTCAATTCGAACAAGGGCGCTCCGCGAGTCACGAGATCGCCGACTTCGACGGCGACCGGCCCGACCCGGACTGGCCACGACGCCACGATCATGTCGGAGGGCTGAAAGACGACCGCGTCGTCGAGAGTGTCGATTGCCACCGAAACCGAAGAACTGCCCGCTCTCATGATCACGGTTCCGGTCACCACGCGGTAGTCGACGCCCGGAGTCGCAGTACCCGACAGTTGGTAATTGATCGAAGTGTCCTCGGGAACCGGTTCGTCGGCAACGATGCGGAAAGAACCGCGTGAACCTTCGGGCAGGCGGCCTCCTCCGACGACGGTCATCTCTGGAGTCTCTCCACTACGAATCTCGATGGTCGCCTCGGTCGGCAAACCGGTCACGTAGGTGGTGCGCGCATCGCCGGTGGTTTCGGCGACCACCGTGAGCGTGAGGGTCTCGGTGGGCTCGGCGAAACCGTCGTCTCGTATGCGAATCGACACGTCGGTCGACATGGTTCCGGCTCGGATCACGAACTGATCGGCCGTGGGAGTGATGTAGTCGAATTCCTGTTCGGCGGAACCGGAGTAGGCGACTGTCACCGGAAGGTCACGATCGGCTCGACGGGACGTGCGCAGAGTGAAGGTCGCGACACCCCCTTCGGTGGCTTCGTCGATCGCGGCCGTGATGTTGACGGCCCGCAGACCATCGGGATTGACGTCGCGAACGGTGAGGCGCACCTTGTTCCGATCGCCGAGCTGATAGGCGCCACTGATTCCGGAGAGAACTGAGACGACGATTTCCTCGTCGGATTCGAGGACGTCGTCCTCGAGGGTCGTCAGATCGAAGGATGCGAATTGAGAATTGGACTTCATCACGATGGTGCGCGGCACTCGCTCGTAGTCGAGTCCCTCGTCGGCGGATCCACTCACCGAGAAGTCGATGGTGAGATCCTCGGACAGACTGGCGCTCGCCGTGAATCCGATCGTGACGGCGTTCCCTTCGCGAACCGAATCACTCGACAGCGACACCGAGATCTCGGGTCCGTTCGCTTGAGGGGCCAGAGCTCCTCCCCGACCTTCGGGCACCGACGCCACGATGGTGAACGCAGCCGAATTGGCGCGTCCGACGGTGTAGCCGGCCGGGTTCGGACTGAGGGTGAGGGTGACGGTTTCGTCCGTCTCGGCCTGTCCCGATGCATAACCACGATCGATCTGCCAACGGGCGAGTGCGTCGCGAGTCTCCTCGGTGAACAGAGTGTCCGGACTCTCGATGTCGTAGCCGCTCTCGAGGAGAATGCGCTCGAGTTGAAGCACGTCGGGACCTTCGCTTCCGACCGTGAGTGTGCGATAGAACGGAGTGGTCCCGTCGACGGCGATCGATGCTCGACCGTCGACGGCGACGAGTCGGTCTCCGGCCTCGATCGTTTCTCCTTCGGTGACGAGAACATCGGAGATGCGCCCATCGACGCTCGACGACACTGTGTACACGTCGTCACGCCGCACTTCACCCGAGACTGACAGAACATCGGACAGGGATCGCCGTTCGACGGCCCGAGGAGTGATGATGAGCCCATTGGTGCTGTCGTCACCCCGCAGAGAGACACCGATCGCCACTCCACCTCCCGCGACCGCGAGAACGAGAATCGCCGAGAGAATCCGGCGTGATGTCTTCATGTCAGCCTCCGGACGATCCGTTGTTCGAAATTCCAGTCTCGGAGAGGCACTGGTCGAGGTCCCGTTGGTCGAGGGTTCCGTCGGGACTCTCGAAGCGGTTGGGAGTGATGAGGCCCTTTTCGTCGACCTGCGTTTCGATGGTCCAGCCCCTCTTCTTCAGACAATCCGACAACGACTTGAAGGATTCGTTGCGAGTGCGAACCTCGTCGGGTGAGAGATCGCCACGGGCCTGAGCGGTCTCACGTAGAGCGTCGACGATCTTGCTCCGGGCGGCACAAGTCTGGACCAGGTCCCGATAGCCCGGATCCTGGTAAGCAGGATTCGACTGGTCCTGCAGATTTCCTCGGATGGTCTCTCCGGCGTCTTCGATGCAGGACTTGAAGTTGGCATACGCGTCGAAGAGCTTGAGTTCGGCGGGCCGATCGTCCTGGTTCGTCGGAAGGGTCGTGTCGACGACAGTGGGCTCCGAGTTCACGACACCGATCTCGACGTCGGTCGTTTTCGTGGAGACGTCGGAGGCCGAAGCGACCCGCACGGCCGGCACCGGAATGGTCGAACGCATGGCCACGACTTCGGCCGGCGTCATGACCACCAGATCGTCGAGGAGACGTACTTCGACGGCGTCGGAGGAACCTCCAGCACAGCCGGCCAGCAACGGCACAGCGAGAACGAGGAGCCGCCGCATGGGAACTGTCTAGTCGCCCATGTCCGAATCGAGCGAGCCATGGGGCCAGCCCGGGTCACTCGGCCAATTGGGTTGGAGCAGATGCCATTGATCGGGTGCTCGACGGATGAGACCGGCGAGTTCATCAGCGAGAGTCTGAGTGCAGCTCTGCACGGTCTCACGGAGACCACGACCATGACGATCGGTGTCGATCGGAGGCCTCACGACGGCATGATGGCCCGAACCGCGCCCTTGGAAGTACACCGCAGTCGGCAACAGAGGGGCACCGGTTCGCGACGACAGAGTCGCCGGTCCGGCGGGAAGCAGAGTCCGCTCACCGAGGAAGTCGACCGCAACCCCGGAACCCGAGATGAACCGGTCGCTCAGGAGGCACACGATCTCATTACGTCGAAGAGCGCTCAACACCACCCCGCCGGCCTCGGGTCCGAGCGGAACGACCGTCATCCCGAATTCGCGCCTCAACTCGACGAACCATTCGAAGAGTTCGGGTGGATCGAGTCTCTCGACGACGACGGTCATCGGGATCCCCTGGTCGGTGATCCAGCGGCCGGCCCACTCCCAGCCCCCGAGATGAGGCAGCGCGACCACGACACCACGTCCGCTCGACAGACCGTTCTTCACGTGCTCGAACCCGTCGATGGTGAAGTGTCGGGCGACGGAACGGGCCGAGATCGACGGGAGTCGAAAACTCTCGAGGTAATAGCGCGCGTAGTTGTCGAACACCGCGGACACCATGCGTCGGCGCCGAGAGATCGACAACTCGGGCACGACGCGTGCGAGGTGACGATCCACCATCTGACGCTTCTCGCCCGAAGCCAAAAGGGCGGGTAGGGCGACACCCTTCGCGACGACATCGGACAACGGCATGGGAACGAGGCGAGAGGCCACGGCTCCCAATCGGTAGCCGGCCACGGTCAGAGTGGCCGGGCGCCGAGAACTCACTGTGAACGACGACGCTCGCTCAGGAACCGAGCACGACGATCGATTCGCGCCGCACGTCGCGACTGTCGACGTGTACGTCGTTTCTCGATACGAGCCGCCGTGATCGGAGCCACGGCCGCCTGCTTCCAGACCTTCACGAATCTCTGGACCGCCGTGACGGTCACGAGAACGAGCATCACCCACATGATCGGGATGAGCGCCACCGGGAAGAGCAGCCCGAGGCACAAGAGAATGATTCGCTCAGCGCGCTCCATGAGCCCGCCTTTGGCCGAGAGACCGAGCGACTCGGCTTTGGCGCGCTGGTACGAGATGACGCCGCTCATGAGCGCAACCGCCATCGGGAGAATCGTCAAGTGAGGAGACTCCTCGCTGGCGAAGTACCAGGCGACGCCACCGAACAGCAAGGAATCGGTCACTCGATCGATCACCGAGTCGAAAAAGGCCCCTCGCTGGCTGGACGAATTGGAGGCCTTGGCCAGCGCCCCGTCGAGCAGATCGGGCAGCGCCGCCAGGACGACGAGCAACAACCCGAGAGCGAACCATCCGAAACCGATCGCAACAGCGGCACCAGCCGCCACGACCAGCCCGGCAACGGTCAGGTGATCGGGCGTGAGCCGCGTTCGACGCAACCGGTCCCCGATCGGCTTCACCGCCTTCTCGATGGGGGCGCGCATGTGACCGTCGAACATGCCACGGAGTCTACGAAGCCGAGCCTGACTGATGTGCTCTCCGTCGGTCGCGTGTCACGCGGGAAGGTCTGTCCAGTCCTCGTCGCAGGGCTGGACCAGGACCTGAACCACTTCACCGTCCACCGCATCCACGAGCACGAGACCCCGCTGACGGGGTGGGTTCTCGTCCGAGTAGCACAGGACCCGCCAGGTGGGGCGACTTCTGAACCCACGCCAGACCTGTTGGGCCGATGCGTGACCGATGGAGAACCCCACGGCAGTTCCGGCGCGGCCGAGTGCGTCGTGTTCGTCGAGCTTCATGCGCCAACCGGAAGTGAACGAATACAGCCCGACCAGAGCGACGACGACTCCCCCGAGAGTCAGGCCCGGATTGGACAGGATCGACGTGTCACTCGACAAGGCCGACAAGACCGCCGTGGCGATCCCACTGACCAGGTAGATCGTTCCGGGTACGCGACGACGACTGTTGTCGGGAAATCCCTCGGCACGAACCGCGAGGTCGGGTACCAGATCGTCGGGAAGTTCATCGGTGTGCTCGTCTCGGCCAGCCACGCCCACACCCTACGACGAGGTCGCGGCGAGCCAGCGGGCTCGCAGACGATCAGCGGTCACATCGAGAGGTTCGGGAAGAGTTCGGGTTCGAGCGGTGGCCGCCAGAAAATTGCCCTCGCCGAGCCACCGAGGCACCACGTGAACGTGGAGGTGACCAGGGACCGATCCCCCCGCCGCTCGCCCGATGTTCAGACCGACGTTCACGCCCTGTGGGCGAAACTCCGCATTCACGACGTCGACCGCCCGAGTGACCGTCATCCAGAGATCGTCGTGCTCCACGGCACGCAGTTCACCGAGGGTGGAGACGGCCCGATACGGCACGACCATCGAATGTCCGACCGAGTACGGGTGGAGGTTGAGCACGACGAAGACCTCGGAACTGCGATGCAGGATCAGGGTCCGTGAATCAGGGAGACCCGATTCGAGGATGTCGATGAAAACGTCACGACTCGCCACCGGTGTGTCGGCCGGCGAGTTCTCCAGTTCGGTGAGATAGCGATGTCGCCACCCGGCCCAGAGTCGGAGATCGAGCGAGTCGTCCTCGGAATTCATGGCCGAGTCAGACGAGGACCGTTGCTTCGTGAACGACTCGCTCCACGAAATCGTCGAGCGAAACGTCACGTTCGACGTCGGCTCCACGGGGGTTGACCCCGACTGTCCGATGTGCGACGTCGTCGTCTCCGACCACGAGAACATAGGGCAACTTGTCCAGCTTCGAGGCCCGAATGCGCTTTCCGAGCGGATCAGAAGCTTCCACGAGATCGACGCGAAGGCCCCGCTCGGTCATGATCCTCACCACCTCGGTGGCGTAGGGGTGGTGCGCCTCGGCGACCGGCAGCACCCGGACTTGAACCGGCGACAGCCACGTCGGAAACGCGCCGGCGTAGTGCTCCACGAGAACGCCGAAGAAACGCTCGATCGAGCCGAAGAGAGCCCGATGCAACATGATCGGCCGGCGGCGACTGCCGTCAGGAGAGACGTACTCGAGTTCGAATCGTTCGGGAAGATTGAAGTCGCACTGAATGGTCGACAGCTGCCACGTACGTCCGATCGCATCACGCACGTGAATGTCGATCTTGGGACCATAGAACGCAGCATCGCCATCCTTGACCGAGTATTCGACACCATGGCGTTCGAGAGCCGTCGCAAGAGCTGTGGTCGCCTCGTCCCAGATGTCGTCGGAACCCACGTATTTTGAAGGGTCCTTAGTGGAGAGGTGAAAGGAGAAGTCGTCGAATCCGAACGCCCGCAGAACGCTCATCACGAAGTCGAGCAAGGAGATGATCTCGTCCTGCAGTTGCTCGCGGGTGCAATAGATATGGCTGTCGTCCTGTGTGAAACCTCGTATGCGAAGAAGGCCGTGAAGGGTCCCGGCTCTCTCGTAGCGATAGACGGTGCCGAGTTCGAAGAGCCTCATCGGCAACTCGCGATAACTGCGGGCACGACTTCCGAAGATCAAACAGTGCATCGGACAGTTCATCGGCTTCGGGTAGTAGGTGCCGTTGTCCATCTCCATGGGCGGGTACATCCCATCGGCATAGAAGTCGAGATGTCCCGAGGTCTGGAACAAGTTCGCGTTCGACAGATGGGGTGTGAAGACGAATTGGTAGCCCCCGGATTGGTGGCGTGTGCGGCTGTAGTCCTCCATCAATTTGCGAACGATGGCTCCCTTCGGATGCCACACGGCGAGGCCTCCGCCCAGTTGCTGTGGGAACGAGAGCAGATCCAGTTCCACGGCCAAGCGACGATGATCCCGCTTCTCGGCCTCGGCCAATCGATGAAGATGTTCGTCGAGAGCTGTCTTGCTCTCCCACGCCGTTCCGTAAATACGTTGCAGCACGGGACCCTTCTCGCTGCCGCGCCAATAGGCAGCCGACACCTTTTGGAGCTTGAAATGTCCGAGACGGCCCGTGGACGGGACGTGAGGTCCGAGGCAGAGGTCGACGAATGAATCGGTGTTCCGATAGATGCTCACCTCGTCACCGGAGCCGACCTCGGCCGCGTCGGTTCCATCAGCGCCACCCGAACGGACTCGTTCGATGATCTCGCACTTGTACGGTTGGTCGACGAAGAGACGCAGCGCCTCGTCGGCCTTGATCACCGACCGGACGAAGGGTTGGTCAGCCTTGACGATCTCACGCATTCGGGATTCGACTCGCTCGATGTCGGCTTCCGCGAAGGCAGCTCCGTCGAGATCGAAGTCGTAGTAGAAGCCGTTCTCGATCGCCGGTCCGATGGTGAACTTGGCCCCCGGGTACAGATCGGTCACTGCCTGAGCCATCACGTGAGCGGTGGAATGACGCAAGACGTGCCGACCCTCTTCGGAATCGGCCGTGATGATTCGCACCGTGTCGCCATCGACGAGTGAGCTCGAAAGGTCGGAGAGAGATCCGTTGAGCTCGGCGGCGACAGCGGCTTTGGCCAGACCCCTCGAGATCGAAGTGGCCAAGTCGAAGGCCGACGAGTTCACGTCGAGCTCCCGCTGCGAGCCATCGGGAAGTTTCACCGAAATCTGTGTCACGAAGACGACAGTGTACGGTCAGTGGGCGGCGGACATCGATCCGTTTCGCTCGACTCCCGACTCCGCAGTCTCCACCTCGGGAACTGTGTCGGTCCGTCCGGAGCCATCGGAGATCGTCGCCACCGGCGTACTCGCGTCGGACGAACGACCGGCGTAGACGTTCTTATACACCTGGCCAGTCATCTCCCGGATCTCGAACATCACCTCGTCGATCATGGAGCGCCACCCGCGATGTTGCTCGCTTTCCGGGGTACCGGCGGGTACGTGTCGTTCGGGAAGTACAGGGCGCCCGATGGTGATCGAACACTGCTTGAACAACTTCGGAAGTCTCGCGTCAGGGGGCTGAATGGCATCGGTCCCGATGATGCCGACGGGATAGATCGGACAGCCGATGCTGACCGCAAGTCGAGCCGCACCAGTGCGACCCTTGTACAGGCATCCGTCGCGCGAACGCGTGCCTTCAGGAAACATCGCGAACAACTCTCCACGTTCGAGAACCAGGCTCGCAGCGTCGAGGGCGTCTTGGCTCTTCTCGCCACCACTTCGATCGATCGGAATCATGCCGAGCATCGGGAAGAGAACTTTCGTCTTCCACGAATCCATGTATTCGGCTTTACCGACGAAGGAAACGTTGCGCGGCGCCGTCATCATGATGAACGCCGAATCGAGAAAGCTGATGTGATTGGGGCAGAGGATCGCCGGGCCGTCGTCCGGCAGGCGATCGAGACCATCGATCTCGATCGACCACAGGCGACGACCGATAGGGGCCACGACTCGGCGCGCTCTCGACTGAAGTTTTCCGGCTCCTTGCGCTCGAACTGCCACGGCTCCTCCCGTCTTCATCGAACGATACCGAGCACCGGAAGTGGGAGGACCAGGTATGACCGAAACGACATCTTCCGTTCACGTCGACGTGACAGTGGTCATTTAGCGCGAAAGAAAGAACTACACGAGAAGGACGCCGAGAAGTTCGGCGACGGCACGAACGTCGTGTCCGTTTCTCGCGGCGGCGTCGATGAGCTCGATCGCGCCCGGCGTGTCCAGGTCGTCATCGAGACGATCCCGAACGGCGTCCAGCAGTCCGGCGTCCGTGACTCCGGACGTGCTGGCCGACCACGCACGCAGGCGTTCGGTCGCCTCGGGCATGAGGAAGTCGGTCCACTCCCACTCGGTCCGGTAGTGGTGGACGTGAACGGCGAGCCGAATCGCTCGCGGATCCCATTCGCGCCGAAGTGCGTCGACGAAGACGAGGTTGCCGAGGCTTTTCGACATCTTCTCGCCGTGCATGTAGACCATCGCCACGTGCATCCAATGACGGACGAAGGGGACGCCCGTGGCCGCCTCGCTCTGGGCCCGCTCGCACTCGTGATGGGGAAAGATCAGATCACTTCCTCCACCGTGGAGATCGATGGTCTCCCCCAGTTCACGAAGGGCCAGAGCACTGCACTCGATGTGCCAACCCGGTCGGCCGGCTCCCCACATCGCCTCCCACGCCGGCTCGTCCTGTGCGGAGGGTTGCCAGAGAACGAAATCGAGGGGATCACGTTTGGACGGGTCGTCGACCGAGCCGCCGCGTTGACGCGCCAAATCGATCATCTGTTCTCGGGAGTAGTGGCTGATCGATCCGAACTCCGGAAACTTGGAAACGTCGAAATACACCGATCCACCCGACACGTAGGCGTAGCCACGGTCGAGCACCATGCCGATGAAACCTCGGATGTCGGGAATGGCCGACGAGGCCCGCGGCGACGAATAGACAGGAAGAGCGTTCAGGGCCTGCATGTCTCGATCGAATCTCGCCTCTTCGCCAGCGGCCAGATCGAGATAATGAATGCCGAGTTCCCGGGCCTTTGCGAACAGAGGGTCGTCGACATCGGTGACATTGCGCACGCACCGGACCTCGTGCCCCATGTCGATCAGTCGTCTCTGCAAGACGTCATACGCCAAGAACGTGGACGCATGACCGAGGTGGGTCGCGTCGTACGGCGTGATCCCGCAGGTGTACATGAGGACACAGTGGTCCGGTTCGAACGGCACCACCAACTGACGGGCGGTGTCGTAGAGCCTCATGCTCACGCGACGGGTTTCTCCGAGGTAGCCGACGGCATCTTGATTCCGGTCAATTTCGGGGCCACACGCGTCTTGTAGCGAACGTTCAACTGCAGCAACACGGCCGTGAAAGCTTCGATGGCCGTGGCATTGGACAGTTCGCCAGCGTCGAGCGGGCGGCACCCAGGAATCTTCGAGACGATGGAGGCGACGGTCGCCAGTGCGTCGCTGTCGTCACCGCAGATCAAGACGTCGGAGTCGATCGGATCGCCGAGGTGGCCGAGTTCCTTGGCCGGAAGGTGATGGAAGGCGGCGACGACACGGCAGTCCGGCACGGCGGCCTGCACGTGGGCGGCCACACTTCCCCGGGGAGGAAGCAGCGGCTGGAACTCTCCGCCGACTCGGACGAGAGCATTGGCCATGCTGATGACGATCTTGCCTTTCAAGGCAACGGCGTTCTCCTGGGCCGTCGTTGCGGCGGAATCCCACGGAGTGGCGATGACGACGAGGTCGCAGGCTGCCGCCCCGGCGTTGTCGCCGAAATCGAGCAGACCCGACAGTTCGGGAAAACGTCCGATCTGCTCGTCGCGAGCCTCCATGGCCTTGTATTTCGATCGAGATCCGATCACCACCGAATAACCGATCGACGCCAGACGGGCGGCCAGTGCCGTCCCCGCCGGACCCGTCCCACCAAGAATCCCGATGCGCATTCGGCAAGCCTGGCACAGAGGTCGGACCAGACGGCAGTCGATCGACTCGGGACCCCGTCCACTCGTGGCGACTAGGTTCGCCCCATGGGTTTGCTCGACGGAAAAAAGATCGTGGTGACCGGTGTCCTCACCGACGCCTCCTTGGCCTTCGGAATCGCGCGACTGGCGCTGGAAGAGGGCGCCGAGGTCATCCTCACCGGGGCCGGTCGAGCACTTTCCTTGACTCAGCGCACGGCCCGCAAGCTTCCGGGGGACGTGCCTGTTCTCGAATTCGACGCGACGGTTCCCGAACACGGTCCAGCTCTTCTGTCGTCAGTCGCAGAACGTTGGGATCGAGTCGACGGGGTGGTCCACAGCATCGGTTTCGCACCCGAGGTGTGTCTGGGTGACGACTTCATGGCGGCCCAGTGGGACGACGTGGCTCTTGCGATCCGCATCAGTGCCTACTCCTACAAATCGCTCGCGGAGGCGATGTCGCCCCTTCTACGCCCCGGGTCGTCGATCGTGGGCCTCGACTTCGACAACACGGTGGCCTGGCCGGCGTACAACTGGATGGGTGTTGCGAAATCGGCACTCGAGAGCATCAATCGGTATCTGGCCCGTCAGCTCGGCCCGAACGGTGTTCGGTGCAATTTGATCGCCGCCGGTCCGATACGAACGATGGCTGCCAAGTCGATACCGGCCTTCTCGACGTTCGAAGACGTCTGGGACTCTCGGGCTCCCCTCGGCTGGGACGTCCACGACTCCGAACCGGTCGCTCGCAGTTGCGTGGCTCTGCTCTCCGACTGGTTCCCCGCCACGACCGGTTCGATGATCCACGTCGATGGCGGTTATCACGCCACGGGTGCGTGACTCGGCCGGGGCACCTCTCCGCGCCCCAGTAGCGATGAATGAAAGACGCTCTCAGGAAACCTTTTCGAGAATGTGCACGCCACAGGCCGATCCGAGCCCGATGACGTGAGCGAGACCGACCTTGGCGCCGGCGATCTGTCGGTCTCCCGCCTCACCACGAAGGTGGTGGCAGACCTCCCAGATGTTGGCGATGCCCGTCGCCGAGATCGGGTGACCCTTCGACTGCAGACCACCCGACACGTTGACGGGTGTCGAGCCGTCTCGCCAGGGAGCTCCCGACATGAAGAAGTCCACCGCTCCCCCTTCGGGGCACAGCATGAGATTGTCGTAGTGAACGAGCTCGGCCGTCGCGAAGCAGTCGTGGAGTTCGACGAGATCGAGGTCTTCTGGCCCGACTCCCGCCGCCTCATAGGCGATCTTGGCTGCATTTCTGGTGAGGGTGTTCACATCGGGAAGGATCTGACAGGCCTCCTGGTACGGATCGGTCGTGAGAACCGAGGCCGACACCTTGATGGCTCGGCGTTGCTGATCCGGTGAGAGGGTCTTCAGAACCTCGCCACTCGTCACGACTGCCGCTGCCGCACCATCACAGTTGGCCGAGCACATCGGACGGGTGTTCGGGTAGGCGATCATCATGTCGCCCATGATTTCGTCGAGGGTGAAACGCTTCTGGTACGCAGCGAGCGGATTCAGAGTCGAATGGGCATGATTCTTCTCGGAGATTCGGGCGAAGAGTTCGAAAGTGGCACCGCCGTACTTGTGTCCGTACTCCATGCCCACCTGAGCGAAGGTTCCCGGCATGGTGTCGGTGCCGATTCGACCGTCGGTCGGCGCGACGGCTCCGTAGCGGCCCTTCGGCTCCCATTTCTTGCCGTCCTTTTTGCCCTGTCCACCGCCACCGAGCAATCCGGCACCGGCCAATTTCTCGGCACCCACGGCTAGGCCCATCCGAACTTCTCCCGACTTGACGGCCATGATTGCCGTTCGCAGTGCAGTTGCGCCGGTCGCGCAGGCGTTGGAGACGTTGTAGACCGGAATTCCTGTCTGGCCGATCTGTTTCTGCAGTTGCTGGCCGTAGCCACCGGCACCCATCAGATTCCCCGCCGCGAGGATTCCCATGTCGGCCATGGTGACACCGGCGTCGGCCAATGCTGCCATTGCGGCCTGCGCGCCGAGATCGACGATGTCGAGTTCGGTGTGCTTGCCGAACTTCGTCATCGAGATTCCGAGGATGTAAATGTCGTCCGAGGCCATGAGCGTCCTTCCAGGTTTGAGGTGGCGTGTCGAATTGTCGAGGGTCGTGGTGATCAGGCTGGCTCGAAGCCGAAGCCGATGGCTTCGACTCCGTCGTCGTCGGTGCCGAGCGAATACGTCGCAAGACGGACCTTCATTCCGAGCGACACTTTCTCGGGAGTCGGATCGGTGTTGATGACGTTGCCGCGCACGGTCGTTCCACCGCAATCGATGATCGCGGCCACGAACGGTACGGGAACTCCGGGGGCGGCCAGGGCGACGATGGTGAACGATCGAACGACACCCTCGGTCGGAACGTCGATTTCTCGAAAGGACGTCTTGAAACATGACGCACAGGCGTTGCGTCGATCGAAGAAACGAGCCCCGCACGCCTCGCATTCGTTGGCCACGAGATGGGGCGATGGCTCGAGACGAAGATACGAAACGATCGGAACGGCGCTGGTGGTGGTGGTCATGATTCTCCTTCGCGACAAACCCTACGGCTCGTCTCGGCCCGGCGGGAAACTCGGTGGGACCGACCCCCAGGTGTCTCGATGAACGACGTCGATCGTGCGTCGACGTCGGCGGCTGACACCACTCCCGGACGGCCTGTCATCGGGGTGCCTCTCGCCGACGAACACCAGACCGATGCACTCGACGCCAGATGGGACGCCCCAGGAGATCAAGGCGGCGCTCGGATCCCGGAATACCCCGGCGAACAGCGCCCCCCGGGAATCGGACTCGGCGATGAGAAGCAGGTTCTGGACCACCATGCCAGCGTCAGCGATCCAGTAGGGAACGCGCCAACCGGGCTCCTCCTCCAAGCCACGGCCAGCCTTGTCGGGCCGGCCGTAGCGGTCGGTGTAGGCCGACGGGTCCGCGAGCACCACGACGACGGCGGAGGCGTCGACAACCCCGGGGTGACGGGCCGTCCACCATTCGAGGGACCCGAGAGCGTCGAGCGTGTCGGTCACGTCGGAGCGAACGAGAAAATGAACTCCCTGTGAGAAACCGGCCGACGGGGCTCGACGAGCCAGATCGCACCAGTCGGCCACGGTGTCGACCGAGAGAGCACGGCCGAAAGACACGAAGCGCCGGGTCATTCGGCGCCGTTCGATGATTGACCTCAGTCGCCCAGGGTCGTCGTGAGGGTGACGTGGGTGGCCGGTCAGCTCTGTCGTCCTAATTTGGCGAGATCCTCGGCCATCGTCCATCCATGGACGATCAACACACCGCCGGACCGTTCCGAGACTCCGTTGAACAGGCTTGCCACGTCGGGGTCGATCTTGTCGGGCTTGGCGGTTTCATGATCGAGGAAACCCGAACGACCCGACTTGGCCACCACGAACGACTTCTCGTCGTACTGCGCTTCGACTCCGAAGCGCTTGGCGAGTCGACGGCCCCAGGCCCGCTCTTCTCCGACGGCCCGGTGGCCGGGTCGTGGGATGAGTTCGGTGAGATTGCGGAACGCCTCGAGTCCTCCTGCGTCGGCGAAACGACTTCCGACGACCACGTCCTCGTCCGGAAAAGCCATGAGGGCCCGGTGGTAGGCCTCGGACATCAGTCCACGGAGGGCCTGATCACGCTTCGAGGTTCGTTTGACGCTCAGTAATCCGATGAGGACGCACGGAGTTCCACCGATGCGCTCGAGCGTCGAGAAGGTGAAACCGTGCAGCTTGGATCCGTCTCGGGCCGTGGTGACGAGAACCCAGTCCTCCTTCGCCTTCGACAGGGTTCCGATGTCGAAGGAGTCGCCCATGGAGGCCATCTCCTCGAGTTCGGTGTCGGTGAGCGCCACACAGTCCTTGGTCTCGACATCGAACGCCATTGCTGCGGGCCTCCCCCCTGTCACGACGCGGGATCCCCCGCTCCCTGCCCCATTCTGCCAAAGACGGACTCCCGACGGAAAACCGCGAGGCCAACGGGGACGAGTCAGCGAGCCGGACGGACGACGTCGATACCGAACGCAACTCGCAGATCGGGAACCACACGATCGATCTGAACCGCGTACTCACGTCCGAGTTCGAGGACCTTGTCCGGTCCGACGTGCAGGAAAACCGGAGAATCTCCGGGGTGGCGCCTCAGGATGTCGCGCAACTCGTCGATTCGATTCCGAGCGATGGTGTCGAGAGGCAGATTGAGACGGAGCTCGGGTACACCCTCGACGAGCCGCAACGCCTCGACGTCCATCACACTGAAGGACGATCGGTCACCGTCGCTGTTGATGCGTCCCTTCAGGATGACGACCCCGTCCTCGCGCACGAGGTGACCCTGCGCAGCGGCGATCTTGCTGAACATCGTCGCCTCGATCGTGCCGTGAAAATCCTCCAAAGTGAGAACCAGCATCTGATCCCCGCGACGCGTCGTCTTCTTCTCGAGCTTGGAGACGACTCCGCCGAGTGTGACGACCGTTCCCGACGAGAGCTCCTTGGTGTCGAGCGTCGAATGCGACGTGCGGCGAGCCAGGGTCCCTTCGTGTCCGATGAGCGGATGATCGGTGATGTAGAGACCCATCAACTCCTTCTCGTACTTGAGAATCGATTCGCGATCGAGATCCTTTTCGGGGATGTCGATCTCGAGCGAGAAGGAGGCGTCGGGATCATCGATCGAATCGAAAAGGCTCAGCACACCTTGGTCGGCCTCGTGACGACGTGAGACGGCATCGTCGATGATCGCTTCGAAAACCATGAGGAGCCCGAGACGAGAGTGTCCGAGACTGTCGAAGGCTCCCACCTTGATGAACGATTCGATCGTTCGCTTGTTCAGGCAATCGGTCGGAACCCTCATGCAGAAGTCTTGGAAACTCTCGAAGTCTCCGTTCGCTCGTCGTTCGTCGACGATCTTTCGACAGAGGGCCGAACCGACACCCTTGATGGCCGAGAGACCAAATGTCACCGAGCGCTCATCGGGCAGTGCTCCGAAGTCGACGTCGGACACGTTGATGTCGGGCGGTCGGATCGTGACTTTCTGACGCCGAGCATCGGCCAAGTAACCGGCTGCCTTGTCGAGGTTGTCCCTGACCGAGGTCAACAGAGCGGCGAAGAACTCGACGGGATGATTGGCCTTTAAGTAGGCCGTTTGATACGTGACGAGTCCGTATCCGAACGAGTGGGACTTGGCGAATGCATAGTCGGCGAAATTCTCGATGATGCCGAAGAGATAGGTGCCGAGATCGGCTCCGTAACCCGTCGATTCACAACCTTCGACGAATTTGGAACGCTCCTTCTCCATCAGCTCGCGTACCTTCTTGCCACAAGCCTTTCGCAGGTTGTCGGCCTCGGCCAACGAGTAGCCCGCGAAGCGTTGTGCGACTCGCATCACGCTCTCCTGATAAATCATCAGTCCGAACGTGTCTCCGAGCACTTCACTGGCGTCGGGATGAAAGAATTCGACCTGCTTGCGACCGTTCTTGCGATCGGCGTAGTCATAGTGCATGTTGACGCCCATCGGCCCGGGTCGATACAAGGCGATAACGGCTGAGACGTCCTTGAAGGAGCTCGGCGCCATGGCTCGCAACAAGGCCTGCATCTGCGGTGATTCGAGCTGGAAGACACCGGTGCTCTCGCCTCGTCCGAGGAGCTCGAACACAGCTGGATCGTCGAGGGCCACGGAGTCGATGTCGAAATCGGGCCGACCGTTGCTTCGGATGAGACCGACCGTGTCGGTGATCACGTCGAGATTTCGAAGACCGAGGAAGTCCATCTTCAGCAGGCCCAAATCCTCCACACCGTGCATTTCGTACTGCGTGGTGACGGGAGTTTCGTCGGGGGCCTTTCCTTGTTCGGGCTTCCTCTGCAACGGCAGGTACTCGGTCAACGGTTCTTTCGAGATCACGACGGCCGCCGCGTGAATTCCGGTCGAACGTTTCAGTCCTTCGAGTCCCTTCGCGACATCGATCACTTGTTTGGCGACCGGGTCGGAGTCGTACATCTGTCGCAGTTCGGCGGCCGCTCGGTATCCGTCCACGTACTTCGCGTTCTCTTCCAGGCAGTACTTGAGAGGAGTGTCGCGTCCCATGACCAGCGGTGGCATGGCCTTGGCGAGTCGGTCCCCTACTGCGTATTCGTGTCCGAGAACCCGGGCGGCATCACGGACTGCATTCCGAGCCTTGATGGTGTTGAACGTGATGATCTGGGCCACGTGATCGCGTCCGTACTTCTCGGACACGTAGCGAATCATCTCGTCCCGATAGCGCGAGTCGAAATCCATGTCGATGTCGGGCATCGAGACTCGACTCGGGTTCAAGAAACGTTCGAAGAGAAGGTCGTAGCGGATGGGGTCGATTTCGGTGATCCGAAGCGAGTAAGCGACAGCACAGCCGGCGGCCGACCCACGACCGGGCCCGACGCGAATTCCACGTTGTCTGGCGTACGCGATGAGGTCCCAGACGATGAGGAAGTACGACGCGAAGCCCATGTCGACGATGACCTTGAGTTCGTAGGCCAGACGCTCGACGACCGAGCCCGGCAACGTGTCGCCCCACCGCTCACGTGCGCCTTGCCACGTGAGGTGTTCGAGATAGGCGGCGTCGTCGGAGAACCCCGCTGGCACGGAGAAATTCGGAAGTTGGGGCTTTCCGAATTCGATCTCGACACCGGCCCGTTCGGCGATCCACAAGGTGTTGTCGCAGGCTTCGGGCAGCTCCTGAAACAGATAGCGCATCTCCGAAGCGGACTTGAGGTAGTGCTCTGTTCCGTCGAATTTGAATCGATTCGGGTCGCTCATGAGCGAAGCAGTCTGAACACAGAGGAGTGCATCGTGGGCTTCGCTGTCGTGCCGATGCACGTAATGAGAGTCGTTGGTGGCCAACAGAGGCGCACCGATCGAGCGAGCGATGTCGATCAATTGAGGATTGGTCCGGATCTGACTCGTCAGCCCATGGTCCTGCAGTTCGACGAAGAGATTGTCGCGGCCGAAGATCTCCTGTAGTCGTGCGGCCTTGGCCAGCGCACCGTCGAAATCGTCCTTCAAGAGGTGTTGCAGAACGTGACCACCGAGACATCCAGTGGTGGCGATCAAGCCTTCGCTGTGGCGCTCGAGCAACTCCCAATCCATACGGGGCTGGTAGTAGTAACCCTCGAGAAAAGCCAGGCTGCTCAGTTTGATGAGGTTGCGGTAGCCGACGTCGTTCTCGGCCAGCAGGGTCAGGTGGTAGTAGAGCTTTCCTCCGCCCTCCACGTCTCCACCGGAGTCGTCGAGTCGACCACGGCGAGGTGGGCGCTCGAACCGGCTCTCACCGGCCATGTAGGCCTCGGTGCCGATGATCGGCTTGATTCCCTGATCACGGCATTCGCGATAGAAGTCGAGAACTCCGTACATGTTGCCGTGATCGGTCATGCCGAGAGCAGGCTGACCATCGGCAACGGCCTTGGCCACCAATTCGTCGAGTTTGGCGGCGCCATCGAGCATGGAAAATTCGGTGTGAACGTGAAGATGAGTGAAGGAATCGACCAACATCCACCTCCTCGCTCACCGACCGAAACGACGGCCCGATCCGATACCGAGACGCCACGAACCACACGTGTGTGATTCGCGAGAATAGCAGTGGCGTCTCGGACCCTTCCGAGCCGATGCCGACGTCGACGAGAGGTCGGACGGGATCAGAGATAGATCCCGGGCCGCCGATCGGTCGGAGGGTCACCTGATTCCTCGGGGCCGCCCGGTCCGAGGCGTCGCATCTGCTCGATCTGTTGGCGAGCGGCCATCTGCTGGGCGAACAATGTCGCCTGGATGCCGTGGAACAGTCCTTCGAGCCATCCGACCAACTGGGCCTTGGCAATACGCAGTTCGGCCTCCGTCGGAGCCTCGGACGAGAACGGGAGAGTCAGCATGCGCAACTCCTCCTGGAGATCGGGTGACAGAGCCTCGGCGAGTTCGACGATCGAACGCTCGTAGATCTCGGCCAGACGTTCGCGACTCGGCTCGTCGAGGTGGGTCGAGCGCACCTCCTCGAGGAGCTGCTTCACCATCGAACCGATTCTCATCACCTTGCCGGGCTCGGTCACGGACTCGGTGAGTGGCTGTGGAGACTCCGAGGAGCCGTTCTCGTCCTGAGTTGCACCACCGAGAACGGCATCAGGACGATGGACCATCGTTTTGTCGTCGGATTGGCTCACACCGACATTGTGACTCATGAGGCGAACGGGCGCACATCGTCGTCCGAACTACGTGGTGACGGAAAGGAGTGGCACCTCGATCTCCTCGTCGGTCAACGAGCCGTGTCGGCACACGAGGGGAAAGTGTCCGGAGTCGTCGGGGTCGTCGAAGGACACGTTGGTGAAGGGAATGAGCGCGACGTCACCGAGCCGTCTCAGAAATGACGGATCTCCCGATTCACCGAACCATCGCGATGCCACGACCTCGTCACGGGTCATCACCCAAGCCATCGAGGTGTAGCGACGGCACAGATCGACGAGATCGTCGACGCGACCATCTCGCGCGTGCAGCCAGCGAAAACGGCCCTCTCCCGACTGGTGGTCGACCAACCGAAGAACGTCGGCATCGAGGTGGACGATGTCGTCTCCGGTCTGAACTTGTCCGTGGTCGGCGACCACCACGACAGTCGTGCCGGCGGGCACGCTCTCACACAGATCGGTCACCAGACGGTCGGTGAGCGACAACTCTGCGTCATAGAACCGCCCGAAGCCCCTTTCGTGAGCGATCTTGTCGACTCCGTCGTAGTAGGCGTACACGAAGTCCGCCCCCTGATCGAGAGCCTCGTTGACCTCGACACAGATCGAACTGGCGGATCGCCAGCCACGCAGCTCACTTCCGGCCAAGTGAGCGTCCGTGAACGCCGTTCCGAGATGTTCGGCGCGGGTGACGACGGGTATACGCCGACCGCAGAAGGGAGGTACTGGTTGGACGGACGAAGGGGGGAACTGATGGCGAAGATTTCGGCGCTCACCGTCGCGCCCACCGAACCAACTGAGAGTGTTCATGACCAGCCCGTCGAGATCGATGCGGTAGCCGAGAATTCCGTGTTGTCGAGGATCGGCGCCGGTCACGAGACTCGTGAGCGCCGTCGCCGTGGTACTCGGTGCCACGGTCGAAATCGGCGTCGCTTCCATGTCGAGGAGCCCCGGAGCTGACGATCGATGGTCCAGGAGTTGGCGCCACCCGAGGCCGTCCACGACCATCATCACGATTCGATTCGCTCGCTGAAGTGATTCCGGGAACCAGGAGGGACGCATCTCGGGTCGGGACAGCAGGCAACCAGGAATCACTGAGCCGAGTCGAGGGGCGTGACGATCAGGAGCGACGGGAAAGTCCACGTCCACAGTCCACCACACTGATCCGACTCGTGAATCCCTCGCACCGCCTACGATGTCGTCCGTGCGTGTGTCGACCCGAGGGGACTATGCCTGTCGAGCTCTTCTCAGTCTCGCGCTCCACCAGGACGAGGCCGGTCCGACTTCGGTCCGTGACATCGCCGAACGAACCGGACTCCCCCAGCCCTATCTCGAACAGATTCTCCTGGCGTTGAAAGGCGCCGGACTCGTTCGCTCGAAGCGAGGGGTTGGCGGTGGCTACACCCTCGCCCGACCTCCGTCCGAGATCCGTCTGTCCGACATCGTGTCGGCCGTCGACGGCCCCATCACTCTCGGAGACTTCGGTGAACCCCACGCCGATGGCGCGTGTGACCACGAGGGACAGTGCGTCCTGTTGGCCATCTGGAATCAGGCCGGTGATCACATGCGACACCATCTGGAGGGTTTCAATCTGGCCGATATCGCGGCCGCCGCTCGCGGTGTCGGACCCTGGCCCGAACCCCTCGAACACTGAAAGTTTCCACCGACGCGAAGACCGTCGGTCAGTTCGTCAGCGGACCTCACGAGCGATGGACGCGAGTACTCCGTTCACGAAACGACCCGAATCGTCGGTACTGAACCGTTTCGCCATCTCGACAGCCTCGTCGATCACGACGGCGACCGGAACGTCGGACCGATACGTCAGTTCGAAAGTGGCGAGTCGCAGAACGAGAAGGTCGAGTACCGGCATGCGATCGAGGCTCCATCCGGCGGCGTACTTCTCGATCACGAGGTCGAGTTCGACACGATGATCCTCCACTCCGTTCACGAGCACGTGGACGAGGGGGTCATGCGGAACGATGGCAGCATCAAGCACCGGTCGTGGGTCGGAGCCTTTCGTGGACGCCTCGTAGAGCACGAGGAGAGCCGCCTCCCGGGCGAGCGATCGTTCGTCGGTCGTGAAGTCAGGATCAGACACGTGTGATGTACTCGCCCGAGCGCGTGTCGACCTTCACTCGATCCCCGATCTCGACGAAAAGGGGCACCTGGATGGTCTTGCCCGTCTCGAGCGTGGCGGGCTTACGAGCTCCGGACACCCGATCACCTTGGACTCCGGGCTCGGTTTCGGAGATCGTCAGTTCGACCGACGCGGGAATTTCGACCGACACGATCTCGTCACCATGCAAAGCGATGATCGCGGTCATCGATTCGATGAGATAGTCGGCCGCATCGCCCAGGGCCACCGGCGCGATGTTCATCTGGTCGTACGACTCGGTGTCCATGAACACGTAATCGTCGCCGTCGCGGTAGAGGAACTGCATGTCCTTCTTGTCGAGAATCGCTTGTTCGACCCGCACGCCAGCGTTGAAGGTCTTGTCGAAGACGTTGCCAGTGCGCACGTTGCGCAGTTTGGTGCGCACGAAGGCCCCACCCTTTCCCGGCTTGACATGTTGGAATTCGACGACTTGGAAGAGCCCGTTGTCGAGTTCGAGTGTGATTCCGTTCTTCAGATCATTGGTGGTGATGGCAGGCATGTGAGTTCTTTCGGAAACTGAGTGAGGATCTCGGCCGCATCCCCACGAACGACCACCAGGTCTTCGATCCGGATTCCGCCGAGTCCCCTACGATAGAGGCCCGGTTCGACCGTCACGACTTCCCCGTCGGCCAAGCTCGCCTCGGCGGATCGATTGAGGAACGGCTGCTCGTGAATGTCGAGTCCGACCCCGTGCCCGGTCCCGTGAACGAAGAATTCGGCCGAGTCACCGAGCGAGGTCCGACAGACCTGATCGATGTCACGGGCCGAGGCCCCGACGCGCACGGCAGTCAAACCCTTCTGCTGAGCCTCCAGCAGGACTCGGTACCAATCGACCAGCGGCGACGGAGGCTCGCCGACGAAGAAAGTTCTCGTCATGTCCGAGTGATACCCGTCGACGAGTGCGCCCACATCGATGACCAGTGAGTCGCCGGCCGACAAGGACCGGTTCGAAGGGAGGTGATGTGGAATTGCCGAATGAAGAGGCCCGGAAGCAACGATCGTGTCGTAGGAGGGGCCGTCAGCGCCGAGGCGGCGCATGCGATGATCGAGTTCGTCACGAATGTCCCGTTCCGTGATGCCAACGTCGACGAGAGGCAGAGTGAGCGACAATGCTTCGGTGGCGATCTCGGCTGCCCGCTTGATCGAAGCGATCTCGTGCTCGTCCTTCACGCGCCGCAGATCGGTCGCATCGTGGTGGACGAGTCCGACTCCCTCTTCGGCGAGTGAGGCCCATTGGTCGTGTGACAACACCGAAGCTCGACAGCCAACTCGCTCCCCGCCCACCAGTTGCGCCACCGCGGCTCGAACCTCGGAAGGTGTTCCGACCGTGATCACCCGAACGTCGCGATCGCAGGTCTCCAGCTGCGCACGTTCGGTGTATCGACCATCGGTGACGAGGGTCGCCGACGAAGGACCGACGACGAGCCACCCATGGGATCCGGTGAAGCCCGACGCCCAGCGAACGTCGGAACGGTCGACCAGAAGTGACCAGCCGTCGAAATGTTCCCGGAGCGCGTCGAGACGATGCTTCATCGGGACGACAAACGGCTCGAGATCGCTCGAATGGCGAGTTCGTAACCGAGAATGCCGAAACCGGCGATCGAGCCGGAAGCGACCGGAGCCACCACACTCGTGTGACGCCATGGCTCACGGGCATTGGGCTGCGAGATGTGAACCTCGATGATCGGACCGTCGAAGGTCGCCAGCGCATCATGGAGGGACCAGGAGTAATGGGTCAAGGCTCCGGCATTGACGACGATGGCGTCGACGCGGCCTCGCGCCCCGTGAATGAGATCGACGATCTCACCTTCGTGATTGGACTGAAAGGATTCGAGCTCCAGGCCGAGGGTTTCGGCGATACGGGTCGTCTCCCGCACGTAGTCGTCGAGTGTGGCCGAGCCGTAGATCTCGGGCTCTCGCTGGCCGAGGAGGTTCAGATTCGGACCATGAACCAAGAGGACGGTGGGCACCCGGTCAAATTACCCGAGTAGGAAGGGTCAATGAAGGAGGAATTCTCGAAGAGTCGATTCGACGATCGACTCCGGCACGCCGCTCACCGGCTCGAGTCCCTTCGGCCCGTCGAGGACGAAGGTCAACCCGTTGGTCGCCTTCTTGTCCCGCTTCATCGCCGACATGAGATCGACGACCGTCAGATCTTTGAGCGAAGCCATGACTTCCGGATCGGCCAGGCCGTATTCGTCGCGGACGACTCTTTCGTGAAAACGAACTCTCTCGTCGGTCACTCGGTCGAGCCGACGTGCGAGGAGACCGGCGAACAGCAATCCGATGGCGACCGCTTCGCCGTGCGCCAACCGGTGGTGACCACACGTCTCGAGGGCGTGGCCAAGCGTGTGTCCGTAGTTCAGCAACATGCGGCGACCCGACTCGGTCTCGTCCTCGGCCACGATGTCGGCCTTGATGCGCACGCATCGGCTGACCCGGTCCGACAGCGGCAGAGAAAGCAGGTCGTCACCGGTCAAGAAGTGGTACTTGGCGATTTCGCCGAGACCGCACTTGGACTCTCGCTCGGGCAACGTGTCGAGAGCGTCGAGATCGGCGATGACCGCGATCGGTTGCCAGAACGCGCCGACGAGATTCTTTCCCTCGGGCAGGTTCACGGCGGTCTTGCCTCCGATCGCTGCGTCCACCATGGCGAGAAGGGTGGTGGGCACGTGTATGACACGGGTTCCGCGATGCCAGACGGCGGCGGCGAAGCCGGCGATGTCGGTGACGAGTCCTCCCCCGACGCCGATGACGAGATCACGCCGGGTGAGACCGAAATCGGCGAAACGACGGGTCAACGTCTCGATGGTGGCGAGATTCTTCGTGTTCTCACCTCCGTCGAGACGAATCTCGACGGTCGGGAGATGTGTCGAAACGGAGAAAGGAATGCCCTTCTCCGTGATCACGGCCACCCGACGGACGTCATCGGGTACGAGAGACGGCAGATCATCGATGGCCCCTCGCCCGACGAGTACGGGATACGAGCGCTCCCCCAGATCGACCATGACACGTGTCGTGCTCATTGTCGATTCCTCGTCATGGCATGGATGGCCTCGACGATGGAGTCGACGACAGCCGTGATGGCTCGATGATCGACATCGACGACGATGTTCGCCACCTCGTCGTACAACGGAGATCTCTGGCGATCCAGCTCCTCCAAGCGTCCACGGGGATCGTCTCCCAGAAGGGGACGCTCATGTCGGCCTCTTTCGACGCGATCCACGAGAGTGTCGACATCTGCTCGCAGCCACACCACGACATGGTCGGCGAGTCGCTGACGGGTTGTCGACCGAAGCACGCTGCCACCACCGGTCGCCACCACACTCTCGGAGCGACTGGCGAGAACCTCTTCCAGAACGTCCTCTTCGAGTGAACGAAAGCTCTCTTCGCCCGAGGTGCGAAAGAGTTCGGCGATCGAACGACGAGCCTTTCGCTCGATTTCCGAGTCGGTGTCGACGAAGGGCCGCCCGATGGCCTCGGCCAAATGACGTCCGACCGACGACTTGCCGCTCCCCATCAGTCCGACCAGAACGACGTGGCGAGGAGACATGTCACTCGGGACGCGCGGCTTCAGCGTTACGGACGAATTCGGTGAGGGAGTCGCCTCCGAACTTGCGTTGTGCCTCGGCCGCCAGAACGAGGGCCACCATCGTCTCGGCGACCACGCCCATGGCGGGCACAGCTGTCACGTCGGTACGTTCCTTGAACGACACCGTTGACTCCTTCGTGACGACGTCGACCGTCGGAAGGGTTGGCCGATTCAACGTGGCGAGAGGCTTCATGGCGGCTCGTACGGTGAGAAGTTCACCCGTCGTCATGCCACCCTCGGTACCACCGGCCAGGGAACCCTCACGAAGGTAGCGGCGCGACGTTTCGTCCCAGCGAATCGGATCGTGAGCTACGGACCCCCGACGCCCGGCGACCTCGAACGCCGCTCCGATCTCGACCCCCTTCACGGCCTGAATGCTCAGGACCGCCTGGGCCAGAAGGCCGTCGATCTTGCGGTCCCAGTGAACATGGCTGCCCAGCCCGATCGGAACTCCGTAGGCGAGAACTTCGACGACGCCGCCGAGCGAGTCTCCGTCCTTGGCCGCCGCCTCGATGTCGGCGACCATCCGCGCCTCGGCGTCTGGATCGAAACAACGAACCGACGATGCATCGACGGCGGCCAGGTCGTTGGGCAATGGTCGACGGCCGTCACTGACCGCTGAGCCCATCTGAACCACGTGCGAGAGAATCTCGGTCCCGAGGTGGGACAGTAAAGCCTTGGCCAGGGCGCCGGCCGCCACCCGAGCTGCGGTCTCACGGGCGCTCGCCCGCTCGAGGACGTCTCGGGCATCGGAGAATCCGTACTTCTGCATACCGACGAGATCGGCATGCCCGGGTCGAACCGATGTCAGAGGCTTTTCGGTGGCACCCGGAGCCGGATCCATCTCCTTGTGCCACTTGTCGGAGCGATACCACTCGGTGTTCTTGATCTCGATCGCCACCGGAGAGCCCAAGGTTCGCCCGTGTCGCACTCCTCCGACGAGGGTGACCTCGTCGACTTCGAAGCGCTGTCGCGGGCCGCGTCCATAGCCGAGGCGTCGACGAGACAATTCGGCTTGGATGTCGTCCACCGTGATCGGGAGGCCGGCCGGAAGACCTTCGACCACGACGACCAATGCCCGTCCGTGGGATTCACCAGCCGTCAAGTAGCGCAACATCGGGGTCAGGCTACCGGCGCTCGGCCAACGCCTGGAGGGCCGCGTCCTTCATCACGGAGGGATCGGGACGTTGTCCGAGCCAGATCTGCTGTTGTCGAACCGCCTGGTGGATCAGCATGCCCAGTCCGCCGACGGTCGGACATCCGCGAGCCCGGGCTGCCTTCAACAACGTCGTTTCGATCGGGTGATACACGAGATCCACAACGGTCGTCGTCGGCGGGAGAACCGCCGTGTCGAGAGGAGACGAGTCGTCGTCACCCATGCCCACACTGGTGCAATTGATGACGACGTCGACCTCGGACGCCGTCGAATCCCGCTCAGTCCAAGGAACGGAGCGTCCGGACGGTTCGATCGCCGAGAGATCGAGCGGGTCGATCCCTGAACGATTGGTCACGACGATGCGCTCGGCTCCGGCTCGGCGAATGGCGTCGACCACCGAACGGGCCGCTCCTCCCCAGCCGAGCACGAGAGCGGACGAGCCACGGATCCTGCACCCCTCCTCCATCAGAGAATCGACGAGACCGTCACCGTCGGTGCTGTGACCGACGAGGCGACCGTCGATCGCAGAAACCGTGTTGACACTACGAAGGACCCGAGCGGCCGGGCTGACGTCGTCCATCGCTACGTACGTGGCCGTTTTCAATGGCATGGTCACACTCGCGCCGGCGATGACCTCGGCCCGGCACAGAGCGAGAACGTTCGTGAGCTGCTCGAGGGGGGTCGGAAGCGCGACGTACGTCCAGTCGACCCCGAGGGACTCGAAGCCAGCGTTGTGAATCACCGGTGACAGGCTGTGTCGAACCGGATGTCCGAGAACGGCGGCCACCTTGGTGTGTCCGCTCACTCGCCGCCTCACAGGATGCCCGCTTCGAGAGAGCGACGCACGTTCGCCTCGTGCTGCTCGAGCGTGGCGGCGAACACATGGTTGCCGTCGAGGTCGTCGAGCACGTAGTAGAGGTAAGCACAAGGCGCCCCGGTGGGAAGTTCACGACACAACGGATCTCCCGACGCCGGATTAGGAGCGGGCGCGAGGGCCGCGGCAATGGACGCGCGTCCCGGGCTGGCGATGGGTGTCGGGGGCAGACCGCCGTAGAGGTACGTGTTGTAGGGCGAGTCGAGGGCTTTGAGGCGATCGAAGGAGGTGTTCGGCTCCTGACCGTAGAAGAGGGTCGCGTCGATCTCGAGTTTCATTCCCATGGCCAGACGGTTATAGATCACGCGAGATATGAGTGCACGGTCCTTTTCGGTCTTGGCCTCTCGTTCGATCATCGACGCGATGATCAACACGCGATAGGGATCGAGCCCCACCGTCACCGCTGCGTCGTCGAGACCTTCTTGTCGACCGACACGTTCCATGAGCCTGACCATCCGTTGCACGACCTGAGCAGGCGTCTCGTCTCCAGCGATCGAGAAGGTGTCCGGAAAGAGCAATCCTTCGAGATTCGATCGATCGGGAGCGTAGGAACTCACGATCGCCGGCTCGCCGCCGTTCGTTGCTCGTTCGACGAACCCTTCGGCATCGAAACCAGGGATCTCCTCGGCCAGACGGGCGCCGATCTGGACGACCGTGAAACCCTCCGGGATCGTCACCCTCCAGAAGGTCTCGTTCGGAGGAGTTCGGAGAACACGTAGGAGGTTCCCCATGTGATCGAGGGGACGAAGCGTGTACAACCCGGCAACGACGTCGAGGCCTCCCTCACGGCTCGCGTAACGAACGAAAGTGTCGTCGTCGACGACGAACCCTTCGGCGAGGAGGCGCGCGCCCACACTTCGTAGATCATCGCCATCGACGACTTCGAAGATCTCGCTCGCTGACGGATCACCGGGCGGATTGATGCGCTGCAGTTCCCTCCAGGTGACCGTTCCGTAGACGATGACCGAGACGAGAACCACGATCGACACGACTGACGCGCCGATCCCCAGCCAGCGGCGAAGACGAGTTCCGACCGCGATCTGTTGACGGAACAAGGAGTGGGGATCGTTCGAGTCGCTCCCGGACTCGTGTCGAGATCGACGGCTCGTCATGGTGACGACTTCCTTCGGTCGAGCCAGTTCTGAAGGAGGACTGCGGCCGCCACCTTGTCCACGTATTGACGACGACGTGACGCCGAAATATCCGCTTCCTTCAATGCGCGGTCAGCCGTGACCGTGGTCATTCTCTCGTCGAAGAGTTCGACCGGTCGACCGCAGGCACGTTCGATCTGAGCGGCTTCCTCCTCGACCGCCTTGGCCGCCGGTCCGGACTTGCCAGCCATCGTGATCGGATGCCCGACGACGATCAATTCGACTTCTTCTTCCTCAGCCAACGAACGAATACGACGATGATCCTCGGCACGCGATCTCGACCGAGCCAACACCGTCAGAGGAGAAGCGATGGTCTCCGATGAATCGGACACTGCCACGCCGATTCGGCGAGAACCGAGGTCGAGGGCCAGGATTCGCACGACTCCATTCTTCCGGTTCGGTGCCACCGAAGAGTGTCACCGAACCGATCCTCAGTCCGTTTCGAAGAGGATCGATCTCACGTGGTCGAGGGCCTCGTCCAACTTTTCGGGCAGTTTCCCACCCGCAGTGGCGATGTCTCCCTTGCCTCCACCACCGCCTCCGACGATCTTTGCGGCCGGCGAGATCACGGGACCAGCCGAGCCTCCCGCCTCGACGGCCGCCACGAGTGACACCCCTCCGGATGGTGTCACCCCTCCGAGGACGACACGCAGCACCGAGGTTCGCTGACGAACGGCCAGAGCCAGATCTCGAAGATCGTTCGGTTCGACGTCGTCGATTCGCTGCACGACCACGCCATCGATGGCGGTTTGAGCGATCTCGTCGGCGCGGGCCGTGACCATCAGGGAACGAAGTCGTTTGATCTCGTCGTTGGCGGCCTTCAATTCGTCGAGGCGACGATTGACGCCACTCAGAACCTCGTCATCCGCCGATCCGACGAGGTCTCCGATGTCGTGGAGGATGGCAGTCCGCGTTCGCAAGAGATCGAGTGACCGCTCGCCGGCAACCGCCTCGATGCGACGAAGATTCGCACCGATGGAACCTTCGGAGACGATCGTGATCAAACCGATGTCACCGGTGGCCGACACGTGGGTTCCCCCACAGAGTTCGAACGAATTCCCGGCCTTCAGAACACGAACCATGTCGCCGTACTTGTCACCGAAGAAGGCGATGGCACCATCGGCGAGAGCGTCGTCTTTCGACGTCTCGTAGGCCGAAACGTCGGAGTTGCCGAGGGTCTCGGCATTGGCCAGGCGTTCGACGCGGTCGATTTCGTCGTCGGTGAGTCCCGAGTAATGGCTGAAGTCGAACCGAAGACGCGTGTCGTCGACCAATGAACCGGCCTGTTTGACATGCTCCCCGAGAACCTCTCTCAGGGCCCAGTGCAGGATGTGAGTCGCGGTGTGATGACGACGAATTCTCCCCCGTCGAACGACATCGATCGAGGCCTCGACCGAGTCGCCGATGTTCGGCACGGTGGAGCCGACTCGACAGCGATGACGTCGTAGACCCGGAATGGCGAAGGTCGTGTCGACCACGGCCCAGGTACCCGTCGGGCCAATCAACGTTCCGGTGTCTCCCACCTGACCACCGCTCTCGGCGTAGAAAGGGGTGCGGTCGAGGAAGATGTCGATCGCATCATCGGTCTCGACGACCCCGATCACGGTCGCTGCACACGTTTCGAGCTCGTATCCGACGAATTCGGTCGGTCCGTGTCGCTCCGAGATCGACCGGTACTGATCGAGTATCTCGTCATCGGTTCGCTCGGTCCGTCGAGCTGCCTTCGCCCGGCTTCTCTGGGCTTCCATCTCGACGTCGAAGCCGTCACGATCGACACCGAAGCCCTTCTCGGCCACGATCTCCTCGGTGACTTCGAGCGGAAAACCATACGTGTCGTGCAACAAGAAGGCGGTCGAACCGGAGAGGGTTCGGGCGTCTCCGAGTCTTTCGATCTCACTGTCGAGGATTCCGACCCCGGTCTTCAACGTCTGACGGAAGCGCTCTTCTTCGCGCGACAGGACATCGAGAACGAAGTCCTTCTGGGAAGCAGCGGATGGATAGGCCACCCGGAGACTCTCGATGGCGGTATCGGCGAGTTCGGACATGATCCCTCGTTCGGTACCGAGCAAATAGGCATGACGTACGGCTCGACGAATGATTCGTCGCAACACGTACCCTCGCCCGTCGTTGGACGGAAAGACTCCATCGGCCACGAGCATCGCGCTGCTACGGGCGTGTTCGGCCAGGACTCGAAGGCTGAAGCTGTTTCGATCGTCGTAGTCGCCGATTCGATAGGACGCGCCCGTCAGCGACTGGGCCTTTTCGATCATGGGAAGGAGGGCGTCGATCTCCCAGACCGAGTCGACGCCTTGGATCAGGGCGAGGATTCTTTCGAGTCCGGCACCGGTATCGATCGAGGGTTTGGGCAACGGGGTCCGCGAACCGTCAGAAGCCTGGTTGTACTGCATGAACACGAGGTTCCAGAACTCCATGAAGCGATCCCCGTGCGGATCGTTGAGGGGGCCACCGTCGGGACCGAAGGTCGGACCGCGGTCGATGTGAAGCTCGGAACACGGACCACACGGACCGGTTTCGCCCATCTGCCAGAAGTTGTCCTTGTCGCCGAGACGCTGAATGCGCGCCATCGGAACACCCACGACCTCGTGCCAGATGGCCTCGGCTTCGTCGTCGGTCTCGTGCACCGTGATCCAGATGCGATCACCGTCGAAACCGAAGACTTCGGTGACCAACTCCCACGACCAGGGAATCGCCGACTCCTTGAAATAGTCGCCGAAGGAAAAATTGCCGAGCATCTCGAAGAACACCAGGTGTCTCTTCGTTCGACCGACGTCGTCGAGATCGTTGTGCTTACCGCCGGCGCGTGCGCATTTCTGGACCGTGGCAGCTCTCTTGTACGGCGGAAATTCATCACCGACGAAGAAGGGCTTGAACGGAACCATCCCGGCCACGGTGAAGAGCACCGTCGGGTCATGGGGAATGAGACTCGCCGACTCGACGATCGAGTGCTCGCGCTCGGCGAAAAAGGACGTGAACGCGTCCCGAAGTTCTTGAGCAGTCGAAGGCGGACGACGGACCATCGTCGTGAGGTTACCTTCCAGGTCCTAGGCTGATCGTGTGAGCTCGTCCCCGAAAACATCCGGTCGACAGATCGATCTTCACGAGATGATCGCCTTCGAGGATCCGAAGGAGATGCGGACGTGGATTTTCGACGCCACGTTCCTGCGCTCGTCGTGGAAGTGCATCTTCGGCGATGGCTGCCAAGGGGTTCTCGAGGAACCGGCCGAACATCTGAATCAGGGCTGTTGCTCGTTCGGAGCGCACTTCGTCGATGACGACGACGTGGCCGTCGTGGTCAAATCCGCTGTCCGCCTGACCGAGAAGAACTGGCAGCTGAAGCCGAATGCCGACAAGAAGGGGTTCTTGAAAGGAACCAAGAAGGGTGAAACGAAGACTCGAGTCGTCGACGGTGCATGCATCTTTCTCAACCGACCCGGCTTCGAAGGAGGAGCAGGGTGTGCTCTGCACATCGCGGCGGTCGAAGCCGGAGAACGCCCCCTCGATTGGAAACCGAACGTGTGTTGGCAGCTGCCGATCCATCTCGAGCACTCCGAGGACGACACTGGCTACGTCACGACGATCGTTCGAGAGTGGAAACGACGCGATTGGGGTGTCTCGGGCGACGAATTTCACTGGTGGTGCACCGATAGTTCCGATGCCTTCGTCGGACGTGAACCCGTCTACAAATACCTGAAGGACGAATTGGTCGAAACGGTCGGAGCCGAGGTCTACGACCAGCTCGTCGAGATGCTCGAGCGTCCATCCAACTTTCCGGTCCCGCACGAAGCAGACCCACAGCCGGTACGCCTCCGCTCTCGTCGCTAGACAGCGGCCGCCTTCTTGAAGGCCCGTCGACGATCTTCGAGTCCGAGATGCCGCTTGCGGATCCGAATCGAGGTCGGAGTCACCTCCACCAACTCGTCGTCGGCGATCCATTCGATGGCACTTTCCAGCGTGTGAAGTCGAGCCGCCGCCAGTTTGACGCCGTCGTCGTGACTGTGGGTGCGGATGTTCGTCTTCTCCTTGGCCCGAACCGCATTCACCACCATTTCGTCGCCACGAGCTGATTCACCGACGACCATTCCCTCGTAGACCTTGTCGCCTGGTTCGACGAAGAGCTCTCCACGTAGCTGCAAGTTGTCGAGTGCGTAGGCCGTCACGGCACCTTCGCGATCGGCGACCATCGCTCCACCACTCCGGTGGGGCAATTCGCCGCACCATGGAGTCCATCCGGCGTGGTGTTGATGAAGCAACGCGGTGCCTCGCGTCGCCGACAACAACAACGATCGGAATCCGATCAAGCCGCGACTCGGGCATTCGAAGGTGACGATCGTTCGTCCCGGGTCCCCGGGGCGCAGATCGGTGACTCGTCCCTTGCGTGGCGCCAGGGCTTGCGTGACGGTTCCGACGTATTCGTCCGGCACGTCGCAGACTCCCCGTTCGAGGGGTTCGAAGGTCTTTCCGTTGACTTCTTTCGTGATGACCTCGGGCCGGCTCACCTGGAGTTCGTATCCTTCGCGGCGCATCGTCTCGATGAGAACCGCCAACTGCAACTCACCTCGTCCGGCGACTTCCATGACCTCTGCGGTGTCGGTCTCCCGAAGACGAATCGACACGTTTCCGAGTACTTCTCGACGCAGGCGATCAAGAAGATGGCGAGAGGTGAGATACTTGCCCTCACGACCAGCGAACGGTGAAGTGTTGACCCCGAACGTCATGGCCAGAACCGGCTCGTCGACCATCAAGCGAGGAAGAGCGAGAGGTTCGTCGGCGGAGGCGATCGTGTCACCGATCTCGACCTCCGGAAAGCCCGACACGACGAAGAGGTCGCCTGCCGACAACTCATCGACGTCGTTGCGTCCGACTCCGGAGAATTCCATGAGCGAGGTCAAACGGCGTTTCAGCGGCGGTTGACCTTCGGCGAACTCCTCCTCGAGGAGAGCAACTGTGTCTCCTTTGCGCAGAACTCCGTTCACCACTCGTCCGATCGCCAGACGACCCAAATAGTCGGATGCGTCGAGATTGGTCACCAGAGCCTGCAGAGGCGCCGATGGACCACCCCCCGGGGCGGGTATGCGCTCCAGAATCGTGTCGAGAAGTGCGGAGAGGTCGTCCTGTTCGCCCGGCATTCCGACACCGCGCACGGCTCGTCCGTCGCGGGCGATGGCCGAGATCACATCGAATTCGATGTGGTGATCCGCGGCGTCGAGATCGATGAAGAGCTGGTACACCTCGTCCAGAACCTCGTCGGGCCGAGCGTCCTGGCGATCGACCTTGTTGATGACCACAATTGCGGGAAGATCGCGTGAGAGAGCCTTCTGCAAGACGTAGCGAGTCTGTGGCAACGGTCCCTCGGCGGCATCGACGAGTAGGACGATGCCGTCGACGAGAGTGAGGGCACGTTCGACCTCGCCGCCGAAGTCGGCGTGGCCCGGAGTGTCGACCAGATTGATCTTGGTGCCCTTCCACGTGACCGAAGCCGCCTTGGCCAGGATCGTGATCCCTCGCTCGCGCTCCTGATCATTGCTGTCCATCACGCGATCGACCACGGCCTGGTGGCTCGCAAAGGTTCCCGTGGCTCGAAGGAGACCGTCGACGAGGGTTGTCTTTCCGTGGTCGACGTGCGCAACGAGAGCGACGTTGCGCAGACTGGGGCCGGTGGTCATCTGAAGCCTGGGATCATGGTGAGTCAGGCCGCGTCGGTCGGATCGTCGTCCGGCTCGTCGCCCAGTTCTTCATCGTCTTCGTCGAACACGACTCCGTACTTCTCGGCCAACGCCGCGTATTCGTCGTCCTGCGACTTGGGCTCCTTGTCGGAACCGAATCCCAGGTCGAACGCGGTGGGTCCGGACTGCTTGAGCTTGCGTGCTTCTTCGAAGCGGCGGTGACGTCCCTTTTTCACGACAGGACTCCGAACGTTCGTCTGGGGGGCATGGACTGGCAAAAGGCCAGGAACATCCTAGGGGTCAATCGCTCTCTTTGCCTGGATACCGGCGATTCAGGGCTGCTCGACGGACACATCGTGAAGAAAAAGGCCCCCTTGGCCGTCGAAGGCCAAAGCGGCCCGACCTGCGACGATGTCCCTCAGCTGATGTCCGACCACGTCCCATCGCCACCCGATCGACAAGCGAGCGGTCTCCTTCTCGCACAGGAAATCCACGATGTCGTGGCGCGTTCCGAGCAGAGCGGGGTCGATCTCCTGACGTCGTGCGACCTCGCTGATCCACGCCGAGACCAAGGTCACAGCGGGCCGTAGGCGACGATCGAGATCATCTCCTTCGGACGTAGCCAACTCGAGAGGATTCTCTCGGCCGCGACGGACGGCTTCCAGAATCTCGTTGGCGAAACCACCGCGCACGTGTCGATCGTCGACTCCTCGAGCCTGCGACAACTCGTCGATCGTCTTCGGGTCGCGCTGAGCGATCCCCTGCAGGGCGAGATCGGCGAGGACTTGGCGAGGAGGGATGTCGGACGCCATCGCTCGTTCTTCTCGCCAGGTCGCCAGAGATGCGAGCACTCCCCTGGTTCGGGGACGCATCGCTCGCACGTCCTTGATGCGAGTCCAGGCGAGTTCCGGATCCGGAGGTCCGACCCGACGTCCGAGCAATTCGGCGAATGCCTCTTCGGCCCAACTGAGTCGTCCCCGCTCGACCAATCGGTTCAGCTGCCGATCTCGGATCTCGAAGAGGTATTCGACGTCACTCGCTGCGTAGGCCTTCTGAGCATCGGTCAGTGGACGACGCAACCAGTCGGTGAGGCGGTCGCCCTTCGGTAACGAGGTCTTGAGCTCGGCATTGACGAGGTTGGCGAGTGACGGACTGGAGGAACCGAGAAATCCAGCGGCGATTTGTGTGTCGTAGATCCTCGGAGGAACGACTCCGACCGCATGGGCCAGGACCTCTAGATCTTGTTGGGCGGCGTGCACGAGGACGACACGAGCGGAGGTCAAGAGGCCACTCAGTGCCCTGACATCGCATCGAAGCGGGTCGACGAGTGCGATCTCGGTCCGATCGTTCTCCCTCCATGCGAACTGCATCAGGGCCAATCTGGGGAAATACGTCCGCTCCCGGTGGAATTCGGTGTCGAGAGCGTACGTGTCGCTGGTTTCGAGACGGGTGATGAGGTCGTGTAGGTCGGCGTCGGTTTCGATCCAAACGTACGAACTGTCGCTCATGATTTCCCGTCCACGGGGTGGCTGATGGACCGAAGTGTAGGTCGTCCGCGAGGGAGGTCTTCGATTCGATTGACGTTGATCATCAGATCGGCCGAGCAGGTCCGCCAATGGCATTTGAGGAATTCGAGGACCTGACGGGGCGAAGAGATGCCGCGTCCAACGTGTTCGTCGACGATCGGGAGGCAGGTCTTCACTCTCCATGCCGCTGTCAGATGATGCGAGGATCCTCGGTCGTCGACGATTGAGACGACATCGGTTTCCTCGGACCGGCGAACGATGTCGAGAAGTTGGCGAAGGACCTCACTCGTGACGAAGATCTGATCGACCGGCAATGTCACGATGTAGTCGGCCCGCGCCTCGAGGAGTGCTGTGTGAAGCCCGTCCAAGGGACCTTGACCGCCTCCGACATCGCAGGTCACCTCACAATCCAAGAATTCCAGATCCGTCGGCCGCCGGTGCAGGACGACGACTCGATCGCATTCGGCCCGTCGCAGGGTCTCGACGGCTCGCTCGACGAGTGTTGATCCGTCGAAGGAATAGAGGGCCTTGTCCTGTCCGAATCGACGGCTCTCTCCGCCGGCCAGAACGAAGCCTTCGGCGGTCACGAGGTCGTCGGAATCCCGCCCGGATCGAGTTGAAGCAAGAAGAGACGGCACCTCTCGTGCTCGTCGCTTTCGCCGATCGAGGCCGCATCCTGCATCAGACCTCGTAAACAACGAAGAAATCCGAGATTTCCTTCGTGATTCCAGCGAACGAAGCCGGATCCTTTCCACCCGTTACCTCGGAGTGCATCGAGGCCACGGTGATACCCCACCCGGTGGAATGCGTATCTCGCCATCGGCTCATCGGTGAGCGAAGCGAGGGTCGCCCAGCCCAAGCACTCCCTCGGGTCCGAGGCCACGACTTCGGACACCGCAGAGCGAGGATCACGCGATTCGAGGGCCCTCTTCAAGCGATGCCGGAACTCCGCTGATGGTACGGGAAGGCGGGTTTCAGGAGGCCCCGCAGCCGAGAGATGAACACGGCTGGTGTCGCTCATCACCACAGGTTACGTCGTGGGTACACGAGCATCTCGATCATCATGTGTCGCGACGTCGATTTCGACAGGGACCGACTACCGTAATGGGGTGCTTTCGGCCATCGATCCCGACACCGTGAAGAACTTCCTGACAGCGGGATCCTTCGTACCGCTGGTGATCGCCCTCGTTCTGTTCAAGGTGGCGGCCAGTTTGATCGTTCGAAGCGTCCTCGTCGTCGTGGCCGTAGCCATCGGCCTCGTTGTCTTCACCCAGCGAGCCTCAATCGACGAGTGCGTCGATTCTTTCGATCGCTCCGGATCATCGGTCGCAGTTTCATGCTCCGTCCTCGGCTTCGACGTCGATCTCGATCTCTGAGGACATGGAACTCGTTCTCGTACGCCATGCGATTCCGGTTCGGCGCGAGCTGGAGTCGGGTGTCGCCGATCCCGAACTCTCACCGGCTGGCCTCGAGCAGGCTCGTCGTCTCGGCGAATACCTCGCGTCGGAGTCGATCGACGCGGTCTATGCGAGCCCTCTACGACGGGCTCGACAAACCGCGGAAGCGGTGGCCCGTCATCACTCCGTCGAGATCGAGATCGAGCACGGAGTTTCCGAATACGACCGAAGCTCCAACGAGTACGTGCCGGTCGAAGAACTGAAAGCCGCCAATGATCCGCGATGGCACGACATCCGAGACGGCGTCTGGAATTCGTCCGACGAGACGGAATCCGAATTCATCGAACGAGTCGTCGACAGCACCGAAAGAATCATCTCGGAGAACTCCGGTCGTCGAGTCCTCGTCGTGTGTCATGGAGGAGTGATCAACGCCTATTTGGCGAAAGTCCTCGGAGTGGCCAACCGGCGAGGATTCTTTTACCCCAACTACACGTCGATTCATCGCGTGGCGGCGGCGCGATCGGGCGAACGCAGCATCGTCACGGTGAACGAGACATCGCACCTTCGCGGCAGTGGATTACCGATAGGGCTGTTCCAGAAATGAGGACGCCGGAACCGATGATCGCATCACTTTTCGACCACCTCGACGCCTCGGTCAGCCCGTCGCACTCGGTGGCCCATGCATCCGGCCGTCTGTCGTCAGCGGGCTTCTCGATGATCAGCTCGATCACGGCATCCCTTCCCGATCGTGGCTTCATGGCGCGCGGTGGTCTCCTCGTCGCGTGGGTGCGTGGCTCGAAACCGGAGTTCCGTGTCGTCGGCGCTCACACCGATTCGCCGACTCTGCGCGTGAAGCCGTCACCTGTCATACGCCGAGCCGGATGGTCCCAGTGGTCGATCGAGGTCTACGGAGGAATCCTCAACAACTCGTGGCTGGATCGTGATCTCGGAATCGCAGGGGTGATCATCGACACCGAAGGGCGTCGTCACCTCGTGCGTTCACCGCATCCGGTCGCCCGCGTGCCACAGCTCGCCGTGCACCTCGATCGAGACGTGAACGACAAAGGGTTGGTACTCAATCGCCAGATGCATCTGACCCCCGTCGTCAGTGCGTCAGATGACACCTCTTCGTTCATCGACGTCATCGCTTCGTGGAGCGGACTCGATGCGAACTCGATCGTCGCCCATGAATTGTCTCTGTTCGACTGCCAACCAGCCGCACTGATCGGATTGGACGAAGATCTCGTTGCGTCGGGTCGAATCGACAATCAAGTCTCGTGTTGGGCTGCTGTGGAGGCTCTGATCGCCCTGGATGAAGGTGACGCGGATCGGCCTACCAGTGTGATCGCACTGTTCGATCACGAGGAAGTCGGTTCGTCATCGGTTGTCGGTGCATCCGGACCCTGGCTCGAATGGATCCTCGAATCCTTGCACGGTGGTGACCGACACTCGTTCCACGTCGCCTTGTCGTCGTCGGCGTGTCTGTCGGCCGACGGAGCACACGGCGTCCATCCGAATTACCCCGACCGCCACGATTCCTCGCATGGGCCTCACCTCGGGAACGGCCCCGTTCTCAAGATCAACGCCAACCAGAGATACGCGACCTCCGTCGAGACTGCGGCTCTCTTCAGTGGCTCCTGTGAAAAAGCTGGTATCTCGCATCAAACTTTCGTGAGTCGCAACGACATGCCATGTGGTTCGACCATCGGACCCCTGGCGTCGACCCGCTTGGGTATTCCGACCGCTGACGTCGGGGTTGCACAATTGAGCATGCACTCGGTGAGAGAGGTGTGTCACCGAGACGACCCGGAGGCGCTCCGAAGGGTTCTGAAAGAGTTCCTGATCGCCGACTGAGGGAGGCGTCAACCGGCTTACGCACCGGCACGCCGACGGGCTTCGTCGAAAAGCCGTTGCAGTTCGGCATGCAGTTGACGAGATGTTTCACGTACGGACGAACGAGGCATGCGACCGTCAACTCGAGGCGGAACGGGTAGCGGTCGACCGATGATGACGTGAACCTTGTGAGGACGAATCCATTTCGCGCCTTTACCCATGGCGGCCTCACTCCCACCGATCCCGACCGGAACGATGGGAACACCCGCCTTGCACGCCACGTAGGCGGCACCGTCGAACAGGGGTTGGACGGTCGGTCCCGACTTCCTCTCCCCTTCCGGGAAGAGCACCAACGGCTCACCCGACTCGAGAACCTGAACACTCCGAAGAATGGCCTCCCGATCGGCCGTTCCACGAGACACCGGAAAACCGCCGAGCGCCGACAAGGTCCAGCGATACGGCTCCTTCTTCCACAGGCTGTCCTTACCCATGAACCGTAGGCGCCGCCGGGTGCAACCGGACGCGATCGGAGTGTCGATGTAACTGCGATGAATGGGAGCCAGGACGAATGCTCCTGATGTCGGAACGTTCTCCCGACCCTCGATGGACATACGGAGATACAGGCGGCAGACGGATACCACGACGAATCGGGCGAATTGATAGAACGCCCGACTACCGCGACCGTTACCGGCCAGGAACGTCTCGACACCACTCACGAACGATCCTCGATCAAACCGAGGATCGTCTGGACGACCTCGTCGACGGTGAGTCCGCTGGTGTCGATCACGAGTGAGTCGCTCGAGGTGGCGAGAGGGCTGTCCGCCCTCGTCGAATCAAGACGATCCCGCTCGGCGATCGAGCGCTCGATCTCCCGCACGTCGCCACCGTGTTCGGCGACTCGACGCTCGGCTCGAATCCGTGGGTTGGCGGTCAGGAAAAGTTTGGCCATGGCATCGGGAAAGACCACGGTTCCGATGTCTCGTCCCTCGATAACTCCTCCCGAACGGGAGACACCCCACTCCCGCTGGCGTCGACGCATCTCGGTTCGGACCCGTGGCAGGGCGGCAACGAGCGACACCGCCCTCGTCACTTCGACCTCACGAATCTGCCGAGTCACGTCGAACCCATCGATGACCACGTCGTCGAGACCCACATCGAGTTCGCACGACTCGGACAGCACTCCGACGGCGTCTTCATCCGTCAGCTCACATCCCTCGTGCAGAGCGAGCCAGGTGACGGCACGGTACATGGCTCCGGTGTCGAGATACTGAACACCGAGCCGACGAGCGAGAGCTCGTGCCACCGTTGACTTACCGGCGCCAGCTGGACCGTCGATCGCAACGATCTTCACGGGTCACCAACTCGTGCCGAGCGGACGACCTTCGTCGTAGCCCGAGGATCCCTGCATTCCCACCACGGCTCGGGAGTGGAACTCGGAGCTGTCACCGGCGCCGCTGTAAGTGAACGCACTCCGCACTCCGGCGACGATCTGATCGATGATGTCCTCGACACCCGGTCGATCGTGATCGAGATACATGCGCGAGGTGGAGATTCCCTCCTCGAACAACTCCTTGCGGGCTCGATCGAAACTTCCCTCACGACGGGTGCGGTTCCTCACGGCTCGGTTGGACGCCATGCCGAAGTTCTCCTTGTACAGCCGACCGTCTTGATCGCGCTGCACATCAGCGGCCGACTCGTGAGTGCCGGCCAACCAGGAGCCGAACATGACGCTGCTGGCGCCGGCGGCGAGGGCCAGGGCGACGTCACGGGGATAACGCACGCCTCCATCGGCCCAGACGGACTTGCCGAGATCGCGGGCGGCCTCCGCACACTCCAGAACGGCCGAGAACTGGGGGCGTCCCACACCTGTCATCATGCGGGTCGTGCACATGGCCCCGGGACCGACCCCGACCTTCACCACGTCGGCTCCGGCCTCGATCAGGTCGATCGAACCCTGCCGCGTCACGACATTGCCCGCCACCACGATTGCGTCGGGTGCAGCTCGCCGCACGCCTCGGACCGCATCGATCATGCGATCCTGATGCCCATGGGCCGTGTCGACCACCAGAACGTCGACGCCCATGTCACGTAGTCGGGCCGCCTTGTCGGCCGGTTCACCGTTCACACCAATCGCCACGGCAGTGAGGAACTGACCCGACCGGTTGAGCGCCGGCCGATACAAATTCGATCGAAGAGCTCCCTTTCGAGTGACGCATCCGATCAAACGGCCCTGTGCGTCGACGACGGGAGCGGTCGTCACTCGATGCCCGGACAGTTCGTCGAAGATCACCTGCAGGTCGGTTCCCGCAGCGAAGGTCAGGAGATCGGTTGACATGACGTTGTGCAGCTGGGTGAAGCGGTCGTAGCCCACTGCATCGGCTTCCGTGAAGATTCCGAGCGGTCGATCGTCGGCGTCGACCACGACGATGGCTCCGTGCGCACGCTTGTGGACGAGGTTCAAAGCTTCGCCCACTGTGTCGTGTGGACCGAGTGTGATCGGGGTGTCGTACACGTGATGTCTGGACTTCACGAAACGAACGACCGTCTCGATCACGTCGAGAGGAATGTCCTGTGGCAGAACGGTCAGGCCGCCACGTCGCGCCACCGTCTCGGCCATACGACGGCCGGCGACGGCGGTCATGTTGGACACGACGATCGGGAGAGTCGTACCGACACGGTCGGTCGTCGACAGGTCGACGTCGAGACGGGAGGAAACAGACGAACGACTCGGGACGAGGAAGACGTCGTTGTAGGTGAGTTCGTGACTCGGAGGTGTGTCGTGGAGGAAGCGCATGGAGTCGTCAGCCGTTCGGTCGGCCGACACAGGCTAGGGGGTATGTTGGGAACTGATGGGGACTTCATCGCGTCCGCCGGTTCTGGTCGTCCATGGATGGGGAGGATCATTTGAGAGCACCTGGCAGAGCACGGGTTTCGATCTCCTGCTTCGTGAGATCGGCTCCGAACCGATCGGCCTCGACTTGCTCGGTCATGGTTCCGCTCCGCGGTCGTCGGACCCCCGTGACTACGTCGATCTCACCGGCCCGATCACGGATCAACTCGTCGACGAACCGATCGACGCGGTCGGCTTCTCCCTCGGTGCCCTGACCCTCCTACGGGTCGCCTGTCAGCGGCCGGGGGCATTCCGTCGTCTCGTTCTCGGGGGTATCGGTCGCAATGCACTCGTGAGTGGAACCGAAGAGGACCGCCGTCCGCTGATCGAGGCGATTCGTGGCCTTTACGACGGCTCCGACAGTCTCCCTCGCCAATTCGCTCAGTATGCACATCGACCCGGAAACGATCCGGAGTCACTGGCCGCCGCACTCGAAGCTTCTCGTCCTCCCTTTTCTTCGGATGAGTTGTCGGTGATCGATGCCGAGGTGCTCATCGTCATCGGAGCCGACGACTTCGCCGGACCGGGCGAGCCGCTACAGAACGCGATTCCGGGCTCGGAGCTCGTCACCGTTCCCCGATGCGACCATTTCGCTCTCACCGAGAATTTCGCGTTCTTCGATGCCGTCTTCGAATTCCTGAGCCGATGACTCTTCGCGACGAACGAATGGGGCGCGACATCAGTCGTGCCGTGCGAATTCTGAACGATGGGGGCCTGGTCGGACTCCCGACCGAAACGGTCTACGGATTGGCCGCTCGCGCCGACGATCGGACGGCGGTCGCGAAAGTGTTCGATGTCAAGGGTCGGCCACGAGGACACCCTCTCATCGTGCACGTGTCGTCGTTGGAGCGAGCCCGGGCCATCAGCGGAGATTGGTCGGATCGAGCCGAAGCACTCGGGGCTCGTTTCTGGCCGGGTCCGCTCACACTCGTCGTACCACGAGCTCCTCGGATCGTCGACGAAGTGACCGGAGGACTCGACACCGTGGCGGTGCGAGTACCCGCCCACCCGATGGCTCAGGCGTTGCTCGTTCACGTAGAAGCGGGACTGGTCGCGCCCTCGGCGAATCTGTTCGGCAAAGTGAGCCCGACCCGTCCTGAGCACGTTCTTCATGATCTTGGAGACGCCGTCGATTACGTGCTCGATGGCGGTCCGTGCGAGATCGGAGTCGAATCCACCATCGTGGATTGCTCGAGCCGCATTCCGCAGATCCTTCGACCGGGCGCGATCACGGAGACCGACGTGCTGGAAGTCGTCGACGAGATCGAGTCCGCTTCCGGCCCGGCGCGGGCGCCCGGCATGATGTCGAGCCACTATGCCCCTCGGTGCTCGGTCGTGAACGTCGAGAGCGACGTCGACGCCGAACCGTTCCGCCAGCGAGGGGTTCTGGTGTTGGATGCTCGACGGGATCCGAAGACTTTCGTTCGTGACCTCTACGCACTTTTGCGGCGTTGTGACGACGAGGGTCGGGAAGAAGTCGTCGTCGTGCTTCCCGATGATCGAGGGATCGGCCGGGCCGTGCGTGATCGGCTCATGAAGGCCGCCGCTCCCCGTCCCTGAGGCTCGAGGATTCGCTCAACTCGTTGATCGTCGTCACGAAGAGCGGCACCATCTCGGTCGGGTCGTGACCTTCGGTCAGGATCGACACCGTCGACGATCCGGCGTCGGGAACGATTTCCAGACGGCACCAGCGGTCGGGACGAGAGTCGATCAACACCTCCAAGGCGTACGGAGGTTCGTCATCGACGACGTGCCCGAGGACGTTGGCCGCCGTCAGGATCCATTCGAACGCCTCGACCGGAAGCACGTCGATGACGAAGGAGGGACGGTCGATCTCGACACCGTCCCACTCCGGATGGAGTCGCCTTTCATCGTCGAAATCCGACGAACTCTCGGCGAGGAGGAAATCGGCGGCCTGGTTGACCAACATCATGGTGTCGTCGTCACCTCCGACGTCGGGATGACAGCGGCGAGCGAGACGACGACGCGCCGCAACGACGTCAGTGAGATCGTCGTTCTCCGTCAATCCGAGAATCTCGAGCGCGCTCCGGCGATCCATCTCAGGACGGTCGAGTCTCGGCACTCGACAATCGATCCACTGCGCTCCGTTCGTCGATCCAGACCGCTGCTCGACCCCAGACATCGTCGAACACGATCTCTTCCAGGGGTCGGCGGCGAACGGGTCCGTGACTTCCGGCCGGACGACCGAGCGTGATGCACGCCGACAGGGCGACATGATCGGGAACGGACAACAAGGTTCGTAGCTCGCCTTCGACGCCGAGGTGCCACATAGTCAATACGCCCCCGTAACCGAGCGCGCGTGCGGCGAGAAGAAGGTTCTGGCACGCTGGGTACACGGATGCCCCTTCGTACGGATTCGGTTCGCGATATCGGTCGAGGCACACGAGGACGACGGCTGGAACACGTTCGAAATTGTCGACGTACTCTTGCATCGCACGGGCCTGGCGCGCCTTCGGAGAATCGGCGCGGCTTCCGGAACCCGAGTCGAAACCGTCATGACTTCTCTTCTGCGACCAACTCGAACGAAAGCTCGCGCCGAGGATCGTCTTGGCCTCCTGAGCACGGGGGCCGTCGGTCAGAACGATGAAGCGAAAGGGCTGTCGGTTGCTACCACTCGGCGCTCGACCAGCCGCCCACAGAATGGCCGAGAGATCCTCGGTCGGTATCGCCTCGCTTCGATATCGCCGGATCGAACGAGTCGTACCGAGACCGGTGAAGAGATCGATTGGGGACGACATCGAGGATCAGCGACCGGTGAAATCGGCCGGCCTCTTCTCCATGAACGATGCGACACCTTCCTTGAAGTCCTGCGTTCGAAAGAGAGGCAGGAGTTGAAGGAACACGTGGTGAATGTTCTGCTCGAACGTCTCGGTTTCGGCCGCTCGCATCATTCGCTTGATCGCACGAACGGCGAGCGGCGCATTGGCCGAGATCTCGCTGGCTAAACCCATCACTGCGGCCTGGAAGTCATCGGGTTCGGCGACCGAGTTCACGAGTCCGAGGTCGAAAGACTCGTCGGCGGTCAAGGTGCGACCCGTGAAACAGATCTCGGCCGCCTTCGCGTAACCGACGATGCGTGGCAACAACCAGGTGCCCCCACTCTCGGGCAGGATGCCCCTCTTGGCGAAACCGGGATTCAACTTGGCTGTGCGAGCGGCGACTCGGATATCACATCCGAAGGCCAGATCGAGGCCGTACCCGGCTGCGCCGCCGTTGATGGCTGCGATCGTCGGAGTGTCGAGATTGTGAAGTACCACCGGTGGTGCCGTGCGCAGGTCGAACTCCCCACCGAGGTCCGAACCCGAGTCCAGAACTCCGAGATCCTTCTTCTGGCCCATCTGAGCGGCGAGGTCCAGACCGGCACAGAACGCACGTCCGGCTCCGGTCAGGACGATGCAGCGCACGTTGCGGTCACGATCGGCCCGGAGCAAGGCGTCCGACAGTTCGTTCAACATCGCTCCCGAGATGGTGTTCAGCCGGTCCGGGGCATTGAGAGTGACGGTTGCGACGTGATCCGCAACGTCGTACAGGACTTCGGCGGAGGCGGAGGATGAGGGATCGGGCATGGCCGAACCGTAACACCGACGAGAATTCCCTCTGACCGGCCGGTAACCTTCGCCTTTCCAACCATTGGGACATCCGTCCCGTATCTCCATAGGGGGAGAACACATATGCAGAAGACCCGAGCTCGCCGGGTCGGTGCGCTGGTTCTCGGTCTCGCTCTCGTAGGCGCTGCCTGCGGTGGCGACGACGGTGACAGCGACGCCGCACCGGCAACCGAAGCTCCGGCCACCGAAGCACCGGCCGAAACGGAGGCTCCGGCAACGGAGGCTCCCGCAGCCGGCGGTGAACTGGAAGGTATGAAGGGAACGACGCCGAAGGGTGCCGATGTCAGCGAGGAATGGCTTTCGGCCGTTTCGGACTACTGGGTGTCACTCGGTAACGCAGCCCTCAGCGACTTCAACTACGCCTCCGAGTCCTACGACGCAGCGATCGTGATCGCTCTCGCCGTGGCCAAGGCCGGCACCGATGGAGCCGCTCATGCCAACGAGATCGTCGCCATCACCAAGGACGGCGAGAAGTGCACCACCTTCGCTGATTGCCTCGCGATCATCGAGGCCGGTGGAGACCCGGACTACGACGGAATCTCCGGACCGCACGAGTTCAACGGCAACGGTGAGCCGCTCCAGGGCAGCTACGCCATGCTCGAGTTCGGTGCTGACAACCGCATCACCGAAGCTTCGCAGAGCAACCTGATCGATGCCGCTGCTCCCGCATCGGCCGTCGTCGACCTTCAGGCCACCACCGCAACCCGTGAGGGTGACGGCGTCTTGAAGATCGGCACCCTTCTTCCCGAGACGGGAAGCCTCGCGTTCCTCGGACCACCGGAATTCGCCGGTGTCGAGTACGCCGTCAAGGAGATCAACGACGCTGGTGGCGTTCTCGGCAATCCGGTCGAACTGTCACAGGGTGATTCCGGTGACACCACGACCGACATCGCCAGCACCACCTCCGACCGTCTGATCGGTGAGGGCGTCGACGCCATCATCGGTGCTGCGTCGTCGGGCGTGTCGCTCACGGTCATCGACAAGATCACGGCTGCCGGTGTGACGATGTTCAGCCCGGCCAACACCAGCCCGGCTCTGTCCGATTACCCGGACAACGCCCTCTACTTCCGTAACGCTCCGGCGGACGGACTTCAGGGCGCCGTGGTGGCCAACCAGATCGTCGAAGACGGCAACGCTTCGGCGTACATCATGAACCTCGATGACGCCTACGGCAACGGCATCGCCGCCGTCGTGAAGGACGTCCTCGAGGCTGCTGGTGTGACCGTTCTTGGCGTGAAGGCCTACGACCCGGCTGCGGCTTCGTTCGACGCCGAGGTTGCCGAGATCGTCTCGGCTGACCCGGATGCCGTCGTCCTCGTCTCGTTCGACGAAGGTAGCCGCATCCTGCGCACGGCCGTCGAGAACGGCATCGGTCCGAAGGCCAAGAACTGGTACGGCACCGACGGAAACATGGGTAACGCTCTCGGCGAGAACTTCGACGCCGGTAACTGATCCCGCTCACGTCCAGACGTGACGAAGGGCCCCCGGGGATTCCCCGGGGGCCCTTCTCGTTGATCGGTGTCGTCGACGCGCCGTGCGCAGGTCGACGAGGTGTGCTCAGCCGCCCGTCGCTCGGGCGAGCGTACCGAGATAGAGCTCGATCACGTTCGGATCGGCCAGAAGTTCGCGTCCGGTTCCGGTGTAGGCGTTCCGCCCCTGATCGAGGACGTAACCTCGATGAACCACCTGAAGACATCGTCGAGCGTTCTGTTCGACCATGAGGATCGCGACTCCGGTTTCGTTGATCGCACGGCAACGGACGAAAACCTCGTCCTGCAGAGCCGGCGAGAGGCCGGCTGACGGCTCGTCGAGGAGGAGAATCTTCGGCTCGAGCATGAGCGCCCGACCCATGGCGACCATCTGCCGCTCACCACCCGACAGAGCACCGGCCCGCTGAGATGACCTCTCCCCCAACTTCGGAAAGAGTCCGGTGACGTAGTCGAATCGCTGCCCGAAGACTTTCGGCGACAGAAAGCAACCCATCTCGAGGTTTTCCTTCACCGTGAGACTGGGAAACACGTTTCGGTTCTGCGGGACGTATCCGAGGCCGAGCGGAACGAGTTCGTGCGCCTTTCGACCCGTGATGTCCTGACCGAGCAGCGTCACCGAACCACCACGGACCCGACACTGTCCGATCACGGCCTTCAAGAAGGTCGACTTTCCGGCCCCGTTCGGTCCGATGATCCCGACGAACTCGCCCTCTCCGACGACCAGGTCGCAACCGTTCAAAATGTTGACTTCGGGAACGTATCCGGCCACCAGTTCGGTCGCACGGAGCACATCCGATGATCCGGCAACAGAGTTCATGACTGATCCTCCAAGAGCGACCGACCCTGATGTGCGCCGAGGTAGGCATCGATCACCGCCGGGTTCGACGAGATGTCGTCGGGCGTACCTTCGGCGATCACGCGTCCCTCGGCCATCACCACCACCCAATCGGAGATGTCGTGGACCATGTCCATGTCATGCTCGACGAAGAGGACGGTCATACCTTCGTCCCGCAAGCCTCGGATGTGTTCGTTCAGGCTCTGCTTGAGAGCGGGGTTGACTCCGGCCATGGGCTCATCGAGCATGACGAGAACCGGGTTGGTCATGAGCGCACGAGCCATTTCGAGAAGCTTCCGTTGACCGCCGGACAGGGCGCCTGCGTATTCGTCGCGCATGTGTCCGAGCTTGAAACGATCGAGGAGTTCGTCCGCTCGAGCCGTGATGGCGGCCTCCTGCTTCCGCCATCGGGCGTCGATGAGTCCGTTCCACCACTTCTCGCCGATCTGGTCGGTTGCTCCGAGACGCATGTTCTCGACCACACTCAACTTGGTGAGACTCTTGGTGAGCTGGAAGGTGCGAACCATCCCCAGCTTGGCCATACGGTGTGGAGCCGCCCTTCCCATCGAACGCCCGTCGAAGGACCACCGGCCCTCGTCGACGTTGTCGAATCCGGTGAGAAGGTTGAAAAGAGTGGTCTTGCCGGCCCCGTTCGGGCCGATCAACGCAGTGATCGACCCTCGCTGAACCTCGAGATGGTCGACGTCGACAGCGGTGATTCCACCGAAGGTACGGCGCACCGAGTCCGCCACCAGGATGGGGTCGACCTTGGACGAACCCGGCGTCGCGCTGCAGGATGCCAGAGCCTCACGGGCCGCCTGCGCCGTTGCGGACAAGGTGGAATCAGCGCCCATCGAAAGCCATCTCCTGTCGATTGCCGAAGATCCCTTGCGGCCTGTACACCATGAGAAGAATCAGGGTCAGGCCGACGAGCATGAAGTTGACCTGGCCCACCTGCGTCGACTGCATGATGGTGAAGTTGCCGATCTTGATCGGTTCGTCGGCTACCTGACGCAGGAAGTTATCGAGGAAGGTGAAGATCAGCCAGAACAACATCGGACCGGTGATGGAACCCGACACCTTGGCCACGCCGCCGAGAACCAACGCCGTCAAGATGTAGAAAGTGACGTCACGGCTGTAGTTGTCCGGCTGCACACTTCCACGGTCGAGAGCGAAGACCATGCCCGAGATCGTTCCGATGACTCCTCCGAGGAGGAGGGATTGCATCTTGTACGAGTACACGTTCTTGCCGAGGCTTCGTACTGCGTCTTCGTCTTCACGGATCGCCTTCAATACCCGGCCCCACGGGCTCTTCATGAGTTTGTAGACGAGGAAGCCGATGACTGCGACAAGTACCCAGCCGACGATCATCGTCCAGAGTTCGCGTCCCGTGAACGTGAACGGCCCGAATCCGTACAACTGGGTCTGATCAATGCCCAGATCCGCACCGACTTCGCGGAAAGGTTGAGCGAAGCGATTGATCCCGTCGCTTCCTCCGAAGTAGTGCTTGAACCGCACCGAACGTACGACCAGGCGAATGATCTCGGCGGCGGCGATGGTGACGATGGCCAGATAGTCGGCCCGTAGACGCAACGTCGGAACACCCATCAGGAGACCGAGAAGCAACGAGAACACGATGCCGATCGGGATGCCCCACCAGAAAGAGATGTCGAAGTAGTGGGCGGTCATTCCCAGTCCGTAGGCGCCACAGGCCATGAAGCCCGCTTGACCGAAGTTCAACAGGCCGGTGTAGCCGAACTGAACGTTCAGTCCGATCGCAGCGATGGCGAAGTACACGGCGTTGATGCCGATGAGTCCCTTCAGTGAGAGTTCGAAGATCAGCGACCAATCCATCGTCAACCCACTCTCTGCGCTTTACCGAGAAGCCCCTGCGGGCGGAACAACAGCACCAGGATCAGAATTGCCAGAGCGGGAGTGGTCTTCAACTCGGTGGGAACGACCAGGCTCGCCATTTCGACCAGGACTCCGACCACGATGCCGCCGATCAGGGCACCGAAGGCCGAACCCAGACCACCGAGGGTGATCGCGGCGAACATGAGGAACAGCAGACGGCCTCCCATCTCGAAACTCACCTGCTCATCGAGACCTCGGAACACTCCACCAAGGGCGGCCAGCGCCCCACCGGCGATCCAGACCAGTCTGATGACTCGTTCGGAATCGATGCCGGTGGCCGAGGCCAGATCGGGGTTGTCGGAGACGGCCCGAGTCGCCTTCCCGAGTCGGGAGTAGCGAAGCGTGAGAGCCACGGTCACGAGAATGAGGATCGAGATGATCGAAACCGTCAGATCGCGTGGCGTGATGCTGATCGGACCGATGTCGAGGGCCTTCTGCAGGCTGTATTCGCGGAACGGTCGTGTGCGTCCTCCGAAACGTGACAAGAAGAAGTTCTTGAGCAGGATCGACAATCCGACGGTGAGAACCATCTGAGTGACCAACCCGATACCGCGTCGACGAAGGCGGAGGAAAACGCCCGCATTCAGGGCCCAGCCGAAAAGTCCGCCGAAGACAGCGGCCAGGATCGTGGCCCAGATGACGTGGAAGCGTCCGTCCGGGTACACGCCAGGGAGGAAATCGAGGAATCCGAGAAACGTCAGGCCCGTGATGTTGAAGACGAATGCAGCCAATCCGCCGAACGTCACCATCTCGCCGTGGGCGAAATTGGTCAGCCCGGTCGTTCCGAAGATCAAGGAGAGACCGACCGCACACATGGCCAGGACCAGACCGAGACGGAAGCCGTCGGCGAACCTCTGTGACACGCGCTCGAACGCAGTGTCGGACACCCGCTGAGATTCTCCAGTGAAGAAGTTGATGGTCTTGGTCGCCGTCACGAACGAGTCCTCGGCGATCGACTGAACGGCGGGACTCTGAGGGCTCAGACTCTGCCCGTCGGGTAATGAATCCTCGACGAGCTCGACCGTGTAATCGGCCCGGGCCGGCACGGGCACGACGATCACCCCGTCGTCTCCCGTCACACCACGACCGACTTCGGCTCCTGACGCATCGAGAACCACGATCTCGACCCCGACCACTGGTTGATTGTCGACCTTGCCGGCTTCGTCCCGATTCTGCTCCTTGACCTGGATACGGATGGCCACGTCCTCGGCCGATGCAGCCGACGACGTCCAACCGAGACCGATGAGGAGAACACCCAGGGCCAGAAGAAATCTCGCCGACCACCGGCGAACGAGCTGGTTCACGATCACCGGCAGCCCGACCGTCGGGCTCTCGTGCTCTTGATCGACATGTGAACGACGTACACGGATCGTTGTCTCCCCAACATCCGCGCCGTGCGGACCCCGAAATGATAGTCCAAGCCTCGTGAAGTTCGAAACAGGAGGTCATGGTCGCTTTTCGGCTGCGATGCTGGTCCTGTTCGGAGCCGCGTTGTTCGGAACGACCGGAACGGCGGTGGCTCGAGTTCCCGGCGGGGCGGATCCGTGGACGACGGGCTCCCTGCGACTCCTCGTCGGCGGAGGTCTGCTCGTTCTCGTCGCGATTCGTCGGCTCTCTTCGATTCGGGACCTGACGATGGTTCTTGCGATAGGAGCCGTCATGGTGGCGGGCTACCAGTTGGCCTTCTTCTGGGCCGTCACCGACACAGGAGTCGCCGTGTCGACTCTCACCACGATCGGAGTCAGTCCGCTCGCGAGTCGTGTCGTCGGTGCGATGCGTCATCGTCCCCCTCCCCCACGTCACTGGTTTCTGAGTGCCGGACTTCTTTTGGTCGGGCTCTTCGCACTCTTGATCGGCGGTTACGAAGAAGTGGAGGTCGAGGGCCTCGGAATCGTGGCGGCGGTCGTCGCCGGGACCGCTTTCGCCGGCTACACCGAATGCGCTTCGGTGGCCGTCGGACGCGGGGCTCATCCCGACGCCGTCCTCGGAGTTCTGTTCTTGGGCGCTGGCGTGTTGACGGCTCCAGTGCTCGTTCTTCGGCCCATCGACGTCTTCGAGACATCCAGGGGATTCGTCGTTCTCCTTCATCTGGGAGTGATCACACTCACCCTCGCTTACATGGCTTTCGGACGTGGTCTTCGGCATCTTCCTCCGACATCGGTGACCATGTTGACGATCGCCGAACCGTTGGTCGCAACCGGACTCGCCGTTGTATTTCTCGACGAGAGGTTCTCGTTCATCGGTGGACTCGGTGCAATGATGATCCTGATCGGACTGATCTCCGTCGCCCTCCCCTCGGCGCCGTCGAGGGCTACGGTTCGTTCATGAAGCCCCGCATCGACACTCCCTTCTCCCGCCTGCTCGGTATCGACGTTCCGATCGTGCAAGCCCCGATGGGTTGGATCGCACGTTCTCGTCTGGCATCGGCAGTCAGCAATGCCGGCGGGCTCGGAATCATCGAGACGTCGTCGGGCGAGCTCGACATCATTCGAACGGAAATCGCCCGTATGCGCGAACTGACCGATCGTCCTTTCGGGGTCAACATCGCGCAACTCTTCGTGAGAGATCCCTCGATCGTCGATTTCGTCGTCGACCAAGGAGTGCGCTTCGTCACGACGTCGGCCGGCGATCCCCGTCAGTACACAGCCACGCTGAAGAATGCCGGGCTGACGGTCTTTCATGTGGTCCCGACGCTCGCAGCAGCTCTGAAAGCGGTCGAAGCCGGGGTCGACGGCCTCGTCGTGGAAGGCGGCGAGGGTGGTGGCTTCAAGAATCCCCGAGACGTGGCGACGATGGTTCTGGTCCCTCTCGTCGCTTCACGCGTCGATCTCCCGATCGTTGCCGCTGGTGGGATCTGTGACGGCGTGTCGATGGCGGCCGCACTTGCGTTGGGCGCTGATGCAGTCCAGATGGGGACCCGAATGGTTTCGGCAGCCGAATCACCGGTTCACGACAACTGGAAGGCAGCCATTGTCGCCGGGGCCGAGACCGACACGGTGTTCTTGAACAGGTTCTCGCGTCCGGGACTGCGAGCCATCCGGACCCGACGCACCGAACGGTTGGAGCGCGAGGAGCACGTTCCTTTGACCGAGATGAGTCGAGCAATGGATCTCTATTTCGGAGGTGACATGGAGGCCACCGTTGCGCTGACCGGTCAGGTGATGGGCCGCATCGAAGCGGTCGAGACAGTGGCCGAAATCATCGAGAAGACGGTTCGCGTCTACGAGGAGACGGTGACCCGTCTGTCGTTGACGGTGTGAGCACTTCCTGTCGATGACTCGGACAGGTTCCACCAGAGCGCTGTCAGCACGATCATGAAGGCCGTGGCTCCGGCGATGTGAACTGCGACGAGACCGGCCGGAATGTCGTTGAAGTACTGCACGTAGCCGACGACGCCTTGCAGCAGCCCCACCGCCATGATCCCCTCCAACAGGTTCGACATTCGTCGCCAGGACACCTTCACCCGTCGGGCCACGACGATCGTGGCGACGAGAAGGATGAGCGAGGCGATCACGGACGCGCCGTGCAGGCGGGCGATCGACGAGATGTCGAGATCGAAACGACGTGCGTTCTCGTCCCCCGCGTGTGGGCCAGACCCAGTCACGATCGTTCCGGTGAGGATGGCCACCACACCAACTATCACCATCGAGCGTCCGACTCGGCGAGTGAGACGATCGACCGCTTGGGTGAAGCCCCTCTCTCGGGAGCGGAGCACCAGAACGGTCGCATTCGAGACGAGGATCATCGAGAGGACGAAGTGGCCCTGGTTGGCGAGCGGATGCAGGTCGGTGAGAACCACGATCCCGCCGAGCACGACTTGTCCGATGACGCCGGCCACGAGACCCCACGCCAGGCGTGACAGATCAGCGCGATACGGGCGACGTCGCCGCGCCGCCAGAACGGCGAGGATCACACCGGCGGCCACCAGGCCGGTGAAGAGTCGGTTGACCTGTTCGATCGCACCGTGAGTCGACGAGACGTCGATGACGCGTTCAGAGTTGCACCGCGGCCAGTCCTCGCATCCGAGTCCCGAACCAGTGAGGCGAACAGCCGCTCCTGTCACGACGATCACACACAGCAGGATCAAGGCGAAGATCGAAATCTTGGTGTAACGCTCGGGAGACACCGTCCAGGACTTCACACTTCGACATTAGAGGCGACGAGTGAGAACCGAGGCACCGCTCGGGACCGATTACCGTCGGGGAATGCTCACCTCGTTCGACGATTACCCGATCCACCCCGGAAGCCTGCCGATCGCTCTGACGGGCACGAGTGACGCCAATCACTACGACCGCTACTTCTTCAACGGATACCGGCGCGACGCCTCCCTGTACTTCGGAGTCGCTCTCGGTCTTTACCCCAATCGACACGTCGTGGATGCCTCGTTCTCGGTCGTTCTCGACGGGCACGAGCAGATTTCCTTGCACGCCTCGGCGCGCGCGCCACTCGATCGACGGGATGCGAATTCGGTGGGGCCGATCGAAGTGGTTGTCGAGGAACCGATGAGGCGGCATCGCATCCTCGTCGACAGCCCCGAATATGGTCTTCGCGCCGATCTGCTCTTCGTCGCCCGGAGTTCACCCGTGCAGGAACCGCACTTCTCGATGCGCGGTGGACAGCGCATCATTTTCGATTACACACGACTCACCCAATTCGGTCATTGGTCGGGGTGGATCGAGATCGACGGAACGCGACACGAATTGACCGACGCCACATCATGGGGCTCACGGGATCGATCCTGGGGGGTTCGTCCGATCGGTCCGCCGACCGAGGTCGGTGCTCCGACCGGAACTCGTCAGTTCTATTGGCTCTGGGCGCCGGTCAACTTCGATTCGTACGCGATGCATTTCGATGTCAACGAATACTCGGACGGACGGCGTTGGCACCAGACGGGCTTTCACCTTCCGGACGGTTTCGACGAACCGGAGGAGAGTGAGTCGGCGGAGTACGACATTTCCTGGCGATCCGGGACGCGTTGGGCCGAGACCTTTTCGATGACTCTCACATCGCCGAGCGGCACGGCCCGAACCGTCGTCTTCGAGCCACTCTTCGAGTTCCACATGCTCGGCATCGGTTACGGCCATCCGGAGTGGACTCACGGGGCTTGGAAGGGAGAACTGGCGGTGGCTGGCGAACGATGGACCTTGCCGGTCGAGAACCCGTGCGCCCCGCAACATCTGCACGTCCAAGCCGTCTGCCGAGTTCGTCACGGAAAGGACGTCGGACTCGGAATTCTCGAACAGATGATCATCGGCGATCATGTTCCAACCGGACTCTCGGGAGTTCTCGATCCAGCTCCCTGAACACAGTCACTATCAGGTGTGGCGCACGGTCATTCCGCCGTCGACCACGAGGGTCGCGCCGTTGGTAAAGCTGGCGGCGGGAAGACACAGTGACAGCGTCATGTGGGCGACCTCCTCGGGGTCACCGTAACGGCGGAGTGGAACCTTTCGCTTGGCGTAGGACTCCTTCGCGGCATCGGGAATCCCGGCCGTCATCCCCGTGATGATCGGTCCCGGGCAGATGCAGTTGACCGTGATGCCGTGTCGTCCCAATTCGACGGCCATCGAACGGGTGAGGCCCGTTACTCCTGCCTTCGAAGCCGAGTACGCGGCCAATCCCGCGGTCGCCACGATCGATTCGGTCGATGCGATATTGACGATACGCCCCCAACCATTTGCCTTCATGTGAGGAACGACTTCACGGGCCACGACGACATAGGCCGTGAGGTTGACATCGATGGTCCGCTTCCAGGCATTGTCGAAGCCGTCGTCCTGAAGGATGGACGACAACATCGAGACTCCGGCGTTGTTCACGAGACAATCGATGGAACCCCATACGTCAACCGTCCGAGCCACCATGTCGGAGATGGCTCGAGAATCCGTCGTATCGAGGCTCTCGCCTCTCGCTCGACCGGCTCCGTGAACGGCGTCGATTGCGGCGACGGTCTCGGAAACACCGGCGGGGTCGAGGTCGACGACCACCACCTTGGCTCTCTCGTCGGCGAACACCATGGCCGTTGCCCGACCCATACCACTACCGGCACCGGTCACGATGGCGACCCGGCCTTCTATCGAACGCGACAAGCGACCGAGTCGACTCATGTCGCCTTCCACGTCAGTCGACCTCCAATGCCGTACGAACGAAGGATGGTCGCTCGACGGGGACTGATGACGAGAAAGACGTGAGAATTGGCTTCCGGTCCGCCGGGCTCGAACGCCGACAAGTCATATCCCATTCGTGGCCAGAGTGATCGACGGCCGGTGACGTCATCGACGATTTCGACGTCTCCCCAGACGATGCAACTGTCCCAGGCCGTCGATTCTCCGACCGAGAAATGGACAGTGGCTCGTGGGTTCTGCCGAACGTTGCGTACTTTCCGACTGGTGGTGAGAACGAAGGCGACGATCCGTCCGTCGATCCAGTTCACCGCGACCGGAGCCAGGTGCGGCTCACCATCGTGACCGGTCGTTGCCACGTAAGCGACCGGTCCGAAGCGGCGACTTTCGCTTTCGATCGTGGCGAGATCTATTTGTTCGTTCATGGGCGCACCTCGTAGAAAGCGTTGACGGAATGATCGATGTCGAGTCGTCGAAAGCGCGAGAAACCAGCGTCGGAGGCCATCGATCGTGCCTTCGACTCGGGTAGCCCGAGAGTTCCGAGCCCGGCGCCCCCGTCGATCGACATGGCGGACGACATGCACGACATGACCGAGATGCCGTACATGAGAGATGCCATCGGATTAGTCGATGCGTTCTCTTCGTAAGTATCGAGAGCCTTGATGTCGACCAAGAGCCATACCCCGTCCGGTTTCAGGGACCGCCGTATGGCCGACATCATCTCGGCGGGATGGGTCATGTCGTGAATGCAGTCGAAGGCGGTCACCAGATCGAGTGATTCGTCATCGGGTAGCGGATCGCGACGCGGGTCGAGAAAGTTCACGTTGTCGAGACCGGCTTTGGCCAATTTGTGTCCGGCCCGTTCGAGGGCGTATCGAGAAATGTCGTATCCAGAAATTCGTGACGACGGGAAGCGGCGTCCCATGAGCACAGCGGCCCCACCGGCCCCACATCCGATATCGGCGACCGATGCACCGGCCTCCAATCGGCTCACGATTCCGTCGAGCGCCGGGAGAACGGTCGGAAGTAGGTGGGCGTTGCTCCAGGGTTCGAAACTCCTCTCGATACCCACAGCCCCCTCCGGACCGTGACTGTCGTAGTCGAGTCCGATTCCGGTTCGGAAGGACTCTGGCAGGTGACGAAGGCTTTCCATCGTCTGCGGAAGACGGTGAAACATTCCCATACCGAACGACGGATCCGTCTCGTCGGCCAACACGATCCGCCCTTCCGGAGACAGGGACACCAACTCGGTGCCCTCGTCCGACCTCGAATGAACGATGATCTTGGCCGCCGCCTGGTTGTGGGCCCACTCCTCGACCCAGCGAGGGTGGAGTTCGAGACGACTCGCCAACTCGCTGATCGACATCGGTTCCTTCGTTGAAGCCAAGCACCGGTAGAGGCCGAGACGATCGCCGAGATGGATCATGCCGGACGTGACTGCCCCCTCGAGCTTGCTGAAGACGAGGAAACTGAAAAGTTTCACCGCCATCGAATCGACTTCTTCGTTCATGTCATCTCCCCTCCTTGACGACCGACTCGGTCAACGTTCAAAACGTCCGATCCGTTCGATCGAGATGTTCGACATCGCTCAATTTCACGAGACCGAAGGTGTGTCCATCGCCGATCTCGTAGGACGTCAAGCGACTGATCGACGCGTGACCGAGCACGAAACGTTCCCACTCCCATGGAGTTGTGGCAAGACCGAGCAAGTGGCCGATGAGGACGCTGTTGGTTCCGGCATGAGCGACGAGGAGAATTCGGCGATCGGGATCCGCCATACTCCAGACCGGAAGGCTGTGCGGTGTCGGGCGCACTCCTCGTTCCTCGAAGAAGAGAGCCGCATTGGTATGGATGCGATCGACGAAGTCTCGAACTCGCTCCCCTCCATCAAGACCTTCCCAGCGCCCCTCGGCCGGACGGCGACGCTCCTCTGCGTAGGCGGCGTCGGCCCGCTCCCGTGGAGTGCCGTGCCAGAGCGGATTTCGAATCTCCTCCAGCCAGTCTTGCGTGATCAGGAGCGGGTCGAGCCCACGTTCGTGCGCCAACGGTCCAACCGTCTGCTGAGCGCGAATCAATGGTGACACCCAGATCTCGTCGAAGACTTCGCCTCGCAGAGAATCAGCGACGCAGTCGGCCTGACGTCGACCGCGCTCGGTCAACGGAGGATTGTCGACGTTCAGCCCGTCACGCACCCATTCGGGTTCCCCATGGCGTACGAGCACGATCTCCATGCGATCATCTTGGCCTACCAGACGTCGGACCCGTGATTCGGCCGGTTGGTGTCACGGTCACTGGTCTCGGCCCGACTTATCGAGCCCCTCAGAATCCTTCCGTGATGACGTACGGAGCCAGTCCTCGTACATGCGGAAATACAAGCCCTTTTGGCGGAGAAGCTCTTCGTGGGATCCGTCCTCCAACAGGCGTCCGTTGTCGAGCACCAGAACCCGATCGGCTCGCGCGGCGGTCGACAGACGGTGGGCGATCGCAATCGTGGTTCGGCCAGTCGACATCCGCTCCAGGATTCGTCCGATTCGAACCTCGGTGAGAGCATCGACCGATGACGTCGCCTCGTCGAGAACAAGGATGGAACTCGTGACCAGCGAGGCACGAATCAAGGCCACGAGCTGACGTTCTCCAGCCGAAAGATTTCCACCCCTCGGCCCGACCTGCGTCATGAGACCCGATGGCAAGGACGCGATCCAATCGTCGAGGTCGAGAGCGGCAATGTGACCGACGAGATCATCGTCGGTCAGATCAGGGTTGGCGAAGCGAAGATTTTCGGCGACGGTGTCGTCGAAAAGAAACGGCTCTTGGGGTACGACGACCAGGCGCCGTCGGAGATCCTCGTTCGACACCTTGGTCAACGGCACGCCGCTCAACAGGACCGAGCCACTCGTCGGATCGACGAATCGGGCAAGGATTCGCCCGAGGGTGGTCTTTCCCGAGCCGGTCTCTCCGACGATCGCCACCCGGGATCCCGGAGCGATCGATGCCGTGACATGCACGAGGACGGGCTGAGGGGTCCCGTCTGACTCTCCTTCCCGAGGACGGTACGAGAACGAGACGTCCTCGATGTCGACGGTGATCGGTCCGGACGGGATGGTCAGAGGATGCGGGTCGACGGGCGGGCCGACCGGTATGGCCAGAATGCCGAGAACGCGACGGAGCCCGGCCACTGCCGTCTGTGTCTGATCGAGTACCTCGGTCATCTCGGCGATCGGTTCGAGGAATCGGTACGTCAAGAACACGAAACCGATCACGGCACCGGCGGACAGACTCGACGCAGGCCCCCTCCACACGCCGAGCGCAATGACACCCGATACGGCGATGGTTCCGAACACTTCACCGGACGGAAAGAGAAAAGCGCCGATCAAACTGGCGCGTGTCTGAGCTCGAGCGCGCTCTTCGGCCACGTGCACCGTTCGCCGTGCGTAGACGTCACCGACTCGGTACGCGATGAGGGTTTCGGCACCGTTGATGATCTCCGAGGATGCCCCGAGAAGGGCGCCGTTGGTCTCGCGCACACGGTCGTAGGCCGCGACCAGGGTTCTCTGCACTCGACGCAACACCACGAACAGTGGTGCGGAGACGACAATGACCACCGAAGCGAGCATCCAGTCGTACGCCAGCATGACGGCACTCACGATCAACATGAGAGCCCCGTTCAACAAGAAGGCGAGACCTCCCCACGAGAAGAATTGAGACAGGGTCTCGACATCCGACGTCACTCTGGCGACGAGCGCACCTCGCTTCTCGTCGTTGTGATCCTCGACGCCGATCCGATGCACGTGCTGGAACAGTCTCGTACGCAAACCGAAGAGGGCTTCTTCACTACTGCGTCCGAGTCGAAGAACTGCGGTCCGCTGGGCGAGACCAGTGACGAACAACGAAACCGCGCCGATCGCGCAGAGCCGGGCGATGAACCCGACGTCGACGATGGTTCGACCATCGATCCGTCTGAAACCTCGATCGATCGCCTGCTGCAGAAGAATCGGAACGACGACCCGGCCGGCCGCTCCCACGAGTGCGAGAGAGATGGTCCATCCGATTCCCCGCTTCAGTGACGGAGCAGCTTGCACTCCGGCTCCGATGGTGGCGATGGCTCCTCGTCCGGTCACGTCGTCAATCACGAGGCACGTCTCCTGAAGAAGTCGTCGGGTCCGCAGATGCAGATTCCGAGTCGTAGGCCGACATAAGGTCTCGATAGGTCGGTATCTCTCGAAGAAGCTCGATATGACGACCGGCGGCGCGAACTCTCCCATTCTCGAGGAAGACGACCAGATCGGCACGACTCATCAGAGTCGGTCGGCTCGCTGCGGCGACGATCGTGAGACCCGGGCACTCCCGGTCGAGGTTGGATAGAACGAGGGCCTCCGTCGACGGGTCGAGAGCACTCGTCACATCGTCGAGAAACAACACGTCGGGATCTCCGACCAGTGCTCGCGCCAAAGCGATTCGTTGACGTTGTCCTCCGGACAGACCGACGCCGCGTTCTCCGATCACCGTGTCGACACCGGACGGGAGGCCGTGCACGAACGTTGCTTCGGCGATGCGCAGCGCCCGTTCGAGTCGATCTGTCGACACGTCGCGACCGAACCTGACGTTCTCGGCGACCGATCCACTCACGAGAAATGGTTCCTGGAAGACCAAAGCCGGACGGGCGAAGGGCGAGCTAATCGATCCCGTCATGAGAGGAATGTGGCCGACCAGAGCTTCGACGAGTGTCGTCTTTCCCGATCCGGTCGCTCCCACGACCACCGTCGTCGAACTTCGGGACAGCCGCAGCGACACGTCGACGACGACCGGCCGATTCGGCTCGTGCACCACCGTCACGTGTTCCGCCATGAAATCGTCGCTCTTCGAGATGTCAGATCGCGGGTCGGCTCCGCGCGGCTGATCCACAAGGAAACGGACGCGTCCGTAGCCCGCTTGTGATCGCGGAAATTCCGACAGGGCGTACCCGATGATTCGCAAGGGAAACACCAAAAGAGTGAACAAATAGACGAACGAGGTCAGCTCCCCGAGACTGAGATGCCCGTCACGAACCCGAATGCTTCCCAGAAGAACGATCCCTACGTTGGTGGCATTAGGGATCACGTCGAGGAGGGTCTCGAATGCGGATCGCAACCGAATCGCTTGAACACGAGCTCCGCGTACCCGCGATGCGATTCCAGCCAGTCGCTCGGTCTCCCGGAGTTCAGCACCGAACGCCTTGACCACGGTGACCCCTTCGAAACTCTCGTGGGTGGCGGCCGACAGATCACCGAGTTCGTTCTGAGCCAGGTCGTACCAATGGTCGACGCGTCTTTGGTACGACACGTTCAAAAGGATCAAGGCGGGAAAAACGGCCGCTGCAGCGATACCCAGCCAAGGGTCGACCGAAATCATTCCGACCGCTGCGATAACCATCATGAAGACGACCGAGCTAGCGAATGGCATCGGCGCCATCACCGACACCGCCGCTTCGACGTCCACCCCGACCCGCGTGTTGAGGTCCCCCGTCGATTGACTCCGATGCCACGTCACCGGCTGAGCGACGACCGCAGCGAGAACTTCTTGGCTCAGGTCCTGCGCCGTTCCCCACTGGGCCTTTCCTGCCCACGTGCGCCGTACGACCACCCCGGCCGCTCGCACCACGGCCAGGAGGAACAAGAGCCCGATACCGGCCAACAACGAGGTGCCATCCACGCGTCCGCCCTCGAATCGTTCGACGACCACCTCGTCCACCAGCCGCTGAACGACCCACGAGGCCGCGACCGTACAGAACGCGAAGACCGCCGCACCGATCACCGCGACCGAGAACGTCTTCGGTCGATACGACACCAAAGTGATCACGAGTCGAACCGCACGACGAAAACGCCTCGGCTCCTCGTTCCTCGACACTTGGGAATTACTAGCAGTTCCTCGCGTGGCTAACCTCGCATCATGGTTTCTGCTGTACTCGCCAACGTCCTCGGTGACGATTTTTCAGTTCAGCAACTCAACGGAGGACTACTCGTCCTTCGCCTCTGCCTGGGTCTGTTTCTCGCCTACCACGGCTACAACAAGATCTTCGGGGGTGGAGGGCTGAGCGGTACGGCGGGTTGGTTCGGAAGTATCGGGATGAAATGGCCGATTTGGCAGGCTCGTCTGGCCGCATCCACCGAAATCGGCGCCGGTCTCTTGTTGGCGGCTGGCCTGTTGACCCCCATCGCGGCCGCCGGAATGATCGGCATCATGCTGGTGGCCATCGTGGTCGCTCACGCCAAGGTCGGCTTCTTCGTCTTTCTTCCCAATCAGGGTTGGGAGTACTGCGCAACCATCGCGCTCGGCGCATTGGCCGTCGGAATCATGGGCCCGGGTCAGTGGTCGATCGACGAAGCCGCGGGTCTGTCGTTCAACGGCTGGACGGGCTTTTTGATCTCCGGCCTCGTCGGGTTGGGTGGTGCCGCCCTGCAGCTCGCCACGAGTTACCGGCCGAAGCCGTCTTCGACAGGTTCGTGAACGAGTGCGAAACACGATTCGTGCGCTTCTGATCCTGATCAGTGTCTCGATAGCGGTCTTCTGGATCTGGGCGCTTTTCTTTCCACCAAAGGAGTCGGTGGCAAAACTCGAGGACACCGACTGGACGGCTCGGGCCGAACAGATCTGCCGTGAGGCGAATCTGGCTCGCAATGAACTCGCCGACTCCCGGCGCATCGACGACGTCGGACCGGGTGCTTTGGCCGAACGGGCCGGTCTCATCGATCGGGCGACCGAGATCGTCGAGAACATGGTGGACGAGGTTTCGGCCATCGCCCCGACCGGTCCAGATGACCAGGCCTTGGTCTCTCGCTGGGTCTCCTATTACCGGACCTTGATCGAGGACCGACGTGATTACACCGTGGTCCTGAGAGCCGGAGACAATCCCCCGTTTCCGGAGGCCATGGTCGAGGGCGCACCGGTGTCGGAATACATCAACGATTTCACGGTCGCGAATCGGATGAAGGCTTGTTCGAGCCCCGCCGACCTTGCGTCGTGAGGTCAGTGCCCGTCTTCGACGGAGATCCACTGACCGTCGTCGAAGCGTTTGATCACTCGTGCCGGTGAGCCGACGGCTACTGAATAGGACGGAATCACGCCGGCCACGACCGAGTTGGCACCGATCACCACGTGCTCTCCGATATCGGCCCCCGGGAGGATGACCGATCCGAATCCGATCCATGATCCAGAACCGATGCGCACCGGCTTCTCGGGCATCGATTGCCGGCCGATCGGAAGGTCGACGTCGCGATAGTCGTGATTCTGATCGGTGATGTACACGTGATGACCGGTCCAGACGTCGTCACCGATCTCGATCGAGAAATGTCCGACGATGCCACTTCCCTTCCCGATCAGGCACCGATCTCCGATCGTGACCACCCGATCGGTCAGACACTGCTGACCAGGAACCATGCCAGCCGACAAAGAGCAATCGGGTCCGATCATGGTGTCACGCCCGATGTGCACGTACTCCTCGTTGAAGATCGTCGACCAGGGAAAGCACACGATGCTCCCGGAGCCGAAGCTTCCGAAACTCCTGCCTCGACGACTGTGGGGACCGATTGCGCCCCACCGACGAACCCGGTCGTGCACACCGACGACGAGCGGATGCATCAGGCGGTCGACGACACGTGAAGGGAAAGATCGTCGAGGCGATCGAAAGGCAGCCCCGTCGCTCATGTCGCGAGATTAGCGATGACCATGCACGTCGAATCGACTGACAAGATGGGTTCGTGAAGGCTGGAGCGCATCCTCTCGGGTGTCTCACCGACGTCGAGGGGCTCGCGGTGGGACACCACCATCGCGTGTCGACCCATTGGCGCACCGGAACCACCGTCGTCGTCACTCCGCCGTCGACGACCGGTGGCGTGTCGGTCCGAGGTGCTGCACCAGGAACGCGCGAGACCGACCTCCTCGGAGCCGATGCCCTCGTTCGCCACGTGGATGCCATCTGCCTGACCGGTGGAAGTGCTTTCGGACTCGATGCCGCCGGTGGCGTGATGACACGTCTTCACGAAATGGGGCGGGGCTTTCCTGTGGGTGGTCCACCGGATTGGGTGGTTCCGATCGTTCCGGCGGCCGTGATCTTCGATCTCGGTCGAGCAGGGAAATGGGGCAATCGTCCCGATGCATCGTTCGGCTACCGAGCATGCCGGAACGCTCGGGTTTCCTTCGGCGTCGGTTCGGTCGGGGCCGGAACCGGTGCGCGCGCCGGTGGCCTTCAAGGCGGTGTGGGCACGGCGAGCAAACGAACCCCCGAAGGCCACACCGTGGCCGCCCTTGCGGTCGTCAACGCCATCGGGTCGGTGATCGACCCGGAAACCGGGCTGCCTTGGCACGTTGGCCGTTGGCAGGTCAGTCACCCCTCCGTTCGGCGACGTCGGGACCTCGATCGCCTGTTGACCACACGACCCAGTGCGAGCCCGACCCTGAACACCACCATCGGTGTCGTGGCGACCGACGCGGCCCTCGATAAGGCCTGGTGCACCAAGTTGGCCGATGTGGCACACGACGGGTTGGCGCGAGCCATCCGACCGGCCCATTCCATGAACGACGGTGACTGCATCTTCGGGTTGAGTACCGGACGCTCCGAGGTGCCGGTCGTGGTCTCGTCGCTCAACTCCGTCCTCTCGGCGGCCGCTGAGGTGTTCGCCGAGGCGTGCACCGGTGCCGTACTCGGGGCCGTCGACCTCGGTGGTTCTCCCCCGTATCGACAGTTCCTCTCCTCGTCCCGGGTGCATTGAGTCCGAATTCACAAGAAGCGGTCCGGCCGGTGGTGCCGGACCTCACCCACCTCGCTAGTTTCCTCGGGTGCGAAAGGGGGTCATCGTGGCCGCAGGACATCCGTCGCCCGAGCGTCGAAAAGTCACCGTTCCCGATCTGGCGCGCTTTCGCGACGAGGGTCGTCCCCTGGCGATGATCACGGCGTACGACGCCACGTTCGCACGCCTCGTCGATCGAGCCGGAGTCGACATGATTCTCGTCGGCGACTCGGCGGCCACGGTCGTCCAGGGTGAGAAGACGACCATCCCGGCGAGTCTCCAGGAGATGGAGTACCACGTGCGGTGCGTCGCCCGAGCCCACCCGCGGGCCTTGGTCGTCGGTGACCTGCCGTTCGGTTCGTATCAGGTGAGTCCCGAGCAGGCGATCGAATCGTCGATCGCCCTCGTCAAGGCCGGCGCCGAGGCGGTGAAGCTCGAGGGTGGTCTTTCGATGGCCGACACCATCGCCGCGATTTCACGCTGTGACATCCCGGTGATCGGACACATCGGGCTGACACCGCAGAGTTTTCATCGCATGGGTGGACACCGGGTTCAAGGTCGTCACGCCGGACTCGAAGCCGGCGGCCGTGATCGATTGCTGCAAGACGCGGGCGCTGTCGAAGCTGCTGGCGCCTGCGCTGTCGTGATCGAGGGCGTTCCTCACGATCTCGCCTCGGAGATCACCGAGAAGCTCTCCATTCCGACCATCGGCATCGGCGCTGGTCCGGGATGTTCGGGTCAAGTTCTCGTCCTGCACGACGTTCTCGGTCTGACCGAATGTCGTTATCGGTTCGCCAAGCAATACGCCGATGTGGCGTCGATCGTCGTCGATGCGACTCGCACCTACGTGGACGAAGTTCGTCAGGGATCCTGGCCGGACCTCGATCACTCGTTCAGCTAGGAGTCGATTCATGGAGGTCGTCTCCGACCCTCGCACCCTGTCGGCTCTCGCCCGCTCGTGGCAGATGGTCGGGCAATCCGTCGGAATCGTGCCGACGATGGGGGCACTGCACGACGGGCACCGAAGCCTGATCGATTCCGCCCGTTCGTCCTGCGACCGTGTCGTCACATCGATCTTCGTCAATCCGACTCAATTCGACGATCCAACGGATTTCGAGAACTATCCGTCGACGATGGAGCAGGATCTCGCTCTCTGCGAATCACTGGGAGTCGATGTCGTGTATGCCCCCAACGCGATGACGATGTATCCGCTCGGACACGCGACGTCGATTCATGTTCGAACCCTGACCGACGCGTGGGAGGGACGAGATCGCCCGGGCCACTTCGACGGTGTCGCTACCGTCGTCACCAAACTTCTCGTTGCATCGCGTGCCGATCGAGCATTTTTCGGACAGAAGGATTTCCAGCAGTGTGCGGTCATCACTCGGCTCGTCGAGGATCTCGACTTCTCCGTCGACGTGGTCGTCTGTCCGACGGAGAGAGAGTCCGACGGCCTCGCGTTGTCGAGTCGTAACGTTCGCCTATCCGACGCCGCGCGTCTTCGAGCGACCGCCATTCATCGTTCATTACGAGGAATCCAGGCTCAATTCGAGGCCGGTCAGGTCTCGAGTGCGGAGTTGGTGACTGCGGCTCGAGCCGTCCTGGAGGCGTCCGATCTCGAGGTTCACTACCTCGATGTCGTCGATCCAGCTGACCTCACTCCCGTCTCGACGTCCCGGACTGGTGACGTCGTGATCGTTGCGGCCTCATGTGACGATGTTCGTCTTCTCGACAATCACATCTTGACGTGACTCATCCTCGACTCGCACAGGCCCGACGATCGGCCCTCTGGTCCGTCGACCACACCCCAGGAGAAACTTCGCCGCTGTCGGGTCGCCAGTCAGCGGATGTGGTGATCGTCGGAGCCGGATTCTCGGGTCTTTGGACCGCCTACTGGCTGACCGAGTTCATCCCCGGGAGGATGATCCGCATCATCGAGGCGGAAAGAATCGGTCACGGAGCCAGTGCTCGTAACGGCGGTTGGCTGTCGGCTCTCCTACCCGTCTTTCTCACCGATCTGGCCGCGACGTTTGGCGAGGAACGAACCGTCTCGCTTCAGCGAGTCATGTTCGAGTCGGTGTCAGAAGTGGAGGAGATCTGCCGACTCCATGGCATCGACGCCCACATCGCCCACCAGGGATCGATTTCTCTGATCAGGAACCGAGCCCAGGAGGCGAGGGCTCGAGCCGACATCGACGATTATCAGCGATTCGGATTCGCGTCTCACATCGAGATGTGGGACCGCTCGAGAACCAAGACCAAGGTGAAAGGCGATCACCTCAGCACGTATCGACCCGATTGCGCCGTGCTGCATCCGCGCCGTCTCGTCGAGGGTCTTGCTGAACTCATCGGAGATCGGGGTGTGATCTTTCACGAGGAGTCTCGCGTTCGATCCATCGAAGTGGGCCGAATCGAGACCACACATGGTTGCGTGAAGGCTCCGATCGTCGTGGATTGTCGCGAGGCCTACGGGGCGCGATCGTCCGGACGGATCGTGATCCCGATCCATTCCTCGATGATCGCGACCGAGCCGCTGTCCCCGGCCGTGTGGGACGAGATCGGCCTCCCGCAACGCGAAGCCTTGTCCGATTACCGGCGTCAGATCATCTATGCCCAACGCACCCACGATGATCGATTGGCCTTCGGGGGACGCGGGGTCGGCTACGCGTTCGGTTCTCGAATCCGCAACCGTTCCGATTACGACGACCGTGTTCACAGCAAACTCTTGGCGTCGATGGTCGAATTGTTTCCGGTGTTGAGCGAGGCCGGGATCACCCACCGCTGGGGTGGTCCACTCGCCGTTCCTCGCGACTGGACGTGGTCGGTGACTTTCGATCGTGGGTCCGGATTCGGTCGCCTCGGTGGTTACGTGGGGGACGGAGTCACTTCCACCTTCGTCGCCGGGCGGGCCATGTCCCGGCTCATCGCCCATGGAACCGACGATCTACCCCTCATCGGCCACCGCTCTCGGCGCTGGGAGCCCGAGCCTCTCCGATGGATCGGCGTCAACACGATGAACCGGCTCGCGGAGTCAGTCGACAAACAGGAGGCCCGAGGTCGAGTCGGCGGACTCATGTCCCGTCTGGTGGACGTGCTGATCGGCTGAGAACTTCCCAATCACCGACGTTGGGTCGGGTCCTGGTGGCGAGCCACGTAGCGAACCGAAAAGACCCCGTCACCGGACAAGATGCCGCCCCGGCCGAAGAGTCGTCCGTTCTGCCAGTTCGACAGACCCAACTCGGGTCGGCGAAGGGCGTACTGCCCGTCGACCCATCGGGTGAAGCCATCCCCGAGGAATGGTGCCTCGGAGGACGCGTACACGTACTCGAGAAGTCGTTCGTCATCAGTGAGGACAGACAGGACGAAATGCGGACTGTGCCGGTCGTACAGATCGAGGGTTCGATCGACGTCGGGAACCGAAATCACCGACACCTCCGGGACCTCGTCCCACTCCCACTCGGTCGCCAGGTACGAATCGTCCGAGTGTCGCACGACCTCCACGTCATCGAGCAGCCCGGCCTCACTCCAGATCGAAAAGTCCGCCTCTTTCACGTGAACGACCGCGCGGACACCCCGAAGCTCGGCCGCTCGTACGATTCCTTCGAACACGGCGCGGTGCAATTCGTTTCGCGCCTCAGGGACGGCCACGACATTCACGGTGTTGCACACCTTGCGGTCGAGTGAGGAATCGACGACGTCGGACACGCGCTTCACGTCGACGTCATCGGCCACATGAATCCATGCTCCGCCGGTGCCGTGGAGACTCACCGAGATTCCCGCCTGTCGAGCGACAGCACCCAACTGGGCCACTGCCTCACCGCTACCACGTGCCACCGCCAGCGCGAGTCGGCGGTCGGAGAAGAGGGCATGTCCAGCCGAACGAGCCGCTGAGTCCACGAGAACCACACTGCCCCGCGGAATGCTCGCTGCCTCGAGTGCCGGTGCAACACAGTGCGTCATGATCGCACGAGCCGTGCGCAGCGCATCGCTACCGATTCGAAAGACCACCGAGTTGCCACTCTTCAGGACTCCGGTCGCGTCGGCGAAAACATTGGGTCGGCCTTCGAAAACGAAACCCACCACTCCGAGTGGACTGCGGCGCTCCTCCACTGTCCATCGGCCGTGGTCGATCGTGACGGCAGAGGCCGACAACGGATCGGGAAGGTCTCGCCACATGCGAAGGGCCGAGATCATGTCGGCCCGCATCTTGTCGGAGAGCACCAATCGGCCGATGGCACGTCCGCGTCGGCGAGCATCGTCGACGTCGACGTCGTTGGCCTCTTTCACCGGCGCGAAAGACGAGTCATCACTCAGTCGGGCGGCGAACTCGTCGTAGAAGCTGTCGATGCGAGCGACCGGGATCGTGCCGAGTCCCCGGAAAGCCGTCACCGCATCGTGGACGGCGATCTCGACGATGCGAGCCACCTCGGCCGGTACGTGCAACAGGTCTCCCGACTCCTGAACCACCACGAGGCGATCGCCATCGCGGAAAGCCGCTGCCAATTCGGCGCCGATCACTGTGTACCGATCACCGCCGAAGGGAACGACCTGGCCGGACTCCAGGTGGGTCAGACGCTCGATCGACACGGGGTTAGCGTAGGCCCGATGGCCGACGACCTCTACTTTCGCCAACTTCTGTCCGGACACGATTTCGCGAGCGGCGATCCGCTCGCTCACCAGATGGTGAACTTCGTGTATCTGATCGGAGACCGCACCACGGGTGAATGCGTGGTCGTCGACCCGGCTTACGGTGTGGACGAACTGATCGACATCGCCGCCGCCGACGGAATGCATCTCACCGGAGTTCTCGCGACGCACTACCACCCTGATCACGTGGGTGGGTCGATGATGGGCCATCGCATCGAAGGGGTCGCCCGTCTCCTCGAGCGGGTCGATGTTCCGATCCACGTGAATCGGAACGAAGCGCCGTGGGTCGAGAAGACAACGGGAGTCGGCGCCCAACATCTGGTTCTGCACGACGGTGGTGACGTGGTGCGGGTCGGTCGGGTCGAGATCGAATGCGTGCACACCCCGGGTCACACTCCTGGCAGCCAATGCTTCCGTGTTCGTGGCGCCCTCGTTTCGGGTGACACGTTGTTCCTGGACGGCTGCGGGCGGACCGACCTTCCCGGCAGTGACCCAGAAGCGATGTTCGACAGTCTGCGACGTCTCGACTCTCTGCCCGACCAGACGGTGATCTTTCCCGGCCACCGGTACTCGGAGGCACCCGCCGAAGAATTGTCCGACGTTCGTCGACACAACTTCGTTCTGAAACCCACCGACAAGGAGCAGTGGTTGTCGATCTTCGCGTCGTAGAGATCAGCCGGTTGCAGCCGACACGAGAGCCGACAGTCCGGCCAGAGCCAGCAACCCGAGAACGACCCGTCGTGCTCGAGGCTCATCGATCGAACGTCGTAATCGCAGCCCGATCGCCACACCGACAGCGAGGACGGGGAGGGTCGTGATCGACAACAGCAGTTGTCGCAGCGCGAGGTCCCCTGTCAGCGCAAAGGCGACCAGAGCCAACACATTGGCCACGGCGAACACGGTGTTGATCGTGGCCCGGAACACCGCGATCGGAAAACGTCTGGCCTGAAGGATCGCGACCAAAGGTGGTCCGTTCGTTGCGAGCGAGGAAGCCAGCGCGCCGGACACGATCCCAGCGACCCACTCGGGACGCGTACTGGTGGACGTCAGTCGAAAGCCGTGCGCCAACACGGCCGTTGCAACGAGAACGCACACCCCGAGAACGACCGTCAGCGTGCGCTCGGCCACCAGAACGAAGACCGTCGACCCGATCGGAATACCGAGCACCGTTCCGATGGTCAACCGTGCTGTCACCGAGCGGTCGAGGACACGACGGCCCTCGATGGCTTGTAGAGAACTCGTCACCAGCCCCAGCCACACCGTGATGATCACGGCGTCGTGGGTGTCGATCGACGTCGCCATCAAGGGGACACCGAGAAGGGCGAATCCGAACCCAGCCGTGTACTGAGCCGTCGCGGCGACGAGAACGGCGAGGGCCACGACGATCCAGTCCCCCCACCCGCCGATCGACGCCACGCTTCGACTATGGCAGGCCGATCACGAGGCGGACGATTTGACAAAATGTAAACTTCCCACATGGTCGAGGTCGACAGCTCTCGCGGACAGGCGCTCGGCGATGCCCCCATGACACCCCGAATCGACGGACGTCGCCTTCTCGATCGCTTAAGCGACTTGGCTCGAATCGGACCGATCGAGGGAGGGGGCTCCTGCCGCCTAGCGCTGTCCGATTCCGACCGAGACGGACGCGACCTGGTGGTGACCTGGATGAAGGATCTCGGTCTCGAGGTCTCGGTCGACGTCGTGGGGAACGTGACCGGAACGTGGAACGTCGGCGTCGGAGCCCCGGTCATGACCGGCTCCCACATCGACACGGTGCGGACCGGTGGGCGTTACGACGGAAATCTCGGTGTTCTGGCCGGAATCGAGATCATCGAAACGTTGATACAGACCGGTGTCCGTCCTCGCCGTCCGATCGCCGTGACCATTTTCAGCAACGAAGAGGGAGCGCGCTTCCAGCCCGACATGCTGGGATCACTCGTCTACGTGGGCGGATTGGCCGTGGAAGAGGCCCTCTCGACCGTCGCCATCGACGGCGCGACCTACGGTGACGAGCTACTACGAATCGGTTACGCGGGCTCGGTGCCGTGCCCGGCCCCGGCTCCCCATGCCTTCGTCGAATTGCACATCGAACAGGGTCCGGTTCTCGAACGCGAAGGCTTTCGCTTCGGTGCAGTGACGGGCGTTCAGGGAATCTCGTGGCAGGAAGTGACCATCGAGGGTCAGAGCAACCACGCCGGCACGACCCCGATGTCGATGCGTCGCGACCCAGCTCTGGTCGCGGCCCGACTGACAGTGTTCCTGAGGGAGTTGGCCGAGCGAATGGGTGGCGACCAGGTCTGCACCGTCGGTCGAATCGAGATCGTTCCGAATCTCATCAACGTCGTTCCTCGTTCGGCCACGTTGACTCTCGACGTCCGGAACACCGACGAAGTCCTGCTGTCGGCGGCCGAATCCGAGATCGATTCTTTCCTGCGAAGGATTGCCGAAGACGAGGACGTGGACATCAGCCGTCGAATTCTGGCTCGTTTCGAACCGGTCGAATTCGATGCTCGCGTCATCGACACGGTGCAGCGCGCCATCGAACGACGTGGACATTCTGTCCGGCGACTCCCCTCCGGAGCCGGTCATGACGCCCAGATGCTCGCCCGAGTGTGCCCGACGGCCATGATCTTCACGCCGTCTCACCTCGGCATCAGCCACAACCCGGCCGAACACACCGACGACGCCGACCTCGTGGACGGTGCTCAACTGCTCCTCGACGTCATCATGGAGCTCGTCGACACCGATTTCGATGTTGACACCACGTCCGGCAGAGCTATCTCGAGGAGTCAGCCATGAGTCGCCATTTCGAGCTCCACGCCGAGACTCGTCGGCCGGTCGTCGTGGGGGCCGCGCAACTCGGCCCGATTCAGCGCGATCACGCGCGCGACGACGTCGTCGCCCGGTTGATCGACTTGCTGCAGCAGGCTCATCGCCGTGGTGTCGAACTGGTCGTCTACCCCGAACTCGCTTTGACGACCTTCTTCCCACGCTGGTTCGAATCCGACATCACCCGCGTCGATCATTGGTACGAGACCTCGATGCCGAACGACAGCACGGCCCCTTTGTTCGCCGAGGCTCGACGGCTCGGAATCGGTTTCTGCCTCGGCTACGCCGAACTCACCGAGCCCGACTCCACGGGAGCGAGACATCGGTTCAACACTCAGATCCTCGTCGAGCGCGACGGGTCGATCGTCGGTCGGTACCGAAAGGTTCACATCCCGGGCCACGAATCCGACGAACCCGGTCGTCCTTTCCAACACGCCGAGCGTTACTACTTCGAGCCGAGTGACGAGGGGTTTCCCGTGTGGCGCGCCTTCGGAGGAATCGTCGGCATGATGATCTGCAACGACCGACGTTGGCCCGAGTCGTACCGTGAAATGGGACTTCAGGGAGTCGAGATGATTCTGTGCGGGTACAACACTCCGCTTCATTACGTCCCCGATCCCAGCCAGAACGTTCTTCAGGGATTTCACAACTCCCTCGTCATGCAGGCGGGCGCCTACCAGAACGGCACGTGGGTCATCGGAGTCGCCAAGGGTGGCATCGAGGAGGGCGTCGATTCGCTGGCCCAGTCGTGCATCATCGCTCCGAGCGGTCAGATCATCGCCCAGACCCTCACCTCCGATGACGAATTGATCACCGCCGAATGCGATCTCGATTGGTGCGCTCGATACAAGGAGACCCTCTTCGACTTCGAGCGCTACCGCCGACCCGAGGTCTACACGCGTCTCACGAGTCAGAAGGGAACGATCCGTCCATCATGACCGAAACCCGAATCTCTCTGCGCGTCAATGGGCGCGATGTCACTGTTTCGTCCGAACACTCTCATCTTCTCGAAGCCCTACGCGAAGAGCTCGACATCACGTCACCGAAGGACGGATGTTCTCCGTCGGGCCAATGCGGGTGCTGCACCGTTCTCGTCGGCGGCAAACCCGTCGTCAGCTGCCAGCAACCGCTGACCAAAGTGGCCGGCAAGGAAATCGTCACTCTGGAGGGATTGTCCGACGAGGAGCGTGACCGTTATGCCACCGCATTCGGCGCCTGCGGAGGTCTGCAATGCGGCTTCTGCATCCCTGGAATCGTGATGCGAGCCAAGGGACAGATCGACAAGAAGGGATCTGCCCTCACGAGAGAAGACATGAGTCGACACCTGGGTGCCAACCTGTGTCGCTGCACCGGTTACGTGAAGGTCCTCGACGCCATCGAGGCAGTCGCTCAAGGCACACCGGTCTCGGTCGAAGTGCCAGGCGGAATCGGCTCGCGGGGCGTGAAGTACGAAGCTCGCGAGTTGGCGCTCGGCGATCGCGGATACGTCGACGATCTGCGTCGTGACGGCATGTTGCACGCCGCCCTTCATCTCACGTCTCATGCACGCGCCGACGTGATGGCCATCGATGTCGACCGGGCCCTGGCGGCTCCCGGAGTCGTCGCAGTGTTCACTGCGGCCGACATCCCCGGTGAGACCAAGGTCGGTCTCATTCACAAGGACTGGCCGGTGATGATTCCGGTCGGAGGTCGCACGAGCTATGCCGGGGACGTCCTCGCAGTGGTCGTGGCCGACACTCGGCGTGCGGCCCGATCGGCGGCCGAACTGGTCGAGGTGACGTACCAACCCCTTCCGGTTGTCTCGGACCCGACGGCAGCCCTCTCGGATCGAGAGATCGCCGTGTGGGGCACCGACTCGAACCGGCTCAGCACCAGTTCGTACCGGCGAGGCGACGTGGAGGCCGCGCTGGCCGAATCGACTCATCGTGTGTCCGAGACCTTCGAGACCCAACGCATCGAACACGCCTTTCTCGAACCCGAGAGCACACTGGCAGTTCCGTCTCGCGACGGCGAATCTCGACATCTTCACGTCTACTCGGGCGGACAAGGGGTTTGGGACGATCGCAACGACATCGCCCGGGTGCTCGGTCTCGACAACGATTCGGTCACGGTCGAACTCGTGACCAACGGTGGCGCATTCGGTGGCAAGGAGGACATGAGCAATCAGGCCCACGCGGCGCTGGCCGCTTGGCTGCTCGATCGACCCGTCAAGTGCACTCTGTCGCGCGAGGAGTCGTTCCGAATCCACGCCAAGAGACATCCGATTCGTATGACCTACGACATCGGATGCGATGCCGATGGTCGCCTCACGGCACTGAAGGTTCGGGCGATCGGAGACAGCGGGGCCTACGCGAGTGTCGGTATGAAGGTTCTCGAGCGGATGGCGGGTCATGCCTCAGGGCCGTACCACCTCCCGACGATCGATGTCGAGGCCATCGCGGTGCGTACGAACAACCCGGTGTGCGGCGCGTTTCGCGGCTTCGGTGCCAATCAGGCGCAATTCGCCATGGAAGGGGTTCTCGATCGCCTCGCCAGCAAGGTGGGAATCAGTGGTTGGGACATTCGTAAGTTGAATGTGATCAAACCCGGCATGGTCTGGGGACCGGGGCAGATCATGGACGACGGTTGCCTCGGAGCCGAACGTTGCCTCGACGAGATGAAGCCTCACTACGACGAGGCACGAACCGACGGCCGTGCGGTCGGCCTCGCCCTCGGTCTCAAGAACAGCGGACTGGGCAACGGTTTCAAGGAAGTCACGCGCGCGGTCGTTCGCTTCCGTTCCGACGGCATCGTGGAAGTTCGTCACGGATGGACGGAAATGGGCCAAGGGATCAACACCGTCGCGCAACAGGTCGTGGTTCACGAGCTCGGTGTCGATCCGAGTCGGATACGCGTGATCGTCGACACCACACGCGAACTGGGATTCGGCCAGACGACCGGCTCACGAGGAACCCTGATGGGAGCCGGCGCCGTGAAGGATGCGTGTGACGTTGCGCGTCGGGCGGATTGCGCACCCGACGTCGACCACGTCGGTGAATACCGAGTCGACTGGACCGACAAACTCGGGGACGTCGAGAACCCGACGATCCACTCCACGTTCGGCTACGCATGCCAGATGGTCGTGGCCGATCCGAACGACGGTTCGATCGATCGAGTCGTGGCGGCGCACGACGTGGGTCGAGCGGTCAATCCGACTCTGTGCGAGGGTCAGATCGAGGGAAGTGTCCACATGGGCCTCGGCTATGCACTCACCGAGGACTTCCCCGCCGACCCCGACACCTCTTTTCCGATCCCGACGACTCTGCGAGCACTCGGGATCATCCGGGCCAAGGACATGCCGCCTGTGACGACGATTCTCGTGGAATCGCCCGAGCCGTCCTCGCCGTACGGGATCAAAGGAGTCGGTGAGATCGGCCTCGTTCCGACTGCCGGCGCCGTTGCCGCTGCCTTGCAGCAGGTCGACGGCGTGTGGCGGACCAAACTGCCCATGCGGCCCTCGACGAACGATTCGGAGTCATGACCAACACGACTCCTGGGCTGGTGTGCGCACACCACCATCTCTACTCGGCACTGGCGAGGGGCATGCCCGCGCCGCCCGCCACTCCGACCGACTTCTTGTCGGTTCTCCAACAGATCTGGTGGCGTCTCGACCTCGCGCTCGATCTCGACATCATTCATTGGTCGGCCAAGCTCGGCGCGGTCGAAGCTCTCATGTCGGGGACCACTGGAATCGTCGATCATCATGAAAGTCCGTCGGCCATCGAAGGAAGTCTCGACGTCATCGCCGAGGCGTGTCACGAGGTCGGCGTTCGGGTGTCCTGTTCCTACGGTGTCACCGATCGACACGGACCGGACGGAGCACGTCGCGGTCTGACCGAGAACGATCGCTACTTGTCGGGAGGAGGACGCGGAATGGTGGGCGTCCACGCCGCCTTCACGTGTTCGGACGACACGTTGCACAAGGCCACCGATCTGGCCAAGCGTCACGGGACCGGAGTGCACATCCACGTCGCCGAAGGTGTGGACGACCGTGATGCGGGACGTCGCCTCGAGAATCTGGCCGACGAGTCCTGGCTGCTCGTTCATTGCGTACACCTCGATCGAGACCTTCCGGGAACGATTGCTCACAATCCGAGAAGCAACATGAACAATGCCGTCGGCTACGCCCGTCCTGCCTCACGAACCAGCAAGATCGTCCTCGGTTCGGACGGCATCGGTGCCGACATGTTGGAGGAGTTCCGATTGAGCTACGTCGCGCATCGTGCCTCCGACGTGACTGCCTCCCCCGAACCCAGTTGGCAATGGCTTCGGAACGGTCACGATCTCATCCCCGAGTGCCGCGATGACACTGTCGTCTGGAATTACGACCAGATCGATTCTCCATGGCACGTCGCCTTCACTCCGGGGACTCGTCCGATTTCCGTGACCACCTCTTCCGGCGAACGTCTCCTCGACAACGGCGAACCGACCCGAGTCGATCTCGAGGAAGTTCGGGCGAAGGCCGCCGAATCCGCCCAACGATTGTTCACACGTCTCTGAAACCACTCCCGAAGGAAGGCTCATGAACCAACCTGTCGCTCTCTATCTCCAGGATGCACACTCGATTCGAGAAGGCATCGACTTCGTCACCTATGCCGAATCGAAAGGATTCGATGCCGTCTGGCAAGCCGAAAGTCGACTCGTCCGCGAGGCGACGGTACCGATGGCCGCCTTCGCCACGTCGACGTCGACCATCAAGGTGGGCAGTGGCGTCGTCGACTGCTGGAGTCGCAATCCGGCTCGCTTGGCGGCGACCTTCTCGACTCTCGACGACCTCGCACCTGGTCGAGTGATCCTCGGGATCGGCGCCTGGTGGGATCCACTCGCCCAGAAGGTCGGAATCGAGCGCGCCAAACCACTACGTGTGATGCGAGAGATCGTGACCTCGGTGCGATCTCTGCTCGCCAACGAGAACGTCACCTTCCATGGAGAATACGTTCACCTCGATGGAGTCGAACTCGACTACGTCTACCAGGAACGTCGCCCGAAGGATGTTCCGATCTACATCGGAGCCACCGGAATGCAAATGATGGAGTTGACCGGGGAGATCGCCGACGGAGCCGTCCTCAACTACTTGGTGTCACCCGAGTACAACGATCAGGCCATCGAAGCCTTGGCACGAGGGGCAGCTCGATCCGGCCGCTCTCTCGACGACATCGATCGCCCTCAATTGGTTGTCTGTTCGGTTCACGAGGATCGAGACACCGCGATCGACATGGCACGTCTCATGGTCACTCAATACCTCGGACAACAGCCCCACATCATGAAGGCTTCCGGAGTTCCCCAATCGCTCCTCGACGCTGTCGGAGAGGTGCTCACGTGGCCGGCCACGCACGAACAGGTGGTAGCGGCCAGCAAACTCGTACCCGATGAGATCGTCCACATGCTCACAGCGAGTGGCACCCCGGCCGAAGCACGCGCCAAGGTCGCTCACTACATCGACCACGGATGCACCTGTCCCATTCTCTATCCGCTCGGAGACGTGAAGGCCATGATCGACGCATTCTCGGGTTGGGACGGCCGGCCGGCATGAGTGTTCTTTCTCCTCGTACGATCGACGAGGCTCTCTCGATCCTGAGCTCCGACACATCGGCAACTCTTCTCGCGGGAGGGACGGATCTGATGGTCGAGATCAATCTTCACGATCGTCGGCCGTCCTCGGTCGTGTCCTTGTCCCGCATCGACGAACTGAAGAGATACGACGTCACGGACGAGTTCGTGACGATCGGCTCGGCCGTTCCGTACGCCGACATGGAACGCGGAACTCTCGCCGACCTCCTGCCGGCTCTCGCGCAGGCGGCGCGAACGGTGGGCTCACCACAGATTCGCGCCGCTGGAACACTCGGCGGCAATCTCGGAACGTGTTCACCGGCCGGCGACGGCCTCCCCGTGATCGCAGCGCTCGATGCCGTCATCGACATCGTCAGCTCGTCCGGAGAGCGTCACGTCCCTTTCGGCGAATTCATGACCGGTGTCAAACGGAACTCCCTCGCCCCCGGAGAGATCATCCGATCGATCAGCTTTCCTCGTCGGAACGGCTGGCAGGGATACGCCAAAGTGGGCAGTCGTAACGCCATGGTGATCGCCACTGCGTCGCTGTGCCTCACCCGTTCGTCGACCGCAGTGACGGTTGCCCTCGGCGCGGTCGGTCCGACCATCATCCGTGCTCTCGACGCCGAAGCCTGGATCGCCGCCCAGTGCGATCTGTCCCGACCGATCGCCCCCGATGTCGCCCGCGAGTTCGCCGAACGGGTGGCTCAGTCGGCCCGACCGATCGACGATCATCGTTCCACGGCTGCTTATCGACGACACGCCGTGCGGGTCCTGGCCCTCCGTCTCCTCGAAAGGTCTGACGTATGACCAACCATTCCCCTCCCACACTCGACTATCACCTCTCGGTGAACGGCCGACAGCTCGACGTTCAGGACGCCTGGATCGGCGAAAGTCTCCTGTACGTCCTTCGGGAACGGCTCGGCCTTCCCGGATCCAAGGGCGCTTGCGAACAGGGTGAATGCGGCAGCTGCACCGTCGTACTCGACGGGCGCGCCGTGTGCTCGTGTCTCGTTCTCGCTGCGTCGGCGGTCGACTCCGAGATCACCACCATCGAAGGACTCGGAAGTGGTCAGGCGCTCGGCGACGTCCAGCAAGCTTTCATCGACGCTGGCGGCGTGCAGTGTGGCTTCTGCACTCCTGGCTTCGTGGTGGCAGTTCATCATCTCCTGTCGGCCCACGAAACGCCGAACGACAACGAGATCAAAGAGGCTCTGTCGGGCAACATCTGTCGTTGCACCGGATACGGCCGGATCCTGGAGGCGGTGCGCGAAGTCGTCGTTCGAAGGAGGAAATCGTGACCACGGCCGTCTCCACTCGACTCCGCGAGGGAACTCTCGGAACCAGTGCCGTTCGACCCGACGCCAATGCCAAGGTGTCCGGAAGTTTCGCTTTCAGTAGCGACATGTGGGCCGACGGAATGTTGTGGGGGGCCACCCTTCGGTCACCCCATCCGCGAGCGCGGATCGTTTCCATCGACGTCGCGGCGGCCCTGGCCATCGACGGCGTTTCCTGTGTGATCACTGCTGAAGACGTACCCGGTCAACTGACCTACGGACTGATCGCCCAGGATCAGCCGGTTTTCGCCCGGGTGGGAGACGAGGTTCGTTACGTGGGAGAACCTGTCGCCGCCGTCGCGGCCGATCATCCCGAGACCTGCCGTCGCGCCCTTGCCGCCATACGAGTCGACTATGAACTCCTGACTCCCATCACCGATCCGGAGATCTGCATCGCCGGCACCGAAGAGACTCTTCACCCCGACGGCAACATCTTCCGCGAGCAACGTGTCGTCCATGGCGACCAGTCGGTCACCGGAGACATCGTCGTCGAGGGCACCTACGTGATCGGCATGCAGGATCAGGCGTTTCTCGGCCTCGAAGCTGCTTTGGCTCTACCCGACCACGATGGCTCGGGAGTCGAGTTGTACATCGCGACTCAATGGCTTCATGAAGATCGCAAACAGATCGCGGCCTGTCTCGGCCTTGCCGAAGAGAAGGTTCGTCTCGTTCTGGGCGGCGTTGGAGGTGCCTTCGGGGCACGTGAGGACATCAGTCTGCAGGTACACACATGCCTGCTCGCACTGCGTACCGGTCGCCCGGTTCGCATCGCCTACGACCGCGAAGAGAGCTTCTACGGGCACGTTCATCGACACCCGGCCACCATCTGGATGCGCCATCACGCCGATCTCGACGGTCGCATTCGCCGAGTCGAGGCTCGAGTCGTGTTCGACGGTGGGGCGTACTGCAGTACGTCACCAGCTGTCCTCGTCAACGGCATCTCCCAGATCCAGGGTCCGTACAAGTGCCCGAGTGCGACCGTCGAAAGTTGGGCGGTTCGTACGAACAACCCGCCCTGCGGAGCCATGCGAGGGTTCGGAGTCGTTCAGGCGTGCTTCGCTCACGAGAGTCAGATGGACAAGTTGGCCGCGGCAGTAGGAGTGGATCCGGTCGAAATTCGCTTACGAAACGCCATGGAGACCGGTGACGTGCTCGTGACCGGTCAGATCGTCGACGATGTGGCACCCGTGGAGCGTTGCATCCGCGAGACGGCCGCCTTGCCGATGCCCCCGATGACTCCTGACAGTGATGACTACCGCGACATACCAGGTGGAAGCGGGCTGACGGCCGATCGACGTCACATCAGACGCGGCGTCGGCTGGGGTGTCAGCATCAAGAACCTCATGTACTCCGAAGGGTTCGACGACTTCTCGACGGCACGCTGTCGTGTCGACGACGGTGTGGTGACGATCAAGTTCGCAACCGCCGAGGTCGGTCAAGGTTTCGTGATGCTCGCCCAGCAGATCGCCAGAACGGTCCTCGGTGTCGACGAGGTTCTTCTCGACACCATCGACACCCAGATCGGATCGGCCGGTTCGACGTCGGCCAGTCGCCAGACCTGGATGAGTGGTGGTGCGGTGGATGCCGCCTGTCGAGCCGCACGGGAGCGGCTTCTCGACCTGGTCGCCGAGCGCGATGGTCTCGAACGAGACTCGCTGTCGATCGACGATCTCGAGATCACTGACGGCCTTTCCTATCGGCGAACCGTCGTCGATGCAGCACGTGGTCTTCACGTCGACGAGACGGCCGAGTACCGACACCCTCCCACCGAGGATCTCGACGAGAACGGCCAGGGCAACTGCCATGTCGCCTTCGCCTTCGTCGCTCACCGAGCGGTGGTCGACGTCGATCTCGATCTCGGGCTGGTGAAGGTGGTTCAGGTGGCCACCGCTCAGGACGTGGGCCGCGTTCTGAACCCGCTGTCCTGTGTGGGCCAGGTCGAAGGGGGTATCGCCCAAGGGCTCGGTCTGGCCGTGATGGAAGAGATCGTCGTCGATGAGGGTCTCGTCCGTAATCCGAGCTTCACCGATTACTTGCTGCCGACATTTCTCGATGCACCCGAGGTCGTCACGTCCTTCGTCGAGGAATTCGAGCCGAAATCCCCGCTCGGAGCCAAGGGGGTCGGAGAACCGCCGTGCATCAGTGTGACGCCGGCCATCGTCAATGCGATCCGCCAGGCGACCGGCCGTGAATTGCCACGGGTCCCGGTCAGACCGTCGGACATCTGCCTCTGATCTCCGTCACTGCGGCGGTGCCGATCTTGTCGTACCCTGGCGTCATGAGCGCTACGGTCTCCGATCTCGGGTATCAGCCCTTCGACTGCGACAACCACTACTACGAGGCCCTCGATGCCTTCACGCGCCACCTCGACCCGAAGCTCGGTCCGAGGTGCGTTCAATGGGCCGAGATCGACGGGCGCAAGTATCAAGTCGTCGGTGGTCGCGTCAGCCGAGTCGTCACGAATCCCACGTTCGACCCCATCGCTCCGGCGGGTGCCATGCACGATTACTTTCGTGGCAATCCCGACGGGAAGAGCCCTCTCGAATTCTTGACTCAGCGTGAGCCGATTCGACCCGAGTACCGCGACCGCGACGCTCGACTGTCGACGATGGACGCCCAAGGAATCGGGCGCATCTGGCTCTTCCCCACCCTGGGCATGTTGTACGAGGAGTTGTTGAAGCACGATCCGTTCGCTGTCTGTCAGACGTTCACGGCTTTCAACAAGTGGCTCGAAGAGGACTGGGGCTTCGACTACCAGGATCGAATCTTCGCCGGTGCTTACCTGTCCCTCGCCGATGTCGACTGGGCCGTCTCCGAACTCGAGCGGGTCCTGACCGCTGGAGCTCGGGTGATCGTGATGCGACCGGCGGCGGTCCACACCGCGCATGGTGTTCGGTCTCCCTTCCACGAGTCGTTCGATCCGTTCTGGTCACTGGCCGCCGAGGCCGGCGTCTCCGTGGTGGTCCACGCCGGCGACAGCGGCTACTCGAGCCAGGGGTACGCCGACGATTCCTTCTCGGCTCAATTTTCGGGTGGTTCGTGGAAACCTTCCATCAAGAGTTTCGCCATCGAACGGGCGGCTCAGGACTTCGTGATCACCTCGATCTTCGAGAAGATATTCGATCGTTTCCCACGCTTACGGATGGCGAGCGTCGAGAACGGCTCCGGTTTCCTGGCCGATGCCATGCACAAGATGACGTCGACAGCCAAGAAGATGCCCGGCTACTTCAGCGACGACCCGATCGAGACGTTCCGCAACCATTGGTGGATCAATCCGTTCTGGGAGGACGACGTCCACGTCGTGAGTGAACTCATGGGTACTGACCGCGTCCTCTTCGGCTCCGACTGGCCGCACATCGAGGGCATGCCGAATCCGCTCGACTATCTCCCCGAGTTGAAAGCTTTCGACGACCAGGACCGAAAGCGGATCCTCCACGACAACGTCGACACGCTCAACACTCGACTCCTCTAGGTCACCAGGTATCGACGTTCGGACGCTTTCGGTCGCCTCGAACGGGCGGAACCCACGCGCCGAGGATCGTGGCCAGCCAGCGTCGAGTATCAGCCGGATCGATCACGTCGTCGATCTCGAAGTGTGAGGCCACCGACACGGCCTTGCCGTGTTCGTACATGCGGTCGACCATCTGCTGGAACACGGTCTCGCGCTCGTTCGGATCGTCGATCGCTTCCAACTCCTTGCGATAACCGAGCCGCACCGCTCCCTCGAGACCCATTCCTCCGAATTCACCGGTGGGCCAGGCCACACAGCACAATGGCGCTTTGGTCGATCCGGCCATCATGGCCTGGGCGCCGAGACCGTACGACTTCCTGATCACGACACTGACCACGGGCACGGCCACGTTGACTCCGGTCACGAAGAGACGACTGCAGTGACGAACCAGAGCCGTTTCCTCCACCTCAGGGCCGACCATCATGCCGGGAGTGTCGACCAGCGTCACGATCGGCACGTCGAAGGCGTCGCACAGTTGCATGAAGCGAGCCGCCTTGTCGGCCCCATCGCTGTCGATCGCGCCAGCGAGATGACGAGGATCGTTCGCCACGACGCCGACGGTCATCCCCTCCAGTCGAGCGAGTGCCGTGAACATTCCAGCGCCGAAACCCCGGCGGAGTTCGAGAACCGAGTCGACGTCGAACAGACCCTGCACGACGGAACGTATGTCATAGGCCTTCTTGCGATCGATCGGCACGACGTCGCGCAAGGACTCTTGCGGCGGAGCAACGAACGTCGTTCGACGACACTGGAAGAAGTCGAGGTACTTCTTGGCCACCTCGACTGCTTCGGCGTCATCGGACACGACCACGTCCACGACGCCGTTCCGCTCATGAACTGCGGTGGGTCCGATCGACTCCGGCGCGTGAACTCCGAGCCCTCCTCCTTCGATCATCGCCGGACCGCCCATCCCGATGTTGGAACCAGAGAGCGCGATCACGACATCGCAACAACCGAGAAGGGCGGCGTTACCAGCGAAGCAATACCCACCGGCGATACCGACGAGCGGAACGAGGCCGGACAGTTTCGCGAAATCGTGGAAAGCCCAGCAATCGAGTCCGGACACCCCGAGGCCATCGGTGTCTCCCGGTCTTCCTCCTCCACCTTCGGCGAAGAGAACAACGGGAAGCCGAAGGCGCGCGGCGACGTCGAACAGGCGATCCTTCTTACGGTGATTCTGCTGCCCCTGAGTGCCCGCGAGAACGGTGTAGTCGTAGGACATGACGACCGCTCGACGGTTGCAGGTCCCGTCGCTCGATCCGTTCACGTCACCCACACCGCCGACCAGACCATCAGCGGGCGTTCGCTCGATCAGATCCTCGAGTGGACGACGTCGTCTCTGAGCGGCGATCACGAGAGGGCCGTATTCGACGAAGGACCCGGGTTCGACGAGGTCAGCGAGGTTCTCACGAGCCGTACGGCGGCTGGTCCGATGCCGCCGCTCGACGACCTCGGAACGATGTGAATCCGACACGATCCGATGACGCTCGACGACCTGCGAGAGATCGACCCGATCCACCTCGTCGTGCTGTGCGTCATCGAGGTGATCGACCAGGGTGGGACGAATCTCGACCAACACCTGACCACTGGCCACCGTCGCACCAGCGATCACGTGAAGGTCGACGATTTCGACGGCCTCGTCATGAACCACGTCGTGCTCCATTTTCATGGACTCGATCACGACGATGGGACGGCCAGCCGGAATTCTCGCTCCGACGTCAGCGACCCAGGAGATCGTCCCCTGCATCGGAGCCCGCAGGTCGCTCATCGAGGAGTGAACGCCACCACGGCCGATCGGGGACCACGAACCTGTCCCCCGGCCCACGTCACGGCCGACGGGTCGACAAGGGTGAATTCGGGGATCCGGGCCATGAAGGTCTCGATGGAGACACGGAGTTCCATTCGAGCCAGGTTCGATCCTGCACACCGGTGAATTCCGGCGCCGAATGCCACGTGCCGATTCTCCTGTCGATCGATGAGCACTTCTTCCGGTCGATCGAATGCCTCCGGGTCTCGATTGGCGGCGGGGAAATTCATGAGGATGCGCTCTCCCGCCTTCATCGGACAGCCGTTGTATTCGGTGTCCTCGAGCAAGCGGCGCGCCATGGTGACCGGCGCGTAAGCACGGAGGAACTCCTCGACGGCCGTGGGAAGCAGTTCGGGCTCACTAACCAAGCGAGCGAGATCATCGGGATGACTGGCGAGATGCCACAAGGATGAACCGATCGACGACCAGGTCGTGTCGACACCGGCCACCAACAACAGTGCGCACATTCCGAGGATGACCGAGTCCTCGATCGGCTGACCGTCGATCTCGGTGTGGAGTAACTCGGAGATCAGATCGTCTCCGGGGTTCTCGCGACGCTCGGCCAATGCGCCCTGGAAGAACGTGATGACACCACTCATACCCCGTTGACGACGTTCGGCGTCGTATGCGAATTCGAGCACGTCCCTCACCCAACCAGTGAAGGAATCACTCATCGACTCGGGGACACCCAGAATGTGCGCGATCACTCGAACCGGAATCTGTTGGGCGTAGTCGGCGGCCACGTCGGCTCGCCCGGTCTCGATGAAACCGTCGATCAGGCGATTGCACAGATCGCGCGTCATGGCCTCGTAGGTCAAGGTCTTCTGAGGACTCATCCACGGAAGGATCAGCCGCCGCGTCCAGGTGTGCAGCGGTGGATCGGAACTGATCGGAGGGACCCCGTACGGGAGCACTTGAGGAACGGGTTGTCCATCAGCCGTCATCGGAGGCGGAACCACTGCGATGCCGCCACCGGATGGGAATTTCTCGATGTCACGGGCGATGGCCGTCACGTCGGCGTACCGGGTCGGATTGTACGACCCGCCCCATCGGTCACTGTGAGCGACCGGACAACGTTCCCGCATCTCGTCCCAGATCGGAAACGGGTCGTTCACGTAGCGAGGATCGAAGATGTCGTAATCGGTCATCCAATCCGAAACCGGTGCACTGACACTCATCGTTGACCTCCACCTCGAGACTGTAGGGCCACGCTGGCGAGTTCAGCGACCAGACGGGGCCAGATCGCCGATGGGTAGTCGTGTCCCATCCCGACGATCTCGACGAAGCGGGCCGTCGGGACAGCCTCGGCGGTTCGTCGACCTCCGGAAATATCGATCAGGGTGTCGGCCGTTCCGTGGATCACCAAGAAAGGAACGTTCACCGAGGCGAGCCGAGCCGATCGACTGCCGTCCCGACGCGCGGCATGGTACTGCCGAGCGACTCCGGCCGGCCGACAGGCCCGATCGAACAGTCGGCCGGCCAGATCCTCCTGGATGTCCCACTCGACGAGACCCGGGCTCCCCCACACCCGCTGACCGGACAGATGAGCATCGATCGCCTCGCGCCGATCGGTCGACCCTGGCGTGAGCAACAGTCGCCGGGCCTCGTCACTCGGACGCCCGACATCGGGATCCCCGGTGGTCGACATCACCGACGTTGCCGACAACAGGCGACTCGCCCACTCGATCGCCAACGTCTGCACGATCATGCCGCCGAGTGAGAACCCCATCACGTGGAATCGATCGACACCGAGATGATCGACGACGGCGATCACATCGGACGCCATGTCCGACAATGTGTATCCCTCGGGCCCGTCACTCGACTGCCCGACGTCTCGGTTGTCGAAACGCACGACGCGAAAGCCGGCCTCGACGAAGGAAAGACACATCTCTTCGCGGAAACTGAGGCATTGGTTCCCGAGCCCGTTCACGAGAACCAGAGTCGGATCGTCGGGCGAGCCGAGCGACTCGTGGAAGAGACGGATGGGTCCATTGCTCGCAAACGCCACGTCACGCTCCCGGATTCGAGGGGAGATGATCGAAACGGCCCACCGGGCGTCGAGCCGCGTACTCGACGACGATCGGTTCGAGATCAACCGGGCTGGCTCCGTGAAGGATCACTCCGTCGGCCCCCAGTTCGAATTGCCCGTTGATCTTGTCGACACATTGCGACGGCGTTCCGGTCGCCGCCGGTTCGAGCCACTCATCGGGAATCAACGTGGCCACGTGTTCCAACTCGGCAGTCGTCGCGGTGTTGTCGAGCGCACCGTGGAAATTCTTCACGAACTCGTCGGCTCGAAAACGTTCGAGGACGGCCTGATCCCAACGGTTCGTCTCGACCATGAGGTCTCCATAGGCCTGGAGATAGGTCGCCAGTCGCCCGACGGTCTTCTTCAGACGCACTGGCTCGGCAATGTGATCACCGATGGTGGCGAAACACGACCAGACCCTCACCGAATCCGGGTCCCGCCCGGCCCGTTCGGCCGATTCTTTCACCGTCCGTATGCATCTGACCAAGGTCTCATCGGTGAAGAAGGTGTGGAGAATCACGCAATCGAAAGCCCGGCCCGCCAATTCGAGAGTGTTCGGACCGAACGCGGTGATTCCGAGGGGAATCTTCTCGTCGAAAGAAGGATCGAGAGAGAGAATGGGATACTTGCCGGCCGGTCCGTCGTGTCCGAAGATGACCTCGCCGGCGAAGAGTCGTCTCATCAGGCCGGCGAAGTCCTCCATCTGAGCGGTGGTGATCTTCGGAATGCCGTAGGCGTCGAAGAGTGGACCGATCCCTCGTCCGAGACCGAGACAGAAACGTCCGTCGGTGAGGCGGTGCATGGTTGTCGCGTAACTGGCCGTCACGAGAGGGTGACGCGTGTTGTGATTCGTCGCCGCCGTGGCGATGCCAAGTTTCGACGACACGGCTCCGACGGCGCCCGACAGAGTCACGGCTTCCTTGATGTTGAATCGCTCCGATATGAAGCACGCTCCGAGGCCGAGACGTTCGGCGTCGGCGACTTCCTGGAGGAGGTCACGCGGACTACGAGGAGCTCCGGGAAGGGTGTAGAACCCGAGTTCGTTGTACGACACCATCGCCTCCATCAGCTCCGCCCGAGGTCGTCGGGAAGCGAGAATCCGTCCAGAAGCTGTCTCATCGCCGGAGAGCGGAACGGAGACACGTCGCGCTCGCCGCCTCGGATCAACGTGTCGGCGTGTCGGGCGATGTCCTCGGGCGTCGCACTGCGATCTCGGAAACCGGTCGCCATCGAAAGACGCACTCCGGCCTGCCAACCGGCTCCGACACTCAGCACTTCACCCGACAGATGGCAGGATGCGTGCGACAGATACACGACCAGAGGAGCGACGAGCGCCGGATCGAGCCACGCGCCGAGTTCGATTGACCAGGGAATCGGACCGAAGGGGGTTCCCGGTCGTGTCTTCGCGTACGGCACGATCACGTTGGCGGAAATTCCGATGGACTTCCCTTCGCTCGCCATACCGAAGGTCAGCCCGATCGTGCCCATCTTGGCCATTGCGTAGACGACGCCACCCGGAACGCCACCGAATGCTGCACCCGACGACACGTTCACGAAACGGCCGCCGCCTTGGGCTTCCATGTGGCGCCAGGCCGGACGCGAGACATTGAGGACACCTTTCAACTGGGTGTCGACGAGCGCGTCGATGCTCTCGTCGGGAAAGGATCCGAAATCACCCATGCGGACCTGTCCAGCGTTGTTGATCACCACGTCGACCCGACCGAAGGTGTCGAGGGCGCAGTCGACGATCGATTGGCCCCCCTGGGGGGTGCTCACCGTGTCGTGATTGGCGACCGCCTGTCCTCCGGAGGCGAGGATGACATCGACGACCTCATCGGCCGGATTGACCGTCGGCGCCTCGGCATCGCCATCGGAGTCCGATATCCCGACTCCGAGATCGTTCACCACCACTGCGGCGCCTCGGGCGGCCAGAGCGAGCGCGTACTCGCGGCCGAGATTGCGGCCCGCGCCCGTGACGATCACGACGCAATCGTCGAATCTCAGATCGGTCTCGGCCATCGATTCGTTCACCTTTCCGACTCGTGGAAAGGTCCCATGTTCGCACAGACGAGCACGCAAGCCGCCTTCGATCGTCGCTACAGTCGGCTCGTGACGTCACGAACCACGGTCGAGGTGCCCTGCCGCGACATCGCGGGCGACACCGACCGACTCGTCTCGCTCGGATGGAGAATCGTCGACGTCTATCCAGCCGACGATCCGCGCCGGGTCACTCTCGACGGACACGGAGTGAGGCTTCGACTGGTCCGCGCCGATGCCCCGCGACCGCACATCGTTCTGGACGACGTCGCTGTTCTCGGTGACTCAGCGGCTCCGGACGCGGCGGTTCTTCCGTCGGCGAATTCGCGTCCCTCGCTGACATCCACTTTTCAGATGACTTCAGGAGACGAGGCCTGGCACGTGGGCCGGGCCGGCATGGAATATCGCGACATCGTTCCCGATCGACAAGGCGGAGCGGTCATCGCTTCGCACATTCGGATTCGCACCGCCGGTCCGGTACCCGACTATCCACACCATCACGACGTACTCTTCCAGTTGATCTTCTGTCAACGCGGATGGGTCCGACTCGCCTATGAAGGTCAAGGTGAGCCCTTCGTGCTTCGGGCCGGTGAATGCGTCACCCAGCCCCCTCACATCCGACATCGAGTTCTCGAATGCTCCGCCGATCTCGAAGTCGTCGAGATCGGATGCCCGGCCGAACATCTGACGATCGCCGATCACGATTTCGACTTCACGACCTCTGAGGTCGATCCGACCCGAACATGGGACGGACAGCGCTTCGTGCGCTACACACACGAGAACGCCACCTGGAAGAAAGTCGACACCGGAATCCGTGAATCTGACACCGGCGTGGACGACGCGACTCATTCGCGTGCCGATGTTCGAGTGATCGACATGGAGACGGACACGTCCTGGACCGTCCCGACGGTCGGGCCCGACACGTTCACCATGATCTACGTGCTGACGGGTGAGACGCAGGTGAAGACCTCGGTGTCATCGACAACCCATCGAATCCACGAGAGCGGGTCGTTCGTCGTTCCCGTCGATCACGACGCGCGAGTCGTGGCGACGACCCCCGCCCGTCTATTGCTCGTTCGAGTCGACGTGTCCTGAACGACCGGAGGACCTCGTCATTGACGACCCATCGTCGTCCGGGCCTCCGATGCTGCGGCGTCGCTGTCGTGGTGCCGGCTGACGAGACGAATGACCACCTCACGCAACCGTCCGGTGAAGGGGAACCCATCCCGTCTGGACGAGTAAGCAAGACCGACCGGCGACCCATGGTCGTACCCCACCGATGGACCGACCGAACTCATGGTTCGCATGACGAACGGGAGCGACACCACGCCGCATTCCTCGCCGTCGATCACGAGACGGGCCGACCCGCCCCGACCTTCGCGACGAAAGACGATGCCGAGGCGATGCTCCCCCGCTCCGATCGACTTCGATGAGACGACCTGATGGTGAGTGCCGAATTCGTTGTAGTCGAACACCAGACGATCGTCGAGAACGAACACACTCATCCCGGAGTTCTCGGTGCCCGACGCATAGAGAACACCGTCATCATCCACGGCTCGTTCGACCAGCGCTTCGAGATCCCAGCTCCGTCCTCCGATTGCAGGTGACGCCTGTGCGGGCAGCGGGCTCATGGGTGGCCGGTACCGATACACCCGATCGGGTGGATGCGGGGTATTGGCCGCGAATCGCACACCCATCAACTCGATACCACGATCGTCGAGTGGCAGAACTCCCTCACGCTCGGCTTCCCGCCACCACAAGGCAATCAGTTCTTGCAATCGCTTCGGTTCGTCGGCGGCCAGGTCTTCGGTCTCGGATCGATCGACTGCCACGTGATAGAGCTCCCAGCGATCCTCATCGAAGTTCGTGCCCATCTCGTGCCGAGTGACGGCCTTCCAACCGTCGGCGTAGATCGCTCGGTGTCCGTGCATCTCGAAGTACTGCACCGACTTGTTCGATTCACATGTCGGATCATCGAACGTGTAGTTCATGGCAGTGCCCGACACCGGTAGCTGGTCGATGCCGCGGAAGACCACCGGAGCTCGAACGCCGATCGCCTCCAGAATGGTCGGGACGACGTCGTTCACGTGGTGGAACTGATCGCGAATTTCTCCGACCCTCGAGATACCGCGTGGCCATCGAATCACGAGCGGAACGTGAACTCCCCCTTCATGCGTGTTCTGCTTGTACCACTTGAAGGGCGAGTTGCCCACCTGAGCCCATCCCCACGGATAGTTGCTGTGCGAGTGGGGTCCTCCGATGTCGTCGATTCTTTCGATCGCCTCGTCGGGCGTTTCGATCAAGAAATTGAAGAATTTCATCTCGTGCAGAACTCCGAAGGGCCCACCTTCCTGACTGGCTCCGTTGTCGGCCAGAAAAACGATCATCGTGTCGTCGGAGAGGCCGAGCCGTTCCAGAGCGTCGAGCAAGCGACCGATCTGGGCGTCAGTGTGGTCGAGAAAGGCCGCGAAAGCCTCCTGGAGACGACAGGCGAGACGACGCTGATTGTCGGTGAGATCCGACCAGGCCTCGACACCGGGGTTACGAGGCGCCAAGCGGGTCCCCGCCGGCAGGAGCCCGAGTTCGAGCTGCCGTTCGAACCATCGCTCGCGCCAGACGTCCCATCCCTCGTCGAAGACTCCGCGGTACTTCTGCAAGTACGCATCGGGCGCCTGATGCGGAGCATGTGTCGCGCCGAATGCCAAATACATGAAGAAGGGGCGATCGGGTCGCACACCTTTCGTGTCGTGCACGAATTCGATCGCCTTGTCGACGAGATCCTCCGAGAGGTGATAGCCGTCCTCTGGACCACCCGGTGGCTCGATCCAGTGATTGTCGTACACCAATTCGGGGTGGAACTGATCGGTCTCTCCGTCGAGGAAGCCGTAGAAACGATCGAAGCCACGCTGCAGCGGCCATTGATCGAACGGCCCCGCCTGTGAACAATCGGTCATGGGACATAGATGCCACTTCCCGAGCGCGAACGTGGCGTAGCCCTCATCGCGGAGCATCTCGGCGATGGTGGCCGCCTGCGGAGAGATCCGCCCACGCATGTGCGGGAACCCGGAATTCATGTTCGAGACCGAACGCATACCGACCGCATGATGATTCCGTCCGGTGAGTAGTGCTGCTCGTGTCGGTGAACACAACGGCGTCACGTGAAAGTTGGTGTATCGGAGGCCACCTTTCGCCAGTCGGTCGATGTTCGGTGTGTCGATCGTCGAGCCGAAGCACCCGAGGTGCGAGAAACCGAGATCGTCCAACAAGATGACGACGACGTTCGGTGCGCTCTCACCCGGGTGAGGGGCCGTCGGCCACCACGCTTCGGAGTCGGCCAGTGTCGAACCGATACGACCTCCGAAGCCGGGTTCGAAGGACGATCCTGGGTCAGTTGCCACCGTGCCTCCTCGCGACGTGTGTCACACAATTGACAATAGCCCTGCCACTACCTACCCTTCGCCCATGCCGTCCGATCGTCCCGTGGCCCTCGTGGCCGATGCTCGTTTCTACGTCGGCCCGTCTCTTTGCCGTCACTTGGCCGAGCGAGGCTTCGACATCGTCGCCGGCGACCCGGCCCCCGATCTCGTGGACGAGATCACGTCGCGGGGTGCCCGCCTGCACGCCGTCGTGGGAGGTTCGGCCCCCACTCACGCCGCCAGCTCTGCCCTCGTCGACGCCGCCGACGAGATCTTCGGCCGAATCGACTCGGCCGTCATGTTCTCGGGGCAGATCGTGACCGGATCCTTCCTGCATTCCACGGTGGACGACTTGCGGAAAGTGGTGGCCGGATGCCTCGAGGCTCCCTACCACTTCTTACGAGCCGTCACCCCCCGACTCGTCGACGCCAACGCCGGACAGATCCTCGTGATCACGAGTGCGACGGCCGTACGTCCGGCGATCGACGCCCCCCTGTATTCGGCGGCCCGAGCCGGCGCGACCATGCTGGTGAAGAACGTGGCGGCCGAGGTCGCCCGGCACGGCGTGCAGGTGAACGCGGTCGGTACCAACTTCATGGACTTTCCGGCGTTCCGAGCGGCGACCGGCGCCGATGATCCGGCGGTGAGGGCTCGGATCGAGGCTCGTGTTCCCCTCCGCCGCCTCGGCACCATGGACGAATTCGCCGCGTTCTGCATGGCGTTCCTCGACGGATCGAGTCGTTTCACGACCGGACAATTCGTCGCCTACGCCGGCGGCTGGGCCTAGACCCGTCCCGATACCGGCGTTCCGGCGATACTGGTCGGGTGAAACGAGACCTCTACGAGGCCGAACACCTCGCCTTCGCCGACAGTTTCCGGTCCTTCGTGGCCAAGGAGATATCCCCTCATTACCTCGACTGGGAAACCGCCGGCATCGCTCCTCGCGAGTTGTACGTGGCGGCCGGTCGCCACGGATTCCTCGGCATGGCGATCCCCGAGCAGTACGGAGGAGGTGGCTCGAGTGACTTTCGCTTCAACGCAGTGATCGCCGAGGAACTCGCACGAGCCGGGATCGGAGGAGCCGGTCTCGGTCTCACGCTGCACAACGACATCACGACGCCGTACTTCACCGACATCGCCAACGATGAACAGAAGGAACGATGGCTTCCCGGTATCGCATCCGGAGAACTCGTGACCGCCATTGCGATGACCGAACCTGGCACCGGAAGCGATCTGGCCGGCATATCGACGACCGCTCACCGCGACGGAGACGTCTACGTCGTGAACGGATCGAAGACCTTCATCACCAACGGCATCAACAGTGACCTCGTGATCGTCGCCGTCAAGACCGATCCCGAAGCTCGCCACTCCGGAATGACGCTCCTCGTCGTCGAGCGTGGAACCGAGGGCTTCGAGCGGGGGCGAAATCTCGACAAGATCGGCATGCACAGTCAGGACACAGCGGAGCTGTTCTTCTCCGATGCCCGCGTGCCAGTGGCCAATCGACTCGGAGACGAAGGAAGAGCGTTCGACTACCTGACCTCGAACCTGGCTCAAGAGAGACTGTCCATCGCCGTCACAGGTGTGGCGACAGCACGGGCGGCCGTCGACTGGACCGTCGACTACGTGACCGAACGTCGGGCTTTCGGATCGACCATCGGGTCGTTTCAGAACACGAAGTTCGTGCTGGCCGAACAAAGAACTGCAGTCGAGGTCGCGCAGGCCTACGTCGACAAATGCATCGTCGCCCTCAATGCCGACGAACTCTCCGCCGCCGATGCCTCGGCGGCCAAGTTCTGGTGCACGGAACTCCAGAAGAGGGTCGTCGACGAGTGTCTGCAATTGTTCGGTGGTTACGGATACATGAGCGAATACCCGATTGCACGTGCTTATGCCGATGCTCGTGTCACGACGATCTACGGCGGAACCACCGAGGTGATGAAGACGATCGTCGCCAAGGACATGGGCCTCTGAACATGCGAGGAGAGAAATGACGACGAACGAGACACCGAAGCAGACCGTGGTCACTCTCGATCTCGAGGGTGTCCTCGTGCCCGAAATATGGATTGCCGTCGCCGAAACCACCGGTATCGACGAACTCCGAAGAACGACCCGAGACGAGCCCGATTACGACGTCCTGATGCAGGGGCGTCTCGGAATCCTCGCCGAACACGGTCTCACGATGTCGGCCATCGAGGACGTGATCGGTGGATTGTCTCCCCTGCCGGGAGCTCGAGAATTCCTCGATGCGTTACGCGAGAGAACGCAGGTGGTCATCTTGTCCGACACGTTCGAGCAGTTCGCCCGTCCCCTCATGCGTCATCTGGGAATGCCGACGATTCTCTGTCACCGTTTGATCGTCTCCGGCGATCTCATCACCGACTACGAGTTGAGGATGACCGACCAGAAACGTCACGCAGTGAAGGCACTGCGACAACTGAACTATCGCATCTTCGCCGCCGGCGATTCGTACAACGACACCACCATGCTCGCCGAGGCCGACGCCGGCTTCTTGTTCCACGCTCCCGAGAACGTCAAGGCGGAGTTCCCCCACTTTCCCGCCTTCGACGACTACGACGAGTTGCTGGCCGCATTCAGCAGTCTGCTGTGATCAGCCGCAAGCAACCAGCGCTTCGACGGTTTCACTGAGCGCGGCCGGCCCACCGAAGATCGCGAGTGAGGACACGCCGAGACGTGTCATCTCGCTCCGTACACCCGCGGGTACGCAGGTGGGAGGCACGAGCATGAGCGGCGATACCGGTTCGAGAGCCGAGAAAGGAACCGCCGAAAGAGCATCAGGAAAGTTGGCGACCGTGGCCAACGCCGCCCATTCCGACACCTCGAGATCGGCCCACACGTCGACCGAACGTTTCGTGACATCGGGGTCGGCGACCGTCGTCACCGTTGCGAAAGTGGCCAGCTCGTCGAGCGTCGTCGCAGCGAAGGCATCGACCGAGCCCACGACGGTGATCCGACTGGGTGCCAAGGACGTGAGACGATCCTTGGTGAACGCCGGCAAAGGACGGAGTCCATCGATCAGGACGAAAGCGTCCCCGAACACGGCCGCGGCCGTCGATGCGATGAGCGGGTCGGCGAAATCACGTCCGCTCGCAACCCAGATTCGATCGCTCACGTAGCCGTCCCAGGCGTCACCGGTGAGCAAGTCGGCCGTTTCGTAGCGGTCGAGGCCCCCTTCCCGTTCGATGGTTGCTCCGGTGAGCGCACGTAACTGATCCTCGACGGCCACGCTGATCGCGGCGGGACCTCCGGCCAGAACGATGGTGGTCGGGGCAATTCGCTCGAGGAGCAGACGGGTCGCCTCGGGTATCGAGTCGGGTCGTACGAGCAGAACCGGAACCCCGTACGCAGTCGCGGCGGCGCCGGCGGCCAACGCGTCGGGGAACTTGGCGCCGGTGGCCACGAAGACCGTTCCGGCTTCCTCCCAGATCGCACCGACCGCGGCTGCGGTTTCGTACCGGTCGAGGCCGAAGACGCGAGTGATCTCGAGACCAGTGGAGGGCGGACCCGCTCCTGACCCGAGTGCCAGACCGGTCTTCGACCGTATCCAGGTGAGAGCACTGGGTGTCCAGGCCGCTACGGAATGACCGTTACAGGCCACCGGTCCGTAGCTCGTCACACCGACCACCGTGTCGACCCCGCCGACGTTGGCGACAACCGGCCCTCCCGAATCGCCGTTGCACGACGACACCCCGACGGCGAACGTACAGATGGCGGTACTAGCATCGAACACATTGCCAAGCGACAGGTCGAGGTCGGAACAACTCGACTTGTCGACGATCTGCATGGCTCCACTGAGCATGGTCGGCGACACGCTGCCACCCGGACTCGTGACACCCCATCCGATCGCTTGAACCGGAGTCCCGGGAGCCCACGAACTGGTGTCGTCGTAGGAAGCCAAACGGGGCAGGGAACCAGCGTCGATCGCTGCTGGCGCGTCGAGGCGATACAAGCCGAAGTCGTAGATCAATTGAAAGGAGTTGTACGAGTAATACGGATGGGCGTAGCCGGTAGCCCCGCCGACTGAACCGAGGCTCGGAACCGACGTCGACCCCACGTACACTGTCGCACGATCCTCGATACAGTGGCCCGCCGTCAGAACCCATTGCTGACTGATGAGGGTCCCGCTGCACAGCGATCCACCGATGTCGATGCGCACCACGACGGATCCCCACTTGGGTTCGGCCGGCACGCCACCCACGATCATCGGGCGAAGCGAATCGTCGTCATCAGAAGAAGGCTCGGCGGCGACCCGGAACGACGAAGCCGTGACCACGGACGAAACGATCAGTACAAGAGCGAGGAGACGCCGGAGCACCCTGCGACCGTAGTGGAAATCTGGTACCCACTTCCGACCCCGGCCGTGAATATTCGTCACCGGAACCACCGAGTCTCACCTGTGTCGAAGGGGGGACTTGAACCCCCACGATCTTACGATCACTAGCCCCTCAAGCTAGCGCGTCTGCCTATTCCGCCACTTCGACGAGAGCCGTCACGATACCGGGACGACGTTCGGGCGACCAACCGTCAACGAACGAGAAGGAAACCCAGACTGAGGATCGACACCACCCACACGAGGACGAAGACGAACGTGATGCGATTGAGGTTCCGTTCGGCGGCCGCCGACCCGAGGGCGGCACCACCGCCACCACCGAACATGTCGGAGAGGCCGCCACCCTTGCCACTGTGCATGAGGATCCCGGCGACCATACCGATCGTCGACAGGACGTTGATCACGACCATCACATACATCACCAGATCACGCACGAACGTCGATCCTAACGCCTCAACCCGGAAAGTGGCAGGCCACTGGGTGGCCCTGACCACGGTCGACGAGGGCGGGCTCCTCGTCTGCGCAGCGCGATTCGGCCCTCGGGCATCGCGTCCGGAACCGGCACCCGGACGGAGGGTCGATGGGCGACGGGACGTCACCTTCGAGCATGATTCGACGCCGACCCCTCTCCGCCACGGGATCGGGCACCGGGATCGCCGACAGGAGTGCCTGGGTATAGGGATGAGCGGCTCGCTCGTACAGAGTTTCGGCATCGGCCATCTCGACCAACTTGCCGAGATACATCACGGCCACCTTGTCGGAGATGTGTCTCACGACCGACAGGTCATGAGCGATGAACACGAACGCCAAACCGAGACGATCCTGTAGGTCCTCCAAGAGATTGACCACACCGGCCTGAATGCTCACGTCGAGGGCCGAAACCGGCTCGTCGAGAATCAAGAGGCGGGGTTCGCTCGCGAGCGCCCGATCAGCGGACGTGCTGTGGGAACTGAACGATCCGAGCGAACTCGTCGGGATCGAGACTGGCCCCTCCGACGAGCACTCCGTCGACATCGGGACCATCCATGATCTCGGCGATATTTCCGGCCTTGACCGACCCTCCATACTGGATCCTGACCTGCTCGGCCGTGTCGGAACCCCAACCATCGGAAACGGTCCGACGAATCGATGCGCACACGGTCTGAGCATCGTCGGCCGTGGCGGTCAACCCGGTTCCGATGGCCCAGATCGGCTCGTAGGCCACCACGAGGCCGGCCACCTGGCCGGCGTTGCACCCGGACAGGGACTCCCGAACCTGTGACGTGACTCGATCGATCGTCGAGCCCGCTTCTCGTTCCCCCTGGGTCTCACCCACGCACACGATCGGCGTCATGCCATGGGACAGCACTGCCGCAACCTTGGCGGCCACGACCGCATCGGACTCACCGAACATCTGACGGCGTTCGCTGTGGCCGCAGATCACGTACCGCACGCCGAGTTTGGCCAGGAAAGGTGCGGCTATCTCCCCGGTGAAGGCCCCGGACTTCTCGTGATGGCAGTTCTGAGCGCCGAGAACGAACCGCAATTCGTCGGCCTCGATCAGCGTCTGAACGCTACGAAGGTCGGTGAATGGAGGGTGAATCGTGACGTCGACTTGTTCGAAATCGTCCTTCGTCACGAGATAACTCAACTTCTGCACGATCTGGATCGCCTCGAAATGGTTGAGGTTCATCTTCCAGTTGCCACTGACGAGAGGGCGACGGTCATGCTTGGACGACATTGGGTGCCTTTCTGAGAGCGGCGAGTCCGGGAAGGTCTCCCAGTTCGAGGAGTTCGAGGGACGCGCCTCCACCGGTCGACACATGATCGATCCGATCGTCGAGACCGAATTGGGCCAACGCGGCCGCCGAATCTCCACCGCCGACCACCGTGAACGCCTTCGTTTCGGCCATGGCTTCAGCGATCGTTCGCGTTCCCTTGGCGAAACGCTCGTCCTCGAACATGCCCATCGGGCCGTTCCAGAAGACGGTACGCGCCTCCATGATGATGTCACTGAACGCCGCTGCCGAACCGGGCCCGATGTCGAAACCTTTGGCACCCGGAGGAAGTCGTCGCCCGAACGTGGCGTAGTTGCCGTCGGCATCGACTCCGGTGATGTCTTCGGGAAGATGTATCGCCTTCCCCGTCTCGAGCAGTCGACGACAGGTCTCGACCTGTTCGGGTTCGAACAAGGAATCGCCGATCGAATGACCCTGAGCGGCCAGAAAGGTGAAGCACATCGCACCTCCGATGACCAACCCGTCGACCACTTCGAGCAGTGCTTCGACGACGCCTAGCTTGTCGGAGATCTTCGAACCACCGAGAACTGCGACGAACGGATGCTTCGGACGACGCCGAAGTTCGAGAAGAACCTCGACTTCACGGGCCAATAATCGCCCCATCGCCGAGGGCAGGGTGCGAGGCGGGCCGACGATCGACGCGTGCGATCGATGCGCGGCCCCGAAGGCATCGTCGACGTACATGTCGACTCCCTCGACCAGTCGCTCCACGAAGGCCGGGGAATCACCTTCTTCTCCGGCATCGAAACGAAGGTTCTCGAGCAGTTCGACGCCGGGCGCCAGTTCCGCAAGACGCTCGGCCACCGGCGCCATGGAATAGCGCTCGTCCGGAGTTCCCTTCGGCCGACCGAGATGGCTCGCACACACGACGTGCGCTCCCCGCTCCGTCAGCCACTCGATCGTGGGCAAAGCGGCGCGGATTCGGAAATCGTCGGTGATCCGACGACCTCCGTCGGGCCGGGCCTCGAGAGGAACGTTGAAATCGGTCCGAACCAGGACCCGACGTCCGGAGACGTCACCGAGATCCTCGAGGGTCGGGAGATCGCCGATCATCAAGCCGAGCGTTCGATGCGCGCACCGGCGTGCAGCGTGAGATCGACGAGGCGATTGCTGTAACCCCACTCGTTGTCGTACCACGCCAGGACCTTGGCCATCTTGCCCATCGACGCCGTCAGACCGGCATCGAAGATGCTGCTGTGAGGATCGGTCACGATGTCACTCGAGACGATCGGATCTTCGGTGTAGCGAAGCACACCCTTCAATGGAGAGGACTCGGCGGCCTTCTTGAACGCTCCATTGATCTCGTCGACGGAAGCCGAGGTGTTCAAGTTGACCGTGAAGTCCACGATCGAACCCGTGGGCACCGGAACCCGCAGCGACGTTCCGTCGAGCTTGCCCTTCATGCTCTCGAGAACGAGGCTCGTGGCGCGAGCTGCTCCCGTGCTCGTCGGAACGATGTTGATCGCCGCTCCGCGAGCCCGGCGCAGATCCTTGTGCGGCCCGTCGACGAGCATCTGGTCTCCGGTGTACGCGTGAACGGTTTGCATCAGCCCTTCACTCACTCCGAATGCATCGTCGAGCACCTTCACGAGCGGTACGAAGCAATTGGTCGTGCAACTGGCGTTCGACACCACCTTGTGCCGAGAGTGATCGAAATCGTCGTGATTGACCCCATACACGAACGTGGCATCGGCGTTGTCGCACGGAGCGGAGACGACCACCAATGGCGCACCACCGTCCAGGTGTGCAGCCGCCGTATCGCGCTTCGTGAAGATTCCGGTACTTTCGATCACGAGATCGACACCGAGGTCACCCCACGGAAGGTTCTTGGGATCTCGCTCGCTCAGCACCTTGATACTCCGACCGTCGATGGAAATTCCCTCGGCGGTCGCCTTGATCTCGTTCGGGAGAACGCCGAGAACCGAGTCGTACTTCAACAGGTGCGCCATCGTCTCGAGCGAGCCCAGATCGTTCACCGCCACGATCTCGACGTCGGCTCCACGACTCCGTACCGCCCGAAAGAAATTCCGACCGATTCGACCGAAGCCGTTGATTCCCACTCGAACGACCATGACGCCCCTTTCCGTCGGAAGGACCCGACTCTTCGCCGGAAAACCTAGTTCCGAGGCCCCCCGTGGCTCCGTATCTCCTGGTGATCAGCGACCAACGTCACGATGACCGGTTCGAACCGGCTGCCCCGTTCGACGGAGCCGATTGGCCACCTCTTCGGCGACGGCGACCGACCGATGTCGACCCCCGGTGCAGCCCACGGCGACCGTGAGATAACTCTTGCCCTCGCGAACGAATTCGGGAAGAACTCCGCTGATGAGCGTCACGAGGTCGTCGACGAACCGACCGGCCGCCCCCTGCTCGAGCACGAACCGCCGAACCGGCTCGTCGAGGCCCGTGAGCGGACGGAGTGTCTCCTCCCAGTGGGGATTGGGGAGGAAACGCACGTCCATCACCATGTCGGCGTCGAGGGGGATCCCGTATTTGAAGCCGAACGACTCCACCGTGACCTCGAGGCGGTCGGTTCCACTCGTCTCGAAGACGTCGAGAAGGCGGGATTTGAGCTGATGAACGTTGAGGTCGGTGGTGTCGATCGAGAGGTCGCAATCGGCCTTGATCGATTCGAGGAGAACCCGCTCCTTCTGGATCGCCTCCAGGAGACCGTCCACTTCACTGGAGAGTGGATGTCGGCGCCTGGTCGCCTCGTACCGATTGACCAGTTCGTGGTCGGAGGCGTCGAGATACACGACTCGGACGCGGTGCCCAGCCGATCGCAGACCAGCGACCTTGGGCATCAGTTCGAGGTGTTGACGACCGGCCACGAGCGCCAGCTTCTCGATCGACGACGACGGTTGGCTCGCCAACTCGACGATGGTGTCGACGAGCGTCGTCGGAAGGTTGTCCACGACGTACCACCCGAGATCCTCGAGGACCGCCGCCGTCGCGCTACGACCGGCTCCGGACATTCCTGTGATCACCAAGATGTCGGCCACTGACGATGACGCTAGCAAGGTGATGGGGAGTCGATGTGGAGAGACGACCTGGCGAGACGATCAGGAGAACGATTCAGCGTTTGTCGGCTCGCAGATGCAACAGTCGAGGAATCGTCGCCGCGGCCTCGTACTCGGAGGCGCGAGCGAGGAAGCCGGCCGGCGGCGCCGGCTCGGCCAGTCCGGTGATGACGAGGCCTTCTCTGACCAGGGCTCCCACGTAGCGAGACAGAGGCCGATGAATGAAGGGAATGAAGACGTCCTTTTCGACCTCTTCCACACTCTCTTCTTCGATCAGATACGGACCGATCCGCCAATACTGCTCGGGTGGATCGAGGATCTGGTCGTCGATCCACCCGCTTCCGGGCGTCTGAAGGAGCGGATGGTTCAAGAAGAACGAGAAGCGGCCACCAGGGCGCAGGACGCGCGCGACCTCTTCGATGGCCGAGTCGACTTCGCGTATGTGTTCGAACACCAGACACGCCACCACGGCATCGAACGAACCGTCGGCGAAGGGAAGGCGATCGGCTCCGGCGCGTGCGACCGACATCACCGATCCGTTCTCGAGCACGCTTCGCTCCTTGGCGACCGTGATCTGATTCCACGTGGGATCGATTCCGACGACGTGCGATCCGTGAGCGCGCATCAGGGCCCGGCCGATCTGGCCGTCTCCGCAACCGACGTCGAGGATCGTGCGGTAACCGGCGAGGTCGGCGACGGCCATCGGAACGATCTGTTCCTCGTACTCCGGATCCGCTCCGTCGGTGAATCCGTCGATCCACCACGCAGCATTGTCCTCCCACAAGCCATCACTCACCGAATCACCTTAGGTCCAGAGGGCGATCACTAGGGTCCGACCATGACTCTCTTCTCGGTGTGGCCCTCTCCGGAGCGTTCCTGGCCCGAGGTTCGTTCCCTCGCCGAATTCGTCGACGACGGTCACTGGCATTGTCTGTGGTACGCCGATCACTTCATGCCGAACACCGAGGACGGTTCGGTAGCCGACGGTGACGTTCATGAGATCTGGTCGATTCTCTCGGCCACGGCAGCGGTGACCGAACGAATTCGAATCGGTTCTCTCGTCTCGCCGACGACCGTGCGCCACCCGGCCTTGCTCGCCAATACGGCCGCCACGATCGATCGCATCAGCAAGGGTCGCCTCACCCTCGGAATCGGTGCTGGTTGGCAAGTGAACGAGCATCGCGCCTACGGAATTCCGCTCCTCGACAATCGCGAGCGAGTCGATCGATTCGAAGAGGCGATCGCCGTCGTCAGGAGTCTGTTGACCCAGGATCGGACCACGTTCTCCGGCCGCCATTTCCAGATCGTCGACGCGCCATGTCGTCCATCGCCCGTCCAGGGCCGTCTCCCGATCATGGTCGGAACCGGTGGGCCACGTATGTCGCGGATCACCGTCACGACGGCCGACGAATGGAACACATGGGGCACTCCGGAGGTCGCGGCCACCAAAGCGGCCGTCATCGACCAGGCATGCGAGAGGCACGGACGGGATCCGAAATCACTCCATCGGTCCGTTCAAGCCCTCTTCTTTCCGACCCCCGATCGCACGACGGCCGAATCCGTCCTGGCCGTCGCCCCGTTCGATCGTTCGATCGCCGGTGGCGTCGAGACCTTCGTCGAAGCCATCGGACAATTCATCCAAGCAGGCTTCGACGAAGTCATCGTTCCTGATTTCACCCTCGGGAGCGATCCCTCCGAACGTCGTGGTTCCTACGAGATGTTCCGAGCCGAAGTTCTGCCTCACTTCTCCTGAACGACGTTCTCCGGACCGTGGAACTTCTCGTGAACCGCGTGAGCGACCGCGCTCGGCAGCCACGACACCGCCAACAGGTCTTCGAGGGAGGCCGCCTTCACGGCGTTCACTCCGCCGAAGGTCTTCACCAACCTCTTCTGCCGGGCCTCTCCGAGACCTGGTATCCCGGACAATGAGCCGGAAGTCATTCGCTTGCTCCGCAGCTCACGGTGAAACGTATTGGCGAAACGGTGCGCTTCGTCACGAATTCGCTGAAGCATGAACAGACCTTCGCTTCCGCGAGCGAAGACGATCGGAACATCGCGATCGGGCACGAAAACCTCTTCGAACTTCTTGGCCAATGCGGCGACCGGGATCTCGGAGTCGAGACCGAGACGCTTGACGACGTCGACGGCCACGGACAACTGCCCCCGTCCGCCGTCGACAAGGAGCAATTGGGGTGGATAGGCGAATCGACGAGGTCCGGACCCTTCGTCGCCGAGCATTTCGTCACGCTCACTCAGATAGGCCGACAGTCGGCGAGTGAGCACCTCGCGCATCGCTGCGTAGTCGTCATTCCCGTCGACGGTCTTGATCTTGAATCGTCGGTATTCGCGTTTGGCCGGCAGCCCATCCTCCATCACGACCATCGATCCCACGTAATCGGTTCCGTGGAGATGGGCCATGTCGTAACACTCGATACGAAGTGGTGCGTCGGGAAGTGCGAGTGCGTCTTGAATCTCGGTCAGGGCTCGACTCCGACTGTTGTGATCACTGGCCCTCTTGATCCGGTGGCGAGTGAACTCTTCCTTGGCGTTCATTCGGGCCGTCTCGAGAAGGGTGCGCTTGTCCCCTCTCTTCGGAACTCGAACACTCACCTTCGTCCCCCGACGATTGGACAGCCACTCCTCGAGAACCTCAACACGGTCCGGTTCGGTCTCGACGAGGAGAGCCGGGGGTGTGCCGAGTACGGGTTCGTCCCCGTACAGAAGCTCGACGATTCGGTGACCCAGTCCGGAGGGCGTCAGATCTTCGACCTTGTCGATCACCAGACCTTTGCGGCCGACGACCCGGCCCCGCCTGACGTAGAAGACCTGCACTGCGGCTTCCAGATCGTCGTCGACCACTGCGATCGCATCGAAATCCTCGTCCCGTTCGGCCACCATCTGTTGCTTCTCGACCGCTCGTTCGACGGACTGCAGACGATCCCGCAGGCGAGCAGCTCGTTCGAATTCGAGAGCTTGCGAAGCTCGTTCCATCTGCTCGCGAAGTTCGCTGACGACACCGTCGGTGTCACCGTCGAGGAATTTGCACAGATCACGAACCAACGATACGTACGAATCGGTCTCGACTCCACCGACGCACGGACCGCTGCATTTCTCGATGTGATACAGCAGACACGGCCGACCCAAGCGGCGATGTTGCTCGAACTTGCCGTCACTACAGGTACGGATCGGAAAGGTTCGCAGAAGGAGATCGAGGGTGTCTCGAATCGCGTATGCGTGGGCGAAGGGCCCGAAGTACCGAGTTCCCTTGCGGCGAGTGCCTCTCATCACGAAGGCACGCGGCCATTCTTCGTCGACGGTCACGGCGAGGAATGGATAGCTCTTGTCGTCTCGCAGGCGAATGTTGTAGCGAGGACGATGCTCCTTGATGAGCGTGTACTCGAGCATCAGGGCTTCGAGTTCGTTGCGAACGGTGATCCACTCGACCGATTCGGCCTCGGCGACCATCTGAGCCGTGCGCGGATGCAGAAGGGACGGATCCTGGAAATAACTCGACAAGCGCGAGCGAAGGCTGCTGGCCTTTCCGACATAGATCACTCGCCCGTGAGGATCCTTGAACTGATACGAGCCCGGAGAGTCGGGAATTCCGGTCGGACGCTCGCGCATGACGTCAGCCTAGGAGTGCACCCTCAGGCCGTGGGCGACAGCAGATCGGCCAGGAAGCGGCCGGTGTGACTCCCCTTCGTCTTCGCGACCACCTCGGGCGCGCCCTCGGCGACGACCGTGCCACCGCCGTGTCCCCCTTCGGGGCCGAGATCGACGATCCAGTCGGCGGTCTTGATCACGTCGAGATTGTGTTCGATCACGAGCACGGTGTTTCCCTGATCGACCAACCGCGACAGAACGGTCAAAAGACGTCGCACGTCCTCGAAGTGGAGCCCGGTGGTCGGCTCGTCGAGGAGGTAGATCGTGTGGCCGGTGCTTCGCTTGGCGAGTTCGGTCGCCAGCTTGACTCGCTGCGCTTCACCACCCGACAACGTGGGAGCCGATTGGCCCAGCCTCACGTATCCGAGGCCGACATCCACGAGTGTCTGCATGTGGCGGGCGATCGACGGCTGATTGGAGAAGAAGTGCAGCGCCTCTTCGATCGGCATGTCGAGAACGTCCGAGATGTTCTTCCCCTTAAAGGCGATCTCGAGGGTGTCACGGTTGTATCGCGCGCCCTTGCACACTTCGCACGGAACGTACACGTCCGGAAGGAAGTGCATCTCGATTCGGATGGTCCCGTCACCCGAGCAGGCATCACAACGTCCGCCCTGCACGTTGAACGAGAAGCGCCCGGGTTGGTAGCCCCTGACCTTCGCCTCGGCGGTGGTGGCGAAGAGCTTTCGTATGGCGTCGAAGACTCCGGTGTAGGTCGCCGGATTCGACCGAGGCGTCCGCCCGATCGGGGACTGATCCATGTCGATCACCTTGTCGAGGTGATGGACACCGTTCACTCTCTTGTGCTTTCCGGGCGCTTCTTTCGACTTGTAGATCTTCTGCATCAGGACGGGCAGGAGGATGTCGCGCACCAACGTGCTCTTTCCGCTACCCGACACTCCGGTGACCGCCACGAAACAGCCCAGTGGAATCCGGACGTCGAGGTTCTTCAGATTGTGTTCACGCGCCTCGACGATCTCGAGCCACTGATCTCCCGGTTGACGACGCACTTCTGGAACAGGGATCGACTTCTTCCCGGCCAGGTACTGCCCGGTCACCGACTCCTTACACTTCAGAATTCCTTTGACCGGACCGCTGTACACGACCTCGCCACCGTGCTCACCCGCTCCGGGCCCGATGTCGACGATCCAGTCACTCTCGCGGATCGTTTCTTCGTCGTGTTCGACCACCAGAACCGTGTTCCCCAGATCGCGAAGCCGAAGCAGGGTGTCGATCAGTCGTCGATTGTCACGCTGGTGCAGCCCGATCGACGGCTCGTCCAGAACATAGAGGGTTCCGACGAGGCCCGACCCGATCTGACTGGCCAGACGAATTCGCTGCGCCTCACCTCCCGCCAGGGTTCCGGCGGAACGCGACAGGGTGAGGTAGTCGAGACCGACGTCGAGAAGGAAGCCGAGACGGGCGTCGATCTCCTTCACCACTCGCTCGGCGATCATTCGATCGCGCTCCGACAATTCGAGACCTCGAAGGAACGACGCCGACTCGGAGATCGGAAGATCGCAGACTTCGGAAATGTTCCGGCCGTTCACCGTGACCGCCAATGTCGACGGCTTGAGACGCGCCCCACCACAGGCCGAACACGGCACCTGACGCATGTATCCCTCGTACTGCTCACGGGACCAGTCGCTCTCGGCTGATTCATGACGCCGCTTGATCCAGGGAATCACACCCTCGAAGGTTGTGTTGAACTGGCGTACCCGCCCGTATCGATTCTTGAAGCGAACCGTCATCGTTCCGGGAAGACCCTGAAGAACGATCTTGCGTGATTTGGCCGACAGTTTCGACCATGGCCGATCGAGGTCGATGTCGTGGTCCTCGGCGACCGACTCCAGAATGCGTTGGAAGAACCCGGTGTGAGCGCTGCGCCAGGGCGCAATGGCACCCTCACTCAGAGCGAGATCAGGGTCGGGTACGACGAGCTCGGGGTCGACTTCGAAGGTCGTGCCCAAACCATCACATGTCTCACAGGCTCCGTACGGAGAGTTGAAGGAGAAGCTTCGAGGAGCCGGTTCGTCGTACGACGAACCGCATTTCGGGCAAGCCAGGTGCTGGCTGAACGTCAGGAGTTCCGGATCGGAGTCGGAGACGATCTCGACCTCGGCGACGCCGTCAGCGAGGCGAAGGGCCGTTTCGAGGCTGTCGGTGAGTCGCCTCTCGATGCCCTTTTTGTTGACCAACCGATCGACGACGATCTCGATCGTGTGCTGTTCGTACCGCGCGAGCTTTGTGGGCCGATCGAGGAATTCGGTGATGTCGACGGTTTCTCCGTCGACTCGGGCTCGAACGAAACCTTGACCGGCAACGTCGTTCAGGAGAGTCTCGTATTCACCCTTGCGACCCCGCACCACAGGGGCGAGGACTTGGAAGCGCGTTCCTTCGTCGAGAGCGAGCACTCGGTCGACGATCTGCTGCGGAGTCTGACGCGCCAGCCGATTGCCGTCCTTCGGACAATGCTGGACCCCGATGCGCGCGTACAGCAGGCGCAGGTAGTCGTACACCTCGGTGATGGTTCCCACCGTCGAACGTGGGTTTCGACTCGCCGATTTCTGGTCGATGGAGATCGCCGGTGACAGACCCTCGATGACGTCGACATCGGGCTTGTCCATCTGCCCCAGGAACTGACGGGCATAGGCACTGAGGGACTCCACGTATCGCCGCTGCCCCTCGGCGTAGATCGTGTCGAACGCCAGAGATGACTTTCCACTGCCCGACAATCCCGTGAACACCACGATCTTGTCGCGAGGCAGATCGACACTCAGGTTCTTGAGATTGTGCTCCCGGGCCCCCCGGACGATCAGCTGGTCGGACACCCGGCCGACATTACCGATGGAGACCCGAACGCCCCCTAACCCGCATCCTTCATTTCTCGACGAAGTTCGTTGATTTCGTCACGCAACCGAGCGGCGTACTCGAATCGCAGATCGGCGGCCGCCTCGTGCATCTCTTCCTCGAGAGTCTGAACGAGCCGAGCCATCTCCTGTTGGGGCAGAGTCCGCAGTTCTCTCTGGACTCGATCCCTCTCCCGCTGTCGCCGCCGATCCTTTCCGGGAACAGGAGCCGATTCGCCCTCCGGCCTCAACATCGACAAGATGTCGCCGACCGCCTTGCGAATGGTCTGAGGGTTGATTCCGTGCTCGGTGTTGTAGGCCACTTGCAGCCCTCGTCGTCGATTGGTCTCCCCGATCGCTCGTTGCATCGAAGGTGTCACTTGGTCGGCGTACATGATGACCTGGCCGTCGACGTTTCGCGCCGCACGTCCGATCATCTGGATCAGCGATGTTTCACTGCGGAGGAAACCTTCCTTGTCGGCATCGAGAATGGCCACCAGACTCACTTCCGGAAGGTCGAGACCCTCTCGAAGCAGGTTGATCCCAACCAGGACGTCGAACTCTCCCAGACGAAGTGCGCGAAGGATCTCGATCCGTTGAATGGTGTCGACGTTGCTGTGAAGGTACCGAACGCGAAGTCCGTGCTCCAGGAGGTAATCGGTGAGGTCTTCGGCCATCTTCTTGGTGAGCGTGGTCACGAGCACTCGATCACCACGACCGATGCGGTCCTCGATCTGCGCGATCAGATCGTCGATCTGACCCTTGGTGGGTTTCACGATCACTTCGGGATCGACCAAACCGGTCGGACGCACGATCTGCTCGACCACTCGTTCGGAGACCTCGAGTTCGTACGGGCCGGGAGTTGCCGAGAGGAAGACGACCTGGTTGAGACGTTCCATCACCTCATCGAATTGAAGGGGGCGGTTGTCGCGGGCACTCGGAAGGCGAAATCCGTGCTCGACGAGGACGTCCTTGCGGCTTCGATCGCCGGCGAATTGACCGTGTAGCTGCGGAACGGCCACATGACTCTCGTCGATCACGAGGAGGTAGTCCTTCGGAAAGTAATCGAGAAGGGTGAACGGAGGTTCCCCGGGGCGACGTCCGTCGATGTGCATCGAATAGTTCTCGATTCCGTTGCAATAGCCGACCTCTTGAATCATCTCTAGGTCGTGCTGAGTACGCATCCGCAAGCGTTGAGCCTCGAGCAGTTTTCCGTCCTTTTCGAAAACTTGCAGGCGCTCCTGCAACTCCGCCTCGATACCGAGAACTGCTCGACGCATCCGCTCGTCACCAGCGACGTAGTGCGTCGCCGGAAAGACCAACACTTCGCTCAGTTCGCGAAGGGTCTCGCCGGTCAGAGGATCGATCATCGTGAGTCGATCGACCGTGTCGCCGAACATCTCGACTCGCAGGACCGACTCTTCGTACGCCGGGTGGATCTCGATCGTGTCACCACGAACCCGAAAATTCCCTCGTCCGAGTGCCATGTCGTTTCGGTCGTACTGGAGGTCGACCAATCGGCGAAGGACACTGCGCATGTCGTAGTCGACACCGCAATGCAACTCGAGCAGCTGACCTCGATATTCGTCGGGGTTTCCCATTCCGTAGATGCACGACACCGAAGCGACGACGATCGTGTCGCGACGTGTGAGAAGAGCAGCTGTTGCCGAGTGACGCAGACGGTCGATCTCGTCGTTGATCGACGAATCCTTCTCGATGTACGTGTCGCTCGAGGCGATGTAGGCCTCGGGCTGGTAGTAGTCGTAGTAACTGACGAAGTATTCGACTCGGTTGTCCGGAAAGAACTCCCGCATCTCCTGAGCCAACTGAGCGGCAAGGCTCTTGTTCGGCGCCAGGATCAGAGTCGGACGCTGGACCCGTTCGATCGTCCAGGCGATCGTTGCACTCTTACCGGAGCCGGTGATACCGAGAAGAGTCTGGAATCGAAGTCCGGCCTCCACCCCCGCCGACAGGTCGCGAATCGCCGCCGGCTGATCACCGGCTGGCTCGAATTCGGAGACGACTCGAAGGAGACGGTCGGTGGTCATGACGCCGGTGGTCGCGACGTGGGCAGAATCGGTTCGTAGTCGTTGGGAAGTTGCGGGAGTGACGTCAGCCAGGCCCACAAACGATCGACTTGGGACTCCAGGTCCTCGGGCGCGCCGCTGTTGTCGACGACGAAGTCAGCGGCCGCCAATCGCTCCTCCCGGGCCGCCTGACGAGCGATACGAGCCCGAGCATCCTCCTCCGAGAATCCACGGAATCGAACCAAACGCTCGACCTGCGTCTCGACCGGCACGTCGACAACGATTCGACCCTGGAGGCCCTCTCGGGGGTTCTCGGTGAGCAAGGGAATGTCGAGGATCACCACATTGTCGGTGCTTCGCTGTTCGATGATTCGATCGTTCATGAGGCGACCAACCGCCGGATGCACGATCGCGTTCAATTTCTTCAGAGCCTCGGGGTCGCCGAAGACGACCGATGCAACTGCGGCACGGTCGAGACCGCCGTCATCGGCGATCACGTTCGATCCGAAGCACTCGGCCAATTCGGTGAGGACCGGCGATCCCGGTTGCTGAACCTCACGGGTGATGGCGTCGGCATCGACGATCACGGCCCCTCGCTGAGCGAGCAGCGCCGACACGGTCGACTTACCGGAACCGATACCGCCTGTGAGTCCGACGAGAATCATGACTGCACGTTAGGCCCTCCGTCCCCACGTCGCAGAGGGCGAGCGGATCTCGGGATCTCTTCTCGGTACTCTCCACGCATGATCGAGGCAACATCTGCTCGGATCGTCGTGGCCGACGATCACGGACTCTTTCGGACGTTGCTCGCCCACCACCTACGTGGGCTCGGTCACCTCGTCGTCGGTGAGGCCAACGGTGGGGACCAGGCCGTTCGACTCACTCGCCAACACGAGCCCGATCTCGTCCTCATGGACGTCGCCATGCCGAACGGGGACGGCATCGCGGCGTTGAAGGAGATCTTGGCCGCCGACCGACGACGTCGAATCGTGATGCTCTCGATGCACGTCGACGCAATGACGGTACGGCACGCACTGGCGAGCGGGGCACGGGGCTATCTGAGCAAGGACTGCGAGCTGGACGAGATCGAAGCCGCTATCGGCAGCGCACTCGATGGAGACATCGCGGTGTCGAGCGACATTCGGAGAATCCTCGACGAATCTCCCGAACCTCCGAACGGAGACACCCTTCTCACCGAACGCGAGAGCGAGGTTCTCCAACTCGTCGCCGATGGTGCATCGACGACCGAGATCGCCGAGCGACTCTTCATCAGCCAAAAGACGGTCAAGAACCATCTGGCGGCCGTGTACGACAAACTCGACGTCGACGACCGAACCCAGGCCCTCGTCCGAGCGGCCCGACTGGGACTGGTTCGGATCGAGCGGATCTGATCAGGCTTCGGTGGCTTCGGCAGCCGGTGCCTCGGCGGTATCGCCGTAGTACTCGGCCCACGTCGACTCACGAGACGCATCGTCGGCGCCCGTGGTCCAGTTGCCGTGCTCGTCGACCTCGAAGTGCGTCCGGTACTCCTCGGCGAGTTCGCCACCCTCGGCCGCCTGCTTGATACTCAGGCTGATACGACGGCGGGGAACGTCGAGGTCGATGATCTTCACCCAGAGCTCTTCGCCCGGGGTCACGACCTGCTCGGGGGCATCGACGTGCTGCGTGCTCATCTCCGAGATGTGGACGAGACCTTCGATTCCCTCTCCGACCTGAACGAAACCACCGAACGGAACCAGTTTGGTGACCCGTCCGTAGACGAGTTGACCGACCTCGTGCGAGGAAGCGAAGACTTCCCACGGGTCCTTCTGCGTCTGCTTACGCGACAGGCTGATTCGCTCACGGTCGTAGTCGATGTCGAGAACCTTCACGGTCACCTGGTCGCCGACCTTCACTTCGTCGTTCGGATGATCGACGTGATTCCACGACAGTTCCGACACGTGAATCAGACCGTCCATTCCGCCCAGATCGACGAAGGCTCCGAAGGCGACCACACTCGACACGACACCGTCCCGAACGTCGCCGACCTTGAGGTTCGACAGGAAGCCGTCGCGGGCCTCCTTCTGCGTCTCCTCGAGGAAAGCCCGTCGCGACAACACCACGTTGTTTCGATTCTTGTCGAGCTCGATGATCTTGGCTTGGAGAACCTTGCCCACATAAGGCTGCAGATCGCGCACTCGGCGCAGTTCGACCAACGAGGCCGGGAGGAAGCCGCGCAGTCCGATGTCGACGATGAGGCCACCCTTGACGACCTCGATGACGAGGCCTTCGACGATCTCGTCGGCTTCCTTCTTCTTTTCGATGTCACCCCAGGCTCGCTCGTACTGAGCGCGCTTCTTCGAAAGGATCAGACGACCTTCTTTGTCCTCCTTCTGAAGGACCAGAGCTTCGACGCTCTCGCCGAGCTTGACGATCTCGTTCGGATCGACGTCGTTACGAATGCTCAGTTCGCGCGACGGGATGACTCCCTCGCTCTTGTAGCCGATGTCGAGCAACACTTCGTCGCGATCGATCTTGACGACCGTGCCGTGCACGACCTGGCCATCCTCGACTTCGACCAGAGTTCCTTCGATGGCTTCCGAAAAGGGCTTGTCGAGATCGTTTTCGGTGACTTTGCGAGGCTGGTAGTTGCCGTCGGCGTCGTAGTTGCCCATGGGGCTGGTGGAGGTCAAGAGGTCGGACAAGAGGATGCGCTTTCGAATGGACGTGAAACGTTGAACGGACGGATGGACTCACCCTCGACGAGGGCCTGGTCAGGTTACCCCTGAATCCGACCCCTGCCTACGGGAGACCGGTGTCACGGGTGGCCAGAACCAGGAATTCACTCGATTCGGTGGATGGTTTCTCCCGCCGGTACGAACCCGGATCGACCGACCAGATCTCGTCGATGGCCCATCCGGTTCGTCCGGCCAGAAGGCGCAGTTCTCTCGGGGTGAAACATCCGGTCCAGAGATCGACGTCCCGATCCACTCCGGCCTCCGACTTCACGACCGTGCGCTCGTGGGACACGCCGAGGTCGGCGTCGAAATCGGCGTCCTCGTGGTAGCGAACCGAGAAATACGAACTGAAAGCCGACAGGGCGAGACCGGCACCCGGTCGGGCGCGACTGGCTGCTCCGAGCAGGATCATTCGGTCGTCATCGGGATCCCGCATGAGACCGAAGGCCCCCTGGCACAAGCAGATCACGGCGTCGAAATCGGACGGAACCGTCGTCGACGTGGCCAGGTCGCGGGCGTCCAGACGGTCGAACACCACTCCACCAAGACCCTCAGCCGCAGCCGCTTCGCGAGCCAGGTCGACGAAGGTCTGACTGATGTCGATTCCGTGGACGCGTGCACCGCGACGACCGAGTTCGATTGCATGGCGTCCCGGCCCACATCCGACATCGAGGACCTGGGACCCCGGTTCGAGTTCGAGAACCTCCCAGAGGAAGTCGATCTCCTGCCGGGTGCCCTTGGTGAACGAGTAGCGGAGATACGCCTTACCGAGGTGGTCGGCGATCGGCTCGAACCAGTGCTCTCCGCTCGGAGACTCGCTCACGACTTGGCCGCACCCCAGGAGTGACCCCAGGCGAAGTTCACGTCGAGGGGGACGTCGAGGTCGGCGGCCCGTCGCATGATGTCGATCACCGAGTCCCCCACTACCTCGCGCTCGGTCTCGGCGACTTCTACGACGACTTCGTCATGGACCTGGAGCACGAGCCGACTCGACCTCTGTGCCCCACGAAGGTGCTGGTCGGTCCGAACCAGAGCGACTTTGAAGATGTCGGCCGCCAGACCCTGGATTCCGGCATTCATGGCCTGTCGCTCGCCCGCTTGCCGAACACGGAAATTTGCGTTCTGGAGTTCGGGAATCGGACGACGTCGGCCGAAGAGGGTCTCGGTGTAGCCCCGCTCACGGGCCTCGGCCACGGTTCGCTCCATGTAGTCGTGAACGTTCGGGAACGCCGCGAAATACGCGTCGAGTATCGATTGGGCTTCACTCACCGGAACCGCCAACCGCTGCGCGAGCCCGAAGGCTTCCATTCCGTAGGCCAGCCCGTAGGACACCATCTTGGCGTAGGACCGTTGATCGGACGTCACCTCGGATTCCGGGACACCGAAGACCTGCGAGGCCGTTGCGCGATGCACGTCTCGTCCACTCGTGAAGGCGTCGATGAGACCCGGGTCCTGGGCCAGGTGCGCGATACAACGCAATTCGATCTGGTTGTAATCAGCGACGAGAAAGACGTAACCGGAAGCCGGCACGAAGGCATCGCGGAACTCACGACCTCGTTCGGTTCGCACAGGAATGTTGTGGAGGTTCGGGTGCTCACTCGACAGACGTCCAGTGCGGGCCACGGTTTGTTGGAACGTCGCGTGGATCCGCCCGTCGTCGGCGATCTCCGACTGCAAACCTTCTCCGTAGGTTCCTCGCAGTTTTTCGAGCTCGCGGTATTCGAGAAGTGCGTCGATGAATTCGGGCCATTCGTCGCGAAGTTTCTCGAGCGTTGCCGCATCGGTCGAGTAACCGGTCTTGGTCTTCTTGGGAGGCTTCAGACCCTTGTCTTCGAAGAGGATCCGCGCCAGTTGAGCCGGTGAGTTCGGGTTGAACGGGCCACCAGCCAGATCTTGCAGAGATGCCGCCAATGCCTCCGTCTCGATGGTCAACCGCCGAGCGATGTCCTTCAGACGATCAGCGTCCACGCCGATACCGACCGACTCCATACGAGCCAGTACCCCGACGAGAGGAATCTCCACGTCCTCGAACAGAGACGACATTCCCACTCGGGACAATGCAGCCGACAACGAATCGGCGACCAGACCCACCGACATCGCCGCATGGGCCACGCTCGTCACGATGTCGGATCCTCCGAGGTCGAGCTCACCATCGGGTGTTGCGGCCTCGGGCAACACGTGATCGGAGTGCTCTCCGACGAGAGCCGACAGTGACGTTGATCGACTCGGATCGAGAAGATAGGACGCGATGGCGCTGTCGAAGACGAGGGTCGGAGGCTCGAGGCCGAGACGGAGCAACGACCGCCACAACGGTTTCACGTCATGACCTCGCGCAGCCAAAGACGACATGACGCTCGCGATCGTTTCGTCGACCAGATCAGCGGCGGAGATCCAGATCACTCGGCCCGATCCGACGGTGGCCGCCAATCCGAGAAGTTCGGAACGGCCCGGCTCACCCACCCATCCCCCGGCAACGTCGATCGAGGGCAGCGAGGAGAGGTGCCCGGCGATGGCATCGGCCGACAGGCCGTCGAGGACCTCGACGGACACTTCTTCCCGAGGCGCCGACTCGGATCCTCCGGAAAATCCGAGTGCGGCCAAGGCGTCGCCGAGGCGATCGCCGAGGCTTCGAAATTCGAGGAATTCGAGAAGCCGGCGAAGTTCGTCCGAGTGGGGTTCGATGCCCGAGTCCTTCGGATCGAAATCGATCGGTACATCGTGACGCAACGTCATCAGATTCTCGTTCTTACGGGCCAATTGTTCGTTGTCGGTCAGTGCGGCCCGCAACTTCGGCGTCTGGTCATCGACGTTCGCGAAGATTCCGTCCAGACCCCCGTACTTGTTGATGAGCTTGGCCGCCGTCTTCTCACCGACTCCCGGTACCCCAGGAAGGTTGTCACTCGGATCGCCACGGAGCGCTGCGTAGGCCGGGTATTGCTCGGGGGTGACGCCCGTGCGCTCGGCGATACCGGCTTCGTCGTAGAGGACATAGTCGCTCACACCACGACGGTTGTAGAGCACCCTCACATGGGGATCGCGAACCAACTGATAGCTGTCGCGATCACCCGTGACGATGATCGCATCGAAACCAGCCTCGACCGATCGATCGACGGCGGTGGCGATCAGGTCATCGGCCTCGAAGCCGGCCAGTTCCAGCACCGTGACACCCAGAGCCGCCAGAAGTTCGCGAACGATTCCGAGTTGCTGTCGCAAGATGTCGGGAGCCGACTCTCGCTGGGCCTTGTACGTGGGCTCGGCCTCGTGGCGAAACGTCGGCTCGGAGCGATCGAACGCGACCACGAGGCCGGCTGGTCGATGCTCTTTCAGCATCGTCACGAGCATCGAGGTGAACCCGTAGACGGCATTGGTCACCTGTCCGCTCGCCGTGACCATGTCGGTGGGTAGACCGAAGAACGCCCGGTACGTGAGCGAATTACCGTCGAGAACGAGAACGGTCGGCCGAGCGTCGCTCACGGAGTCAGGTCACCGGCCAGGATCCGATCGGCGACGTCCTTCATGCGGGTTCGTTCTTTCATCGCCGTTCGCTGAATGAACGAGAAAGCATCCTGTTCCTTCATTCCGAACTCGTCGATGAGACGACCCTTGGCCCGATCGATCGTCTTGCGAATCTCGAGTTGCTCACCGAGTGAATCGACGCTTCCGCTCAACGACTGAAGTTCACGGAAACGACCGATCGCCACTTCGATGGCCGGCACCAGGTCACTCTTCTGATACGGCTTGACCAGATAAGCGAGAGCACCGGCGTCACGAGCTTGCTCGATCACCTCTCGCTGACTGAACGCGGTGAGCACGAGCACCCCGCAAATTCGCTCGCCGGCGACGTGTCGCGCGACTTCCAAGCCGTCCATTCCCGGCATCTTCACGTCGAGGATCGCGAGATCGGGTCGGGTCGACCGAATGAGCTCGAGCGCCACGTCACCTCGACCGGCCTCGCCCACGACGTCGTACCCCTCCTCGAGGAGCGTCTCTTTCAGATCGAGGCGAATAATGGCCTCGTCTTCGGCGATCACCACACGAATGCTCACTCGGACATTCAACCAGAGAGGGCTGGATCAGAGAGGACTCTCCAGAAGGAGCCCAGACGCAGGTTCCGGTCAGCTGGATTGGCGAGTCAGACGGTCCAAGAGAGCATCCTGGCGAGCCTCGAGCTCGGCGATCGACGCAACAACCTGTTCGCGGTGGACCTTCATCGCCTCGGCGTGTCGACGCGCCTCTCGATAGTCGCTGTCGGCACCGGGCGTTTCCGAGACGAGGGCCCGAAGGCCCATGTCGTCGGCTTCGTCGGACAGGTGACGTAGCTGCTCGTCCACGATGCTGAGTTCTCCTCGCAGGCGACGCAACCGGTCCCCAGCCTCCCGGAGCCGACGCTCGATCATCCGCTGTCCCACGATGGCAGTGTACGAAATGAGTGCCCCGGGTGGGATTCGAACCCACACCGTACGGAGTTTGAAGCCGCTGCCTCTGCCGTTGGGCTACCGGGGCGCAGGCGCAACCCTATCCGTCTCCCCCTCCCTCTCGTCATGTGGCGCTCGATGCGACTACTGGGGAGTAACCCACTCGGCCGACCCATGCCGATTATCGTTCGAACGTGCTCGCCTTCACTTTTCCCGGCCAAGGGTCCCAGCGCCCGGGGATGGGCCGCCCGTGGGTGGAGCACGAGAGTTGGGAGCTCGTGGGCGAAGCGTCGGACGTCGCCGGCCGCGACGTTGCTCGGCTCCTACTCGACGCCGATGCCGAGGAATTGAAGGACACTCGCAACGCTCAGTTGACCACTTTCGTCTCGAGTCTCGTCGTGCTCGACGCCGTCGAGCGACTCGGTGTCGATGCCGGGTTCTGCGCAGGTCACTCGCTCGGTGAGTACACCGCTCTGTGTGCATCGGGCGCGCTGTCGTTCGACGAAGGCGTCGCCCTCGTCGCGGAGCGCGCGGCGGCGATGCATGACGCCGGCCAACGACATCCAGGCACGATGGCTGCGATTCTCGGACTCGACGACGAGGACGTCGAGGTCGCGTGCCGACGGGCCGACAGCGACGTGTGGGTGGCCAACTTCAACGCTCCCGGACAAGTCGTGATCGCTGGATCCCCCGAGGGAGTGTCCCGAGCGAGCGACATCGCAAAGGAACTCGGCGCCAAGAAGTCGATGCCTCTTCAAGTCTCGGGAGCGTTCCACACACCCTTCATGACACCGGCTCGTGACCGACTTCGTTCGGCGATCGCCGCCGCCTCACCGCGCGACACCGACATGCCGGTCGTCAGTAACGTCGATGCTCTGGCCCACGCATCCGGATCCGAGTGGGCCAGCCTTTTGTCGGCTCAGCTCTCCAGCCCCGTGCGCTGGAAGCAGTGTCTCCTCGAATTGTCACGGCTCGGGGTCGTGTCGTTCGCCGAACTCGGTCCGGGTGGAGTGCTCACCGGGATGACCAAACGCACTCTCGATCGAGCTCGAACAGTTTCGGTGTCGACCCCCGACGACCTCGACAAACTGCTCGACTGGGTCAACGATGGACGTTCCGCTGCGACTTCGCAGCACGAGGGAGAACACCTCTTCGCCGTCGAACGTCTCGTCGTGAGTCCGGGTGCCGGAGTGTTCACTCCCCGTTCGGACATCGGACCCGGGGAGCACGTCGCGATCGGTACCGTGATCGGTCACATCGGATCGGTCGAGGTTCGGTCGGCATTCGACGGTGTGCTCCAGGCCTACATCGCGGTCGATGGTGAGCGCGTCACACCTCGACAACCGATCGCCTGGCTGAGGACTCTCTGATGCCGGCCACCGATTCGTCGGCACGCGGCGCGAACATCATCGGTTGGGGCTCCTATCTCCCGCCCAAGGTTCTCACCAATCACGACCTCGAGCGCATGGTCGAGACCAGTGACGAGTGGATCGTCGAACGGAGTGGAATTCGGGAGCGTCATGTCGACGGCACCACGATCGGCATGTCGATCGAAGCGGGTCGATCGGCGATCGAGTCGGCCGGTCTCGCCGCTTCCGACATCGATGCTCTGATCATCGCGACCACGACACCAGACAAGCAGTGGGGAAACGCAGCGACCGTTCAGGACGCTCTCGGGATGAGGTGCGGTGTCTTCGAAATCAACGCCGCGTGCAGTGGTTTCGTCTACTCCCTCGTGGCCGGCCACGGTCTGATCGCCATGGGTGCCCGAAACGTTCTCGTCATCGGCGCCGATTCGCTGTCCAAGATCACCGACTGGACCGACCGCAACACAGCGGTTCTCTTCGGTGACGGTGCCGCAGCCGTCGTCCTACAGGCCTGCGACGGTCCCGGTCAGCTGGTCGCCTGGGATCTCGATGCCGATGGCTCCGCCGGTCCGATCTTGTGGGCCGATGTGGGCGGACACATTCAGATGGAAGGCAAGGAGGTCTTCCGTCGAGCCGTGCGAATCATGGTCGACTCGGCCACCAAGGTGCTCGGTCACGCTGGTGTCACGGGTGACGACATCGCGCTCCTGGTTCCGCACCAAGCGAACATCCGGATCATCCAGGCGGCGTGCGATCGGCTCGGTGTCGACATGGAACGCACGGCCGTAGTCCTCGACCGAACCGGGAACACATCGGCAGCGTCGATTCCTCTCGCCCTCGACGACGCTTTGGCCACAGGCCGTATCGAACCGGGAGATCTCGTTCTCCTGGTCGGATTCGGTGGCGGCATGACCGCGGCTTCGGCCCTTCTGCGCTGGGGTCCTCGCACATGACCGGTCGGGTCGTCCTCGTCACTGGCGGTTCACGGGGAATCGGGCTGGCCACGGCACGTCGTTTCGCCGCGCTCGGAGATCGCGTGGCCATCACGTACAACTCGACGCCGCCACCCGGCGAATTCTTCGCCGTCAAGTGCGACATCACGTCGTCGGCCGATGTCGACGCCGCGTTCTCGGCGGTCGAATCCGAGTTCGGTCCGGTGGAAATCCTCGTGGCCAACGCGGGAGTCACCAAGGACACGTTGTTGCTTCGCATGTCGGAGTCGGATTTCGCGTCGGTGATCGACGCCAATCTGACGGGGGCCTATCGGGTGTGCAAGCGCGCCGCTCAGACCATGCTCCGGGCTCGGCGGGGTCGAATCGTTCTCCTGTCGAGTGTGGTGGGTCTTCTTGGTTCGGCCGGTCAGTCCAACTACGCAGCGTCGAAGGCAGGCTTGGTCGGACTGGCACGAAGCCTCGCTCGGGAACTCGGATCCCGTTCGATCACCGTCAACGTCGTCGCACCCGGCCCCGTCGCGACCGACATGACCGCAGTTCTCGGCGAAGAGCGACTTTCGGCCCTCACGGCATCGGTCCCTTTGGGTCGGATCGCATCTCCTGAAGAGATCGCTGGCGTCGTCGCCTTCCTGGCTTCCGACGATGCGGCCTACATCACCGGCGCAGTCATCCCCGTCGACGGTGGCCTCGGCATGGGTCACTGACCGGCACCCGTCGTCGAGGAGCCGCAGGACAAGGGCCGGGTATTCGGATCTGGCTCGGCCGAAGCGTTTACAGTGGGCGGGACGGATGCTTCGCTCGACGGGGTGCGAGGCATAGCTCTCGAAACTGGAGGAACAATGGATCAGGAACTCTTCGCACGTTTTCGCAAGTGCGCCGTCGACGTGCTGAGTGTCGACGCTGACAAGGTGGTACCCGAGGCCAGTTTCGGTGACGATCTCGAAGCCGACAGCCTCGACCTGGTCGAACTGGTCATGGCCCTCGAGGAAGAATTCGGCATCGAAGTTCCCGAAGAGGAGATCGAAGGAGTGAAGACCGTCGGTCAGGCCTACGATCTCATCGTCGGCAAGCTCTGATGGCAGCCCGTCGCGTCGCGATCACCGGCCTCGGAGTCGTTGCGACGTGTGGCACCGGACGCGACAACTTCTGGAGCGGATTGCTGGGCCCGGGAGCCACGGGCGGTCGCTCGGTTCGCATCGACGACTGGGACCCGTCTCCTTACTTCGACTCCCCAAAAGAAGCGCGCCGGGCCGACCGGGTCGAACAATTCGGGTTGGCCGCCGCCGCCGAGGCCCTTGCGCAATCCGGTGACGTCGGCGTCGACCCGGCACGATTCGGTGTCGTCGTCGGCACCGGCATCGGGGGCCTGACAACGCTCGAGGAACAGGTCGAAGTTCGTCTCTCGAAGGGTGAGCGACGTGTCTCCCCCTTTCTCGTCCCGATGATGATGGCCAATGCCACTGGTGCCGCCATCTCCATGCGCTACGGACTCCAAGGGCCCAATGAGACGATCTGCACGGCCTGCGCCGCATCGACTCATGCCCTCGGCTACGCGGCTCGTCTGATCACCTACGGTCGCTGTGATGCGATGATCAGCGGTGGAAGCGAAGCTGCTGCAACAGCTGTCTCTTTGGCGGGGTTCGGCAACATGACCGCCCTGTCGTCCACCGGAACCAGCCGCCCCTTCGACACCGAGCGCGACGGCTTCGTCATGGGAGAAGGCGCGGCAATCTTCGTTCTCGAAGAGTGGAATCACGCGGTCACCCGTGGTGCGAACATTCTCGGTGAAATCCTCGGATCGGCGAGCAACGCCGACGCGCACCACATCACTGCCCCGTCGCCGGGTGGTCGTGGCGCCATTGCATGCATGCGCCTCGCACTCGATGACGCCGGGCTCTCGGCTTCCGACATCACACACGTCAATGCCCACGGCACCTCGACTCCGCTCAACGATGCCGCTGAGGCGGCGGCAGTGACCGAGGTGTTCGGACCCAAAGGAGTTCCTGTCACGAGTATCAAGGGCGTCACTGGCCATGCCCTTGGCGCCGCTGGTGCTCTCGAGGCCGCATCGGTGGTTCTCGCGTTCCAGCACGCGCTCATCCCACCGACCGCCAACACCACTCAGCTCGACGACGACATGACGATCGACCTCGTGACCGGATCACCACGTCCCTGGACGCCAGGGCCGACCATCTCGAACAACTTCGGATTCGGCGGCCACAACGGTTCGCTGATCCTTGCTCCTGGATCCTGACCGTCGAGATCGTGGCGAGCCGGCTCCGCGTCGGTTGGCGGATCAGGGATCAACGAGCACGAACATCAGATCACATTCACACGCGACCTGATGTCCGAGTATGGCTCGTCCGGAGCCCTTTCCGGCTCGGGCCGACATGCGGCCGAGTTCGACTTCGAGGCGCAGCACGTCACCCGGTCCGACCTGTCGACGGAAACGAGCCGAATCGAGACCTCCGAACAACGGAAGCCGTGATGTCTGCTCGGGCACCGTGAGCACCGCTATGGCGCCGAGCTGGGCGATGGCCTCACACATCAAGACCCCGGGCAATGTCGGACGGCCGGGAAAATGCCCGGGGAAGAACCACTCGTCTCCCGACAGTGACCACTCTCCCGTCGCCGAACGGCCAGGCTCGAGTTCGATCAACCGATCGACGAAAAGAAACGGTGGCCGGTGCGGAAGGACGTCGATCGGAGCCGGAAGGGACGACATCAGATCAGTGCCTTCAAGAGATTGGCCGGCGTGTCCTTGGGTGAGATCTTGTACCACGCCTGTTCGATCTTTCCGTTGGAGCCCACGAGAAAGGCCGAACGCTCGATACCCATGTAGGTGCGCCCGTACATCGACTTCTCCTTCCAGACCCCGTACTTCTCGGCCACCACGTGCTCGACGTCGGCGAGAAGCGGAAAAGGCAGGTCGTACTTGTCAGCGAACTTCTTCTGCTTCGCCGGAGCATCGGGGCTGATCCCGATGATCGCCGTGTCACCGATCCGACCGACGATGTCACGCAAAAGACACGACTGCTGCGTGCATCCCGGGGTGTCGGCCTTCGGATAGAAGTACACGAGGACGCGTCGACCCACGAACGACGAGAGACGAACTTGCTGACCGTCCTGATCGCTCAATGTGAAAGCCGGGGCCTTCCGTCCCACCGACAGGGGTCCTACAGTCGCCATGCGAGCCACCGTAGTTGCCGCCCCGACGAACCAACAGTTCGACGTGATGCGAGGTCTCGAACACTCTCCGTGGCATTTCCTCGAAATCTGGTGCGGATGGCCCATTTGAACGACGCGGAGAGTGGGCTTTCGTAGAGGTCGTGAGCCCGTCCCTCGTGGACACGACCGAAAGAGGCAACATGTTCGGACGCCCGATCCGCCGCCCTTGCTGAGGACGGCACCTGTCAATCGACGGGACGGCGCTCGAGAGGCTGTCGGCCCCACTTCCCCTTCCCCCTCGCATGAGCGTGGTAGTGGTCGGGGATCGCACGCATGTTGTCGTCGACGTAGATCTCGTCGACGAAGTGCTGATGGACCACGTCGATCAAACGGTCGTGTAGACGTTGCCTGGTGGCCCCGTCAGGCCGATGGTCGTGCGTCTTCCACACGACCATCGGCACGAGACACGATTCGCACTCGGCGATCCAACACTCGTCGTCCTCGTGGAACCATTCGGTGAACCGGGACGCTTGACACAACTCGCAGTCGGACACGTCCGACAGTGTCGCAGAGTCCCGGCACCGACGTTGTCGTCAGAGAGCCGACGGATCGACGTCCGGGGGCAGGATCACGGCGTCGATCACGTGGATCACACCGTTGGACGCCTCGACATCGGCGGCAATCACCGTGGCGCCGTTGACGGTGACACCACCGTCGGTCCCGAGTGACACGGTCTGGCCCTCGACTGTGGCCACGTCACCGGCCGCAACGTCAGCCGCCATCACCTTGCCGGCTACCACGTGATACGTGAGGATCTTCACCAGAACGTCCTTGTTCTCGGGCAACAACAGCGCGTCCAGAACTCCGTCGGGCAGCGCAGCGAATGCGTCGTCGGTGGGAGCGAAAACGGTGAACGGCCCGTCTCCCTGCAAGGTGCTGACGAGGTCAGCTGCCTGGACGGCGGCCACGAGGGTCGAGAACGACCCGGCTTCACTGGCGACGGCGACGATGTCTCCGACTTCGACACTGGCCGCAGTGGTCGTGGACGTGGATTCATCGTCTCCGCAGGCGGCCAGAACGGCCAGCAAGCCAGCCACGATGCTGATCGATACTTTCTTCATGGGGGTCTTCCTTCCAATGGGGGATGCCCGAACGGGCTCTTCACCCTCCCCCGGTTCGAGGACAACCGACCATTCGTGTCAGGAAACAGTTGTCACGAATTCGGCATCGAGAGCCTGTCGCACCTCGGCCACGTAGTCGGCCACCCCATCGGGACCGTTGTCCATGAGTCGGCGAACCACCGAAGCTCCCTGAACGACTCCGTCGGCGACCCGACAGGCCTGCACGGCTTGGGCGGCATTCGAGACTCCGACCCCGACGACCACGGGACGATCGGTAACTGCTTTCAGACGGCCGGCCAACTCGGTCGCCGTGCTCGCCAGGGAATCGCGCTCCCCCGTCACCCCGAGGAGACCGACCGAGTAGACGAAGCCGCGTGCGCGATCACACACCCGAGGCAGGCGTTCGTCGGGGGCAGTGGGTGCCGCCAACATCACCGTTGCGATCGAGACGTCATCGGCGGCCTCGCACCACGGTCCGGATTCCTCGAGCGGGAGATCGGGGACGATGGCACCCGAGACACCGGCGTCACGCAGTTGGGCCGCGAAGCGAGCGTGTCCGGCGTGGTGAACGGAGTTGTAGTAACACATGACGACGAGTGGAACTTCCACGTCGACGTCTCGCAGTTCGTGAAGGATCGATACCGGCGTCGCGCCGGCTTCGAGGGCTCGTTGGCTCGCCTGTTGAATCACCGGACCATCCATCACCGGGTCGGAGAAGGGGATGCCGATCTCGATCGCATCGGCTCCAGACGCCGCGGCTGCTCGAACGGCGTCGATCCATCCGTCGAGGCCTCCGGTCACGTAGGGAACGAGAAGCTTTCGACCCGAATCCCGTCGGGCACGAAGACGTTCCTCGAGATCGAGATAGGTCACGATCCGAGAACTTCCATCATCTGCCCGACGTCTTTGTCGCCCCGTCCGGACAGATTCATGAGCACGGTCTGACCTTGCATGTGCGGAGCCTCGCGAGCGATCCAGGCCAGAGCATGTGCACATTCGAGGGCCGGGATGATGCCTTCGGTGCGGGCGAGCAATTGGAAGGCGTCGATCACTTCGGAATCGGTCACCGTCGGGTACTCGGCCCGACCGATCGACGCCAGATAGGAGTGCTCTGGTCCGACACCGGGATAGTCGAGTCCGGCCGAAATCGAGTGAGCTTCCTGTACCTGTCCGTACTCGTCCTGCATCAAGTAACTCCGCATACCGTGCACCACTCCGGGGTGCCCGCGTCCGACGGCCGCACCTCCCGCCGGTTCCACCCCGACGAGACGAGCTTCGGTGTCGACGAAGCCCGAGAAGATGCCGATGGCGTTCGATCCTCCGCCGACGCACGCGACCACCACATCGGGATCGGAGCCGTAGATCTCACGACATTGCTCCCGAGCTTCGTTACCAATGACCCGATGGAACTCACGGACCATCCACGGATACGGATGGGGACCCATGACCGAGCCCAAGCAGTAATGAGTCGTCTCGACGGTCGCCACCCAGTCGCGCATGGCTTCGTTGACTGCGTCCTTCAGAGTGCGACTGCCGCTGTGGACGGCCTCGACCTCGGCGCCGAGGAGCTTCATGCGGAACACGTTGAGAGCCTGGCGCTCGACGTCGACGGCACCCATGTAGACCTTGCACTCGAGACCGAGAAGGGCCGCGGCGGTGGCGGACGCGACTCCGTGCTGACCGGCGCCGGTTTCGGCCACCAGTCTCTTCTTGCCCATTCGCTTGGCCAAGAGTGCTTGTCCGAGAACGTTGTTGATCTTGTGGGAGCCCGTGTGGTTGAGATCCTCACGCTTGAGCACCAACCGGATACCGAGTTGCCCTCCCAGTTGATGACACTCGGTCAATATCGACGGACGGCCTGCGTACTCGCGCAGGACGGCGTCCAGATCACCGCGAAAGATCGGATCGGCCCAGGCGTCGCGGAAGGAAGCCTCGAGCTCCTCACAGGCCGGAACCAAGGTCTCCGGCACGAAGCGGCCTCCGAACTCACCGAAACGGCCGGCTTCGGTGGGTTCTCCCATGATCGATTTCGTCGAGGGTCCCATGGCTCTCCTTCGTTGTCAGGACCATGATCGCACCTTCGAGGGCCCTGACCTCAGTCGATTGGGTCCATCAGACGTGAACTCAGTTACTCGTCGAGCCAGTCATAGGGAGGATCGTCGAGAGTCGAGTACTCCTCGGGTGCCGCGGCTCGAGCCCGGGCGATGAACTGACGCACCTTCACCGGGTCCTTGCGACCGGGAGCACTCTCGACCCCCGAGCTGACGTCGACCCCCCAGGGAGAAACGGCTTCGATCGCCGATGCCACGTTGTCCGGGTTGAGACCACCGGCGAGGATCAGTCTCAATCCGCCCGGGATCGCGTCCACGAGCGACCAGTCGAAAACCTTTCCCGATCCGGGCTCGGGAGCATCGACAAGGATCAGATCGGTGCCGTATTCATCCGCGCGAGCCGCCTCCGACGAACCCGCCGACACCGCTTTGATGATCCAACGAACGTTCTCGCTCAGCTGCGCCACGTGTCGGGCCGTCTCACGACCGTGCAGTTGAACCGCTTTCACACCCGAACGCGATGCAATTTCGAAGACTCGATCAGGTAGATCGTCGCGAAAGACGCCGACGGTGAGAATCTCGGGCGGCAAGCGACGCGTAATGTCATAGACGGTCTGCACCGCAACCTGTCTCGGAGACGGCGCGAACACGAATCCCACGGCGTCAGCTCCCATGGCCACCGCCAAGAGCGCGTCCTCCTCCGAGGTGATTCCGCAGATCTTGACGAACACGAGCACACGGTACCGAAACCGTCCTCGTTCGACCTGCGAATTCGAGACTCGGCGAGGGCACGAACCTCGATCAGCGCACCGAGCGAAGGGCCTCGACCGCTCGGCTGGGGTCCCCTGCTGTCACCAGACTTTCCCCCACCAACACCGCGTCGTATCCGGCCTCACGAAGCGCCCGAGCGTCTTCGACCCCGCGCACCCCACTTTCAGCCACACTCACCATGTGGCGGGGAATCGATCCGGCCATCCGAACCGCTCGTTCATGGTCGACCTCGAAGGTCACGAGATCGCGCTGGTTGACCCCGACCAGAGACGCACCAGCTTCGATCGCTACCGACAGCTCCTCTTCGTCGTGAATCTCGACCAGAACGTCGAGTCCGATCGTCTCGGCGACTCCGTGGAATTCGACGAGCTCACCAGGCGCGAGAGCAGCAGCGATCAGAAGCACACAATCCGCACCCATGAGTCTGGTGTCCAGCACGTCGCGAACACTGACGGTGAAGTCCTTGCGCAGCACCGGCAAATCGACCGCCGAGCGAGCACGGCGGAGATCTTCTTGCGAACCTCCGAAGTGCTCGACGTCGGTGAGAACCGACAGGCACGATGCACCGCCGGTTGCATACATTCGAGCCATCTCGGACGGGTCGAGCGACGCGTTCAGATCACCTTTGGACGGCGATCGACGTTTGATCTCGCTGATCACCGCCAGACCACTCGAGGAATCGGACGCAAGTCGAGCCCGAAAACCTCGAGGAGGATCCAGGGCCTCGCACGCACCGACCATCGCATCGATGTCTCTCGTATCGGCCGCCGCTCGCTCTCGATGCACCGCGAGGATGCCGTCGAGATACGTGCGGCGCGCCATCGATCAGGCTCCCTTGCCGCCGAGCGGAGACAGAAAGCTCAATTCCGGTGCGCCACCGAGAAAAGGTCGAATTGCCGGGCCGAGCGCCTTGAACGCCTCGGAACCCATGTGCGCGTCGAGAGCCCCCTGATCCTCGTACATCTCGTACATGTAGAGCGCGTTCTCGTCCTGCGCGTCGGCATGGAGGATGTAATAGACCGTGCCCGATTCGCCCTTGGCGGTTTCGAGAGCCGTCTCGAGTGCCTTCGCCAACTCGTCACGCTTTCCAGGCGCGGCCGGGATCTTCGCCCACACAGCGATACGTGCCATGACTTCCCCTTTCGTCGATTCTCCTCGACTGATCGGCCGACCCGCTGTCGACACGTCTTCACGGTAGACGGAGCGACACCGCCTCAGGAACCCGAGCCGATCAGAAACCGAGACGACCTCGGAGATGTCGTTCCAGATCGGAGATCGCTACTCGCTCCTGAGCGGTCGTGTCGCGGTCTCGGACGGTGACGGCGCCGTCTTCGAGACTGTCGAAATCGACGGTGACACAGAGAGGGGTTCCGATCTCGTCCTGCCGGCGATACCGGCGACCGATCGACTGCGTGTCGTCGTAGTCGACCATGTACCGGTCGGACAGAGAGGAGAACACCTCACGAGCGAGCGGCGTCAAGGTTTCCTTCTTGCTCAACGGCAGAACAGCGACCTTGTAGGGAGCGAGGCGGGGATGCAGACGCAGGACCGTCCTCACCTCACCGTCGACTTCGTCCTCGGTGTACGCCGCCAGAAGAAATGCAGCCATGGCACGGTTCACCCCGGCGGCCGGTTCGATCACGTAGGGCACGTATCGTTCGTTCGACGACTGATCGAAGTAGTCGAGCTTCTGGCCCGAATGCTTGGCGTGTTGCCCGAGATCGAAATCGGTGCGCTGCGCGATTCCCTCCAGTTCACCCCACCCCCACGGGTACATGAACTCGACGTCAGCGGTGCCGGCCGAATAATGACTCAGCTCGTCGGCGTCATGAGCGCGTAGGCGAAGCATGTCGACCGGAACACCCAGGTCGACGTACCACTGAAGGCGCGTGCGACACCAGTACTCGTACCAGGCCGGCCCCTCGTTCGGGGGAACGAAGAACTCGAGTTCCATCTGTTCGAATTCACGCGTTCGGAAGATGAAGTTGCCGGGGGTTATCTCGTTGCGGAAGCTCTTTCCCACCTGAGCGATTCCGAAGGGAGGCTTCTTGCGGCTCGTCTGCAGGACGTTGGCGAAATTGACGAACATGCCCTGCGCCGTTTCCGGTCGCAAGTAGACCTCGGCCCCTGAACCCTCGACGGGTCCGGCATAGGTCTTGAACATCAAGTTGAACGCACGAGCCTCGGTGAGCGATCCCGATGCACCACAACCCGGACACACTTCCTTGTTCTCCAGGTGATCCTCACGAAAACGTTGTTTGCACTTGCGGCAATCCACGAGCGGATCGCTGAAGTTCGCCAGGTGCCCACTCGCCTCGAACACCTGCGGGGGTCCGAGAATCGCCGCATCGATCAGTACGACGTCGTCTCTCTTCTGGACCATGTCTCGGACCCACGCCTCGCGAACATTGCGAAGCATGAGGGAACCAAGCGGGCCGTAGTCGTAGCTCGACCGAAATCCTCCGTAGATCTCCGCCGAGGGATACACGAAACCGCGGCGCTTGGCCAGGTTGACGATCTGATCGAGGTCGGTGGCAGGCATGGACAGTCAGGCTACGGGATCACAGGAAGATCTCTCCGTCTCCTCGGGTCGTTCGACCCGTCCCGGATCAGATCGAACGGTCGTCGTGACGCTCGAAGATTCCCACCGAACGCAAACGCCGTTCGACGTGTGCTTCGAAGGCTCTCGTCGCGAGATCGGCCACTTCCGATGTCGTCGGATCGTCGAGTTTCTGACCACTCGGATCGTGGGCGGCGTCGAGAATGGCAGAGAGACGACCACCCAACATGTCACGCAGGAGACCGATCGCCCGCTGGCTGATCGCGATTCCGGACCGACAATTCCGACACTGAACACCCCCCATCACCGAGTCGAAAGCGACGAAGCCACCGGACTCGCTCTCGGTCTCACCGCAACCCACGCAACGGTCGAGTTCCGGCCGAACTCCTTCGGCGGCCAGAAGTTTCCAGATGAAGGCCGGCAACACGAGTGGAGACGGACGCTCGAGAAGTGTTCGGCGGACTCCTTGCAACATGCGGAAGATCTGTGGAACCGGCTCGCGGTCGGGAATCAACTGATCGACCGCCTCGAGCACTGCACTCGCCTCGGTCATCACGTCGAGATCGCCGTACGCCGCCGTTGACGCATCGACCGTTTCGACCTGACTCACGACGTCGAGTGACGAACCTCGATGGAACTGAACGTTGACGAGGGACAAGGGCTCGAGACGGCCGCCGAATTTCGAACGTGTCTTTCGAATTCCCTTCGCAACCGCTCGGACCTTGCCGTGGTTCTCGGTCAGGAACACGACGATGCGATCGGCCTCGCCGAGTCGATACGAACGCAGGACGATGCCCGTGTCGCGATACAAACGTGAACTCACGTCGTCACCCTCGTGCTGCGGGCGTCATGGCGCACCGTGACCATCGACTCCGCCGAAACGTCGATTTCTCGTCCGGAAGTCATGGACGATCGCACTCACGTGATCTCCGTTGAATTCCTCCCACTCGACCGACAGGTCGACCAACTCGGCATACGCGAGTTCCCACACCAGAGCAGTGGGAAGACGACCTGGCGCTCCGATCACGGCAACAACATCGGTGTCTCCACCCGATCCCACGAGGGCACGGCCGAGCGTCTCCTCGGTCATCGTCAGCCCTGAAGGCCACGCATCGATGACGTCGGCCACTCGTCGACGCCCGTCGGACTGTTCGATGACCGACACGGCGACACCCTCCACGTTCCAGCGGCGAGTCGATGGTGGTGTGTCACCGCCACCCGACAGCGGATACACGGTCACCGAGCCGATCCCTTCTCGTCGGGCCGCTCCGGCGACATCGGTTGCCCAGTCGTTCCAACGCTCGTCGCTCCGGAGTCGCCACGCGTCGACAGTCCCCCCGCACACCACGACTTGGATCGAACGAGAACTGCCGTCTCCTTTGGCCCGCCTGACCAGACGGCGCATCCCCCGTCGCAATGCGGCCGGAAGCGAGGATTCGAGAGCCACGACGACATTGTGACCGAAACGCACCCGCTACCCTCGCTCACGTGCACGTGGCCTGCATCATGGACGGAAACGGCCGCTGGGCTCAGCGACGCCACCTTCCCCGAACGGCTGGCCACACCGCTGGCGAAGAGAATCTCGCCGGGGTGGTCCGGGCAGCCGTGGTGCGGGAGGTCGACTGGCTCACCGTGTTCGGCTTCTCCACCGAGAATTGGATTCGTCCGCGGCGAGAGGTTCGCCACATCCTCGGCCTCCATCGGCGACTCTTCGGACGGGTCGCCGAGTTGAACGAACTCGGCGTGAGAGTGCAGTGGATCGGGCGCCCCTTCGACGATCCCTCGGCGCGAACCCCGGTGTTCGTGCAACGTGCGATCGAGAAGGCGATCGCTGACACGAAACACAACCGCCGAATGACCCTCACCGTCGCTTTCGACTACGGAAGCCGAGCCGAGATCGTCGAGGCCGGCCGTCGGGCTCTTCGTCCAGCGCGGCCCATCACCGTCGACACGTTGTCGGCTGGCATGTACCTTCCCGACATGCCTCCGGTCGACGTGATGGTTCGAACCTCAGGAGAGCACCGAATTTCCAATTTCCTTCTCTGGCAGGCTCACGGCGCTCCCACCCTCTACACCGACCGCACCTGGCCGGAATTCGATGCCGATGATCTCGATGCCGCTATCGCTCTCGCTCGCGCGACCTGACGGTACGGTCGAGGCATGAGCCCTCATCCGCTGTCGATTCGGGATCTTCTCGACATCGCCACCGACGCCCTCGGATCGACCGAGGACCGACCGGGTCAGCGCGCCATGGCCGAAGCCGTGGGTTCAGCCGTCGAGAACGGGCGCCATCTCGTCGTTCAGGCAGGCACCGGGACCGGAAAGACGCTCGGTTACCTGGTCCCACTCGTGGCATCGGGGCGCAAAGTGGTGATTTCCACCGCCACCAAGGCACTCCAGGACCAGCTCGCTCACAAGGATCTCCCGCTGGTCGCCGACACCGTCGCCGGAGCACTGGGGCGCGATCTCGACTGGGCGGTCCTGAAAGGTCGAAGCAACTACGTGTGCCGACAGCGACTCGAAGAGACCCTGTCGCGACACGGAGATTCACAACTCGAACTCGAGGGAACCGGAGATCGACTTCGTCGTGAGGTCATGAAGGTCAAGAAATGGGCCGACCTGCACGACACCGGGGATCTTGCCGATCTCTCCTTCGGAATCGGACGCGACACCGAGAGCGCGGTAACGGTCGGTGCCGACGAATGCCCGGGGGCTCGTCGATGCCCCCTCGGCGGCACCTGTTTCGCCGAGAGTGCCCGACTCCGAGCATCCGAAGCCGACGTCGTGGTGGTCAACACGCATCTGTACGGCCTGGACGTGGCCGCCGACGGAGCCCTTCTCAGCGACCACGACGTCGTTGTCGTCGACGAGGCGCATGGGCTGGAGGACATCATCAGCGATTCCGTCGCGGTGTCCTTCTCACGTTCACGCTTTCACCGGCTGGGTTCGGCATTCGCTCGAATCGTCGACGACGCAGCCGTTCTCACCTCCGTCAACGCCCTCGGCGACGAACTCGAGCGTCGACTCGCCGTCCTGAACGACCGACGACTGTCGGTTCCTCTGCCCGACGAAATTCACGAACTGATCCTCGACGCCCGTCGAGTGCTCGGCGACGTGCTCGAAGCTCTCCGCAAGGTCGAAACCTCCGACGAAGACGCCAATCAACGTCGACTGCGAGCTCAGCAGATCTCCACCCGTCTTGCGGACGATCTGGACCTGGCTCTCGGCATCGACTCGACTCGCGTTCCTTTCGTTCAGGGAGTCGAAGGTTCTCTTCATCTCGATATTGCTCCTCTCGATGTCGGACCGGTCCTCGCGTCCGCGGCTTGGAACCGCCGAACCGCCATCCTCACTAGCGCCACCATCCCTCAGAACCTTCCCGAGCGAATCGGGCTCGAGGATTTCGATGCGCTGGACGTCGGAAGTCCCTTCGACTATCAGGCGAATTCACTTCTCTACTGCCCGTCGGGCTTCCCGAATCCCAACGGAAACAACTTCCAGAGTTCGGTCAACGACGAGTTGTTCCGACTGATCACCGCCGCACGGGGGCGAACCCTCGCCTTGTTCACCAGCTATCGGGCCATGGATGCAGCCATCGAAGCACTTCGGCCCATCGTCGACGTTCCGGTCATCTCACAGCGCGATCAATCCCAGAAGTCACGATTGGTCGAAGCATTCATGGCCGACGAGAGCGCTTGCTTGTTCGCTACCGCCGGATTCTTCCAAGGCATCGACATCCCCGGCCGAACGCTCTCCCTCGTCACGATCGACCGAATTCCGTTTCCTCGACCCGACGATCCACTGTTGTCGGCCCGCCGGGAAGTGGTCGGAGACCGAGCCTTTCGCGACATCGACCTTCCGAGAGCGGCCACGCTGTTGGCCCAAGCCGCCGGACGCCTGATTCGCTCCACCACCGATCGCGGAGTCGTCGCCGTTTTCGACCCTCGCTTGGCAACCTCGGGCTACCGGAGACATCTCCTCGCAGCCATGCCGCCCATGAAACGGACCGTCGATCGACGGGAAGTCATGGATTTCCTGAGTTCGATCACCGACTGAACGTCAGCGAACCATGCGATAGCCGATCCCTCGAACCGTCACCACGAGCCGGGGTTCGTCGGGATGGTCTTCGATCTTCACTCGCAGCCGACGCACATGGGCGTCGACGAGGCGACTGTCTCCGAGATAGTCGTATCCCCAGACTCGTTCGAGGAGTTGGTCACGCGAGAGCACGATGTTCGCGTGATCGGCGAACTCGCACAACAGATGGAACTCGGTCTTGGTGAGTGAAATCTCGCGACCAGCTTTCGTCACGATGCCCTGCTCCCGCCGAAGCTCGATATCGCCGAACGTCTCCACGTCGATATTCGGCTGAACGTCTCCCTGTAGCTGGACGCGACGCAGATGGGCGCGAATACGAGCCGCCAGTTCCTTCGGCACCACTGGTTTCGTCACGTAGTCGTCCGCTCCCGCTTCGAGTCCGGCGACCATGTCGTTGGTGTCGGTCTGGGCGGTCACCATCACGATCGGAACGATCGACATGGCCCGGAGAGCTCGACAGACCTCGAAGCCGGAAAGATCGGGGAGGCGCAGATCGAGAAGCACGAGATCCGGTTCGGCGGCGTGAAAGGCCGCCAGACCCGATCGACCGTCGGCCGCCTCGGTCACCGAGAAGCCCTCGTCCTCCAGGACGAGCCGCAGAGCCAGGCGAATCTGATCGTCGTCTTCGATGAACAGGATCGTGTTCACCCCGACAGTCTGGCCCATGACCTGGGCCGTCGCGACCTTCGCGGTTTTGTTACAGAAAACGCACAGATCGCGCACCGTCCCTTCACACGACCTCGGGACACTGTCCCCGTTCACGCTGGTTCGACGGGGGTCGTCCTCCCCCTGACCCCCGTCGACCGGCGGAACCACGACACGATCCGCCGCCCGACTCGCCGGTCTTCCCGAGTCGGGCGGCGTCATGTCGGACCTCCGCTCCTCTGCTCCGTCTCCCCTCCACCCCACCGGCTCGATCGGGCAGGATGGAGGGATGTCCGACCCGTCGCGATTCCGACCGCTACGGCTTCGTACCCGGGTGACTCTCCTTTTCGTCCTGGTCGGTCTGTTGACGTCGCTTTCCCTGTCGCTCGTCAGTTACTTCGTCGCTCGCAGTTACCTGCTCGACCGGCGTGACGATTCGGTCGAGCGACAAGCATTCACCAACGCCGAATTCGTCCGCTCACAACTCGAGACCCGACGAGGCGAGGCGTTCGAACTCATCAACAGCGTTCGGACCGAGCAAGGCGGGTTCGCGGTGCTGCACCTCGATCGAGAGAACTTGTTCTACTCACAGGATCTGCGCTTCACACAGAACGTCTTCCCGTCCGATCTCATCGCCGACACACTCGAAGGGACGACCTCGTATCAGAGGTTCACTCTCGCCGATGAGTCGTACATCGGCATGGGAGTGAGCATTCCGGCTGCCGAGGCCCATTACTTCGAGGCCTTCCCCATCGACGACGACCAACGCGCGCTCACGATCATCGGGTCAGCTTTGGTGGTCAGCACCTTGGTGATCGGCGCAGTGGCGGGAGCTTCGGGTTGGATCGTGAGTCGTCGACTCATGCGACCGCTGCAACGAGTCACCCAGGCGGCAGGTGACATCGCCGTCGGAGGTCTTGACACTCGCCTCGAGCCCGAGACCGATCCCGACCTGTCGACACTCGTGACCAGTTTCAACGACATGGCCGATGCCGTTCAGACCCGAATCGAACGTGAGGCCCGCTTCGCCTCGGACGTCTCGCACGAACTGCGAAGTCCGGTCACTGCGCTCGCGGCCGCTGTCGAAGTGCTCGATGCTCGTCGCGCCGATCTCGGTGACCGGACCCAACAAGCACTCGACGTCGTCGTGTCGCAGGTTCGGCGCTTCGACCAAATGGTGCTCGACCTCCTCGAACTCTCGCGCATGGACGTCGGCGTCGTCGACGTCCACCGCGAGGACATCGATCTCGTGGAATTCGTTCGTCGAGTGGCGCAGCGGTACGACCTGACCGACCTGACGATCGACGTCACTCGCGGATCGAGTCCAATCGCGTCCATCGACAAACGTCGCTTCGAACGCATCGTCGCCAACCTCTTGGAGAATGCTCGCCTCCATGGGGGTGGCCCGACGCGAGTCGTCATCGACGGAGGCGCCGGACGTCCGACCCGAATGGCGGTCGAGGACGCCGGACCAGGGGTGGCGCCGAGCGAACGGGCCCGAATCTTCGAGCGCTTCGCCCGTGGTTCGGCCGGGCGTACGCGCGTGGGAGGCACCGGCCTCGGCCTCGCTCTCGTCGCCGAGCACGCCCGTGCCCACGGTGGTGAGGTCTGGGTCGAGGACGTCCCCTCGGGGGGCGCTCGCTTCGTCGTCGAGGTTCCGGGGGGTGCTCGATGAAAGGTTCTCGTCTTTCGATCAGCCTCACTGCCGTCGTCGCGGCGTCGGTGTTCGTCGGTTGTGGCGTCCCCACCACTTCGCCGAGTCGACCGATCGACCCGGGGGCCATCCCCGAACAGTTCACTGCCACGACCATCGCTCCCACCACCAGCACGTCGACGACCACCACGATGGTCGAACCCCCTCCGTCCACCACCACGACGACCCTTCCTGTCGAAGAGGTCCAGTTGTTCTACGTTTCGGGCAGCCGCCTCGTTCCCATCGGTCGACTGCTCCTGAGTCCGGCTTCTGCGCCTCAGGTTCTCGCCGCACTGAGCGAGGGCATCCCCGACATCGACGAGGCGGCCGGCCTGCGAAGCGCTCTTCCTCCCAGTCTCGTCATCGACGTCACTGTCGAACGAGGAGTCGCCACGGTCGATCTCGACCCGGCTTTCACTCTCATCGTGACCGGACCCGAGCAACGACTGGCCGTGGCCCAGATCGTGCTCACGCTCACTCGCCGGGCCGGCATCGGCCAGATCGTCTTCTCGAGTGACTCCCAGCCGATCGCCGTGCCGCGCGGTCGAGGAGACCTCACTCAACCAGGAGAACTCGTCGCCTGCGACGACTACGACAACCTGCTTCCGGGCGGATTCGCTTGCTGAAGGTCGTGATGCTCGGTGGGTGTCAATAGCCCAGGCGTTCGATGCGGTCGGGCCGACGTTGCCAATCCTTGTCGACCTTGACCTTCAACTCGAGTCCGGTTCCGGCGGGGAGTTGCCGGCGAACTCTCTGACCGACCCGCTTCAGGACCGATCCTCCTCGTCCGATGACCATCCCCTTTTGGCTCTCCCGCTCCACGAGGATTTCACACACGATTCGACCGTCTTCGAAGTCGACCACTCGAGTAGCGATCGAATACGGCAATTCGTCACGCATCACTCCGAGGAGTTCTTCTCGAACGAGTTCGGCCACCCAGTCCGCTTCGGACACATCGCTGATGGCGTCGTCGGGATAGTAAAGCGGTCCTTCGGGGAGTCGTGACATGAGGTGATCGACGAGGGCTCCGATGCCCTCACCGCTACGTGCCGACACTGGGAAGTAGCTCTCGGCGTCGAGGGACGAGAGGCGCCCCAACTGTTCGACCACGACTTCGCGCGACACGGCATCGACTTTGTTGAGCACGACGACGGCCTTGGTGGCGTCGAGACGAGCCGCGACCCAGGAGTCGCCTGATCCGACCGGCTGCGTCGCATCGATCACCAGACACACCACGTCGACGTCGCTCAAGCTCTCGAGTGCCGAGGCATTGACACGCTCCCCGAGTGCAGTGACAGGTTTGTGCAAACCAGGTGTGTCGACGAAGACGATCTGCCCGTCGGACCTCGTAACGATGCCCCGAACCTGACGTCGCGTCGTCTGTGGCTTGTCGGACACGATGGAGACCTTGCGTCCACACATGGCATTGACGAGAGACGACTTCCCGACGTTCGGCCGACCGACGAGGGTCACGAAACCCGACCGACTCACGAATTCGCCTCTTTTTCCGATCTCGACGAAGGGCCCACCCCGACGTTCGTATCACATCTTTCGTCCGCCGAATCTTCTCGGTGACGTCTCATGCGCGATCCTGGAGCGATGTCCCGTGCTCGCCTCGACCCCCGCCGCTGGTTCGACCGCATGCAACCTCAGACACTCCAGATCGCGACCTGGCTTCTTTATCTCAACGGGTTCTTCGCCTTCGTCGGCCTACTGGATCGATCCGACTGGATCGGCTACGCACGGGTATCGAAGGGCTCGCTCGGGCTCGTCGTCGGGCTCGTCGTCGTGGCTGCTCACGTTCTGTCGGGCTTTCTCATGGCGAACGACCGACGCCTCGGATATCGATTCGGCCTCGTCGCCGCCTTCTCGCCCTTCGCCCTGCGATTCTGGGTCCTGGCCGATCTCCCCTTCGTCGGACTCTGGGACAAGGTCACGGGCCGCAACACCATCTCGTTCCTCTTCGAAGTGGCACTGTGCGCTCTGCTCTTGCATCCACAGAGTCGAGAGCACCAACGACTCTGGTACCGCTGAGGCATCGGACTACTCTGAAACCATGGCTCCTCGCGTCATTTCCGGTCCCGACGAACTGAAGGCCGCAGTCGGCGAACACCTCGGCTACAGCGACTACATCGACATCACACAGGAACGGGTCAACCAGTTCGCCGACGCGACAGGAGACCACCAGTGGATCCACGTCGACGTCGAACGGGCCAAGGCGGGACCCTTCGGAGGGCCGATCGCCCACGGCTACCTCACCCTGTCGCTCGGTCCGATGCTGTACCCGACCGTCGTTCGGGTCGACGGATTCTCGATGGGCGTCAATTACGGGGCGAACAAGGTTCGCTTCCCGTCGCCGGTTCCGGTGGGTTCCCGCCTTCGACTCGGAGTGAAGTTGCTCGACGTCGAAGACGTGTCCGGAGGTGTCCAGATGACGATGGAATTCACCTTCGAGTGCGAGGGTGCGAGCAAACCGTCGTGCGTCGCCGAGATCATCTTCCGCAGCTTCTTCTGATCGGATAACCGGCGTCAGCGAAAGCGTGGCGCGACTTCTGTCGCCAACAACTCCAACGACTCGGTGTCGGGATAGTCGGCGCACCACGGGATGAACCCGCGACATCCCGCCGCCATGTAGGACCCGATCTTGTCGGCCACCTGATCGGGGGTTCCGACCAGATTCGACATTCGCCAGGAATCCACGTCCTCACCCCACAAGCTCCGACTCCCAGCCGCTTCGATCTCCCGTTCGGAACGCCTGATGAAGACCTCGGGTGACCACGTCATACGAATCTCGCCGGGATCGCGGCCGATTCGCTCGCAGTGCTGCCAGAGAGTGTCGCGCTTACGAGTCCACTCGTCGATACGCCCTCCGAAATTCGAACAGTCGGCGTGTTCGGCCACCACCCGAAGCGTGAGCTGCTCTCCGCCACCCCCGATCAGAATCGGCGGCCGAGGAGACTGCAACGGCTTCGGATCACAGTTGGCTCGCACGACGTCGTAATACTTCCCCTTGAACGTCGTCTCTCGCTCCGTCCACATCGAGCGAACGATCTCGACACTCTCCCGGAGCATTCCGATGCGATCCTTCGGCTTCGGGAACTCGTAGCCGTACGCCCGGTATTCGTTCTCGTACCAACCTGCACCGATACCCCATTCGAGACGTCCACCGGACACCACGTCGAGGGTCGACGTGATCTTGGCGATGAGAGCCGGATTGCGGTAGCTGTTGCAGCCGACCATCTGGCCGAGTCGAATACGTCGAGTGATCTGACTGAGTGCCGACAGCGTCGTCCAGCACTCGAACACCGTTTCGTGCGACGGACGCGGAACGTTGTGGAAATGGTCGTAGAGCCAGAGTGAGTCGTATCCCAGCTCGTCGGCCAATCGGGCCACCTGAACCGTTCGCTCCCACTTGGCCGATGCTCCTTCGATCGAGGCCAACTCCATCTTCCAACCCTGGGGGGCGAAGATTCCGAAGAGGATTCCGTCGGGCGAGTGCCCCGAAACGGGTGCGGTGTCGATCACCTCGCCACCCTAACCACCCGAACGAGATCACCCGACCGACACGTCGCCAACGGCTCCGGACCCTGATGCGACGAGGAGCCTCGAAATTCCCTAACGTCCAGCCGTGCACGAATTCACGGTCGGAGAGATCCACGAAGCCATCGCAGCGACGCGGCCCGGAGAGGAATGTCTGGTCTTTCGAGATCGGCGTTACACCTGGGCCGAGATGACCGAGCGGACGCGTCGGCTCGGCCACTATCTCGTTTCCCGAGGCCTCGGTTGCCACACCGAACGCTCGGATCTCGCCCCTCACGAGAGCGGCCAGGACCATCTCGCCATCTATCTGCACAATGGCAACGAGTATCTCGAGACCATGCTGGCCTCGTTCAAGGCACGCGTCGTTCCTTTCAACGTCAACTATCGCTACGTCGCCGAAGAACTCTCGTACTTGTTGGGAGATTCGGGGGCCACGGCGATCGTCTATCACTCGGCCTTCGCCGAGACACTGGCCGCCGTTCGAGATAGGACGCCACGCCTGTCCGTCTTGATTCAGGTGCCCGACGAGAGCGGGGCACCACTTCTCGAAGGAGCGGTCTGGTACGAAGACGCTCTGTCTTCGTCGAAATCCGATCCGCTACCGCCATCGTCACCCGACGATCTCTACATCCTGTACACCGGTGGGACGACCGGTATGCCAAAGGGAGTGATGTGGCGACAAGCCGACGCTCTCACCGAATGTTTCGCCGGCTCCCGCGACGCCGCGTCGGTCGCCGACTTCGTGGCCGCGACCACTGGACGCCGAGCCTTGATTCCGCCTCCCTTCATGCACGGAGCCGGACATTGGCTCAGTTTCGGAACCTGGAACGCCGGTGGAACGGTGTTCGTCCCATCCGTTCCCGAACGACTCGATCCCGTCGACATCTGGACGATCGTCGAACGAGAACGAATCGACTTTCTTCTCATCGTCGGCGACGCCTTCGGTCGTCCGCTTCTCGACGAACTCGATCGCGGTTCGTACGACATCTCGAGTCTGGTCGTGCTCATCTCGGGTGGAGCGGCACTGTCGGCCCACATGAAGGACGAGTTCCTTTCCCATCACCCGACCCTGACCATTCTCGACGGTCTCGGCTCGTCGGAAGCTGGAGGTCAACTCCAGCATCTCTCCACCGGTGGTAACGCAACGACCGGAACCTTTCCCCTTGCACCCAACAACCATGTTCTCGACGAGGATCTGACTCGTGTGATCGAACCCGGCGAGAACCACGTGGGCTGGTTGGCCAAGAGTGGTCGTCTGGCTCTTGGTTACCTCGGCGACCCCGCCAAGACTGCTCGTACCTATCCCGTCATCGACGGCGTTCGCTACGTGGTTCCCGGGGACCGCGCTGTGCTGCTAGCCGATGGCACGGTCGAACTACGCGGTCGGGATTCAGTCACGATCAATTCCGGTGGGGAGAAGATCTTCGCCGAAGAGGTCGAGGCGGCCATCAAACCTCATCCGGCAGTTTTCGATTGCGTGGTTGCCGGCCGACGCAGTGAACGATGGGGAAACGAAGTGGTCGCGGTCGTTCAGCTTCGTCCCGGAACGACGGCAACTCACGACGAACTGAACGCCGAGGCGTCCCGGCACGTGGCGAGGTACAAGTTGCCGAAGGACTATGTCTTCGTCGAGCGCATCGTTCGCTCGCCATCGGGCAAAGCCGACTATCGATGGGCCAAGAGCGTCGTCGACCCTTCCTGACGATCAGACGGGCAGGTCTCCCGTGGCCAGCCGTGTGCTCCCGGTATCCGTGTACGACTTGATCGTGTTCTCGGCGATTCGCATCTGGTGAATCTCGTCGGCACCGTCGGCGAATCGAGCCCAGCGCGCGTGCTGGAGCATGTTGGCGAGGGGCGTATCGGTCGAGTAGCCGAGTGCACCATGAACCTGGATGGCGCGATCGATGATGCGGTTGAGGCTGTTGGCGACGAAGTGCTTGGCCATCGACACTTCGGTGCGGAAGTCGTCGCCCCGATCGATCTTGTACGCCGCATGGAGCACCATCAACTTGCACTGGTACAAGTCCATCGCCGAATCGGCGATCATCCACTGAACGCCCTGTTTCTCGGCGAGGTACGAGCCGTGCGAATACCTCTTCAGAGACCGGTCGACCATCATGTCGAGGGCGGTTTCGGCCTGAGCGATCCAGCGCATGCAATGGGCCAGACGGGCCGGACCGAGGCGGTACTGCCCGAGACGATGCCCGTTACCGCGTCCACCGAGGATCTGTGAATCGTGAATCCGTAGATCCTCGATCACGATCTCGCTGTGGCCGCCCGGCCCATGCATGGTCTCGACCTCACGAACGTTGTTCCAACCCTCGGTCGGCAGATCCACGATGAAGGCAGTGTTGGCTCCACGCGATCCCTCCGGAACATCCATCTCGGTTCGAGCAATGAGGATGGCGAACTTGGCCCGATTCGCGCCCGAGATGAACCACTTGTGGCCGTTGATGATCCACTCGTCACCGTCCTTGATGGCGTGTGTCCTGATCAATGTCGGATCGGATCCAGCGACTTCGGGTTCGGTCATCGCGAAGCACGACGAGCTCACACCGTCACACAACGGCTTCAGATACTTCTGCTTTTGTTCATCGGTTCCCCAATGAACGAGGGTGTGCATGTTTCCCTCGTCGGGGGCCTGACAGTTCAGGACCCACGGACCGACACGCGTGCGAGCCGCCTCGGCCTGCACCATCGCCAACGCCACGTGCCCGAGACCCATGCCACCCCATTCCTTGGGCATGTGAGGGAGCCACAGACCCTCGCTGACCGCAAGCTTGCGGAGCCGAATGAGTTCCCCGACGTAGGCCCGGTGGGCATCACCGTCCATTTCTTCTCGGTGGCCGAACGGCTCGATCGCCGGCCTGATCTGGCCGTCGACGAAGTCACGAACCCGACGGCGAATCTCCTCGTGTTCCGGCGCCAAGGTGAAATCGATCATTGCTCTGCCCCCTAACGAGCCGACCCGTGCCTGCCCCTTCACATTCTGACCAGCCGTGACCCCTGTCGGCGACCCGAACGGCGTCCCATGATGTCGGCCCCATAACCTGACGATGTGACGAAAGATCGAGCCTGGGACACCACGGAGCTGCCGACCGGTGACGAGAAGGTCACGGCGGTACGCACCATGTTCGACGCCATCGCCCCTCGCTACGACATGGTCAACCGCATCATGACGTTTCGTCTCGACGTCCGCTGGCGCAAGAAGGCGGTCGCCGAGCTGAACCTGCCACCAGGTAGTCGAGTCATCGATCTGGCGAGCGGAACCGGGGACCTCTGTATCGATCTTCGCCGGGCCGACTTGCATCCCCTGTCGTTCGACTTGAGTTTCGGCATGTTGGCCGCCGATCGCTCGGAGGCGCCTCGAACCCAGGCCGACGTCCTCCGCCTCCCCCTCGCCGCTTCCGCTGTCGACGGGGCGACCTGTGGATTCGCTCTCCGCAACCTCGTCGACCTTCGATCCTTCTTCGTCGAGTTGGCCAGAGTGGTGCGACCGGGCGGACGAATCGCCCTCCTCGACGTCGGTGTACCGAAGAGCCGACTCATCCGATTGGGCCATGGCTTCTACTTCGGAAAAGTCGTCCCGAAGATCGGTGGCCTCCTGTCCGATGGCGCGGCGTACCGGTACCTTCCCAAGAGCGTGGCGTATCTGCCCGAACCCGAGGTCATGCTTCAGCTCCTGAAAGACGCCGGTTTCTCCGATGCGCGACACCGTGTCTTCTCGGGCGGGATCACCCAACTTCTGACCGCCACTCGGGACTGAATCATGCGTGCTCGGACGACACTGCTCGGTGCCGAGATCGACCTCAACGACATCGCTCGTGGGGACGGTTACCTCTTCGTTCGCGACGGCATCGGTTTCGCCGGTCGCGGCGTCGCCCAAGTCGTCGACTCGAAGGCAGCTCTCGAGGTCCTGCGAACGGTCGAGCACGACGACCAGTCGGATGGCAAAGCTGGGCCGTTGGCCCTCGGAGCCCTGGCGTTCACACCGTCAGCGCCCAGCCTTCTCACGATTCCGGAAATCGTTGTTCGCAAGACATCGGACGGCCGCTCCTGGGTGACCATCGTCGGTGAGCCCGAACGAGACAACGACCTGATCGCCGGTCTCACCTCCCCGACGCGACCCGTTCCGAGTTCGTCGCGTTTCGTGGTGTCGCCCGGGACCTCGATCGCCCGCCATCGAAGTGCCGTCGAGGCGGCGCGCGACGCTGCACGACGCGGAGATCTGGTCAAAGCCGTGATCGCTCGCGAGCTCTCCGTCGAGTCCGACGATCCGATCGACATTCACGCCGTACTGCTTCGTCTCCGAGCGTCTTTCGGATCCAGCTATCGGTATTCGTACGACGGACTCATCGGCGCTTCTCCGGAACTTCTCGTCTCCGTCGAGGGTGATGTCGTGCGTTCTCACCCTCTGGCGGGCACCACTCCTCGCACCGGCGACCCGGCCACCGACTCCGACTTGGCGCAAGCTCTCGTTGCCAGCGTGAAGGACCAGATCGAGCATCGAGTCGTCATCGACGTCGTTCACGACACCCTTCTGCCCGACTGCAGTTACCTCGATTGGGAGCCCGAACCTTCGATCGTGCCGGTCGCCAACGTTCAGCATCTCGGCACCCTCGTCGAAGGTCGACTCAGCGAACCTCGACCGGACTCACTCACTCTCGCTCGACGTCTGTGTCCGACTCCGGCTCTCGGTGGCCATCCGCGAGCAGATGCACTTCGTCTGATCGCCGAGGTCGAAGGTTTCGAGCGCGGTCGCTACGGAGGCGCTGTGGGATGGGTCGACGCCACTGGTGACGGGGTATGGGCCGTCACGATTCGCTGTGCGGAGTTCTCCGAGGACCGTCGCCGCGCTCGACTCGTCGCCGGCGGAGGCATCGTCGCCGACTCCGATCCCGATGCCGAACTGGCCGAGACTCAGGCCAAGTTCCAGGCCATGTTGTCGGCGATCGTCCGCGCCTGACCGACGTCAGCTCTCCAGAGCTTCGGCCACCGCCCGATGCAGTCGTCGGTGCGCTTCGACATCACCGTCGCGTTCGGTCCTCACGACAGTGACCCGAGGTCCGACTTCGGAGGCGGCCACTTCGAGAGCGCGCCGATCCTCGACGATCTCGGCCGTGATTCCATGCGCGCCAGCCAGCGCGACGAAATCCGTGCCATGAGGTGTGCCGTACAGAACCTCGAACACGTCGTCGGGAACCGTCGTTCTCTGCGGGAGGTGATGAAAGATTCCACCTCCGTCGTTGTCGACCACCAGGAGCCGAATGTCGAGTCGACGACGGGCCAAAGAGGCAAGAGACGACGAATCGTGCAATGTCGCCACGTCTCCGATCAGAACGGCGACCGGACCGGGGTGCACCGTTGCCACGCCGATCGCCGTGGCGATCACCCCGTCGATCCCATTGGCTCCCCGATTGCTGTACACCTGCCGTTCTCCGAGGGGTCCGGCGAACCATTCGAGATCGCGAATCGGCATCGAGGACGACACCACCAACGCCGTTTCGGCCGGTAGCGCCCGTGCGAACGTGACGACCGAGCCGACACCGGTCATGTCATCGGATCGGAGACCCGATTCGATGGAGGCGCGAGCCTTCGACTCGGCGGTGCTCCACCGCTCGGTCCAGGAGCGATCACATGATTCCATCGCTCCGAAAACGGGAACCAGATCGTCGACTTCGCACACCAACCGCTCGGCGATGACCCCATCGGGGTCGTACACGCGCCCATCGGTCGACACGTGAACCTGACGAACGCCGTGACGCAGCAACCACTGTCCGAGCACCTTCGATGCGGGCGGGTCACCGATCCGCACGGCCAACTCCGGCACGTCGGTGTCGGCAAATGCTGCCTGTCGCACCAACGAGTCGAAATGAGTGATCACGTCGTGGCGCCAACGCGTCCTCGCTTCGGCGAGCACCGGCCAACCCCGCTCGATCGC
>JAQCIK010000023.1:0-33003 GCA_027592035.1 Actinomycetota bacterium | reverse complement strand
ACGCGTACACAACCCGAGAAGGTCAAGGCCAAGATCTTGGGTGGAGTGCGCAAGAGTCTCGGACCCGACTACGACGTCGACACCCACTTCACTCCGACCTACGACCCGTGGGACCAGAGACTCTGCTTGGTTCCGAACGGCGATCTCTTCGAGGCCATCAACTCTGGGAAGGCGAGTGTGGTCACCGAGCACATCGACACCTTCACCGAAAACGGCATCCTGCTGAAGTCGGGACAGGAACTGCAGGCCGACATCATCGTGACGGCGACTGGGCTCAATCTCGTGACACTTGGCGAAGTCGAGATCGAAGTCGACGGGCACACCATCGATTTTTCCCACACCTGGACGTATCGGGGTATGGCTTACTCCGACGTTCCCAATCTGGTGTCGACCTTCGGTTACATCAATGCCTCGTGGACCTTGCGAGCCGATCTCGTGAGCACTTATGTCTGCAAGCTGTTGAATCACATGAGGGCGACGAACACCTCGCAAGCGACTCCTCGACTGCGGCCGCAAGATCGCGACATGACTCCACGTCCATGGATCGAGAACTTCTCGGCCGGCTACATGCAGCGGGTCATGAACCAGATGCCGAAACAAGGCGATCTTGAGCCCTGGACCAATCCCCAGCGCTTCGAGCTCGAGAAGAAGATCATCGGAAGGCAGCCCGTCGATGACGGTGTCATGACCTTCACCCGGACATCGACACGAGTGACCGTGACGGCAGGCGAATGACGGAGCCGTTCAATCGGCCATCACGAGTCCGCGATTGACCAGACGACCGACCTTGGTTGCGACCAGATCACGCAGTAACTCGACATCGGTCATCGGTTGGCCATCGACCTCCACCTCCACCGTCCCATCGGTGAGAGCGTTGAGACCGGCCTCCACGATCTCGTCGATCGTGCGGGAACCGTCCAGGGAAACGATCACCACCCGATCCAGATCGTCGATCTCGAGTTCTTCGTGCCGGAGATTCGTGACCGAGGTGCGGAAACGTGACGCCTGCCAGCGGGCCAGACGAGAGACGCGGGGATGTTCGGGTAATTCGTAAGCGACGGGGCGGGGCCATCGGCTCAGCTGTACCTCACCGGCCAGGAATGCCGAGAGAGCCCACTCGGCAACGCGTTGCAGGGTCGGAGAATCCTCCGACGATGTCGAAATCGTCTCGGCGAGTTCGTCGACCCAGAGTCCGCGTCGAGGGTTGTTCGCCAAAGTCCACATCGCGAGGATGGGGATCGGGTCACCAGAGGTCACGACGAACCGTCCATCGTCGTCGAGTGACACCTCGAGACCTTCGGCGGCATCGACGTCGAGCTCGATTTCCGATTCTCCGAGTTCGTTCGTTCGGACTCGTTCGAGTGACACGAAGGTTCTCGTCACTGCGCTTGCGTCGAACTCGGGTCGGACTCGGTCGAGATGACGGGAATGCGTGAGGATCGAGCGACGAAAGTGACGCAGAGTCAGGAAGTCCAGAAGCTGTTGAGCTTCGAGATGAGCGTGATACGGGGTCGAGGTTTCACGGACTCGACGACTGATCGCCTCGGATCCGGACTTTCCCATCTGCTCGATCGAACCGCTCGCAACTTCGGCATCGGCAACGTGAATCAGATCGAAGGAATGAGCTCGCTCCATGAAATCCGAGAAATGGCAGGGAGAGTTCTCTTCGACGAGGTGTTCGAAGAACAGATAGCGATCCGAGTAGTGCCGGAGCAGGTTGATCTCGGTCTCGAGCCACGTTCGAAGAGGAAGTGTGTCGGGAACGAACTGATCGAGAAGATCGAGAAAGGTGCGAGCATCGAGCACCCGGTCTCCGGGAAGACCATCGGGAATCACACGCGCGAACATGGAACGCAACATCCCGCGCGCATGCCATCCAGGAAAGGTGTTGTAACTGACGTAAGCCAGCCCCGACTCGGTCAGAAGATCACGGCAAGCCCGAAGAATGGCTGATCGAGCGTCTTCCGGCACCCACGAATACACACCGTGGCACACGATGTAGTCGAACTTTCCGAATTCTTCGCCCAGTTCGCGAACGTCGAGGGCATGGAACGTGACGTTCTCGAGGCCGACCCCTGCGGCATCGATTAGCGCTTCGGAGATCTGACTCGGAGACAGATCGATTCCGACGAACGTCGCCTCGGGCAAGAGTTCGGCGAGTGGAATCAAGTGACCCCCACGTGCACACCCGATCTCGAGGACGCGACTCGTGGCCACGCCCGGAGGATCGAGCCCAGCCAAGGTCCCGAGCGTGCACAGCCAGTCCGGATGCGACATCCGGAAGGGAAGGTTCTCGTACTGGAACGAGTCGTAGGCCTCGGCGGTGGCGTCCACCCCGCCATCATGGCGTTCTCTCAGTCGGACGACACCTTCACCAGTAATTTGCCGGTGTGGCCACCCGACATGAGGATGTCGAGCGCGGCCGGGAATTTCTCGACGCCGACCTCGATGTGTTCGGGCATCACGAGCGAGCCATCGATGAACCAATCAGCCAGTCGCGTCTCACCCTCTTCGTAGGCGTCGGTGAAATGGAAGACAGCGAAGCCCGCCATGACCGCATGTCGCTCGGCAAGTTTCAGATAATTGTGAGGCCCGCGGACATTGGCCATGTCGTCGTACTGAGAGATCGCTCCACATATGACGACTCGAGTTCCCTCTTTGATGTTGAGGAGCACGGCGTCGAGTACGTCACCGCCCACGTTGTCGAAGAAAACATCGATTCCTTGCGGTGCCAATTCTCGTAGTCGCGCTTCGACGTCCTCGTTGCGATAATCGATTGCCGCGTGATAGCCGAGTTCCTTCACCAGGAAATCGCGTTTCGCCGGTCCACCAGCGATCCCAATCACGGTCGACGCCCCGAGCAGACGAGCGATCTGCCCAGCCATCGATCCGACGGCACCGGCGGCCGCCGAGACGACGACCACGTCACCCGACACCACCTTGCCGACCCGCGTCATTCCCATATAGGCCGTGAGACCCGTGGTGAGTCCGAGGGCTCCCAGCCATGCGGTGGGGGGCACACGCGATACATCGATCTTGCGCATCATCGCACCGGGCATGACGGCAAAGGTCTGCGAACACAGTGGGCCGAAGACGTGATCACCGGGTGCCAGACCGTCGAAACGTGACTCGACGACCCGGCCGACACCGAGAGCAGGAATCACTCCGCCGACTTGAGCGCCTTGATGGAAGCTTTCCTCTTCCAGGGTCGTGCGAATGAAGGCGTCGATTCCGAGGTGATCGACCTCCACGCACACTTGTCCGTCGGAGAGTTCGGGAACCGGATGCACGACGAATTCGAAGTCGTCGGCTACCGGTCGACCCTTGGGCCGACGACGTAGAACGATCTGTGGATTGTCTCGGCCCATCACAGCCCTCCGTCGATTCCGATGATTTGACCGGTCACCCAACTCGAAGCCGGTGACACCAAGAAGAGAGTTGCAAGTCCGAGGTCATCAGGCGTGCCAAGTCGCGCCATCGGAAGTCGAAGAACCTTTTCCAACTTGGGAAGGTCGTCGTCCGTGAGGCGCATGGCCTTCATCATGATTTCGGTGGGAACGGCACCGGGCATGATGCAGTTCACGCGAATACGCGGGCCGAGTTCTTTGGCGTAGGTGGTGGTGAGCGAGTTCACCGCAGCCTTGGCTGCTGCGTAATGGCCGCTTCCCATCACCGTCTGCACGGCGGCTTTCGACGAGATGTTGACGATTCGCCCACCGTCGCGCATGTGGTTCGCGGCGATGTTGGTGCACACCCAGATCGACGTGACATTGAGACGCATCGTGGCGTCCCATTCATCTCGAGGAAGTTTCACGAGGGGGGTCTGAATCGGTGAACCGCCGGCGTTGTTGATGAGGATGTCGAGTGATCCGAACTCCGAGATGGCTCGATCGACAAGATGCTGAACGGCATCGTCGTCGGTGACGTCGGTCGGAACAGCGATGGCGCGTCCTCCCGCGTTGCGAATATCGGAAGCGACGCGCTCGACTTCCTCAGCTCGTCGAGCCGCGCACACCACGGCGGCTCCGGCACGGGCGAGGGTGGTCGCAATGCCTTCCCCGATTCCTCGTCCGGCCCCGGTCACGATGGCCACGTCGTTCGACAGATCGAACATGTTGATCACGGATGAATCCATGGTGTCCCCCCCCCTGTTCCGGGGAAAGTTACCATGAGTAAGATAAGCATCGAAACGGGAGAGCGTCGTGAAGCAGACTGATCACATGTCGTCCATCGAGATGTCGTCTGTGTCGCGTCGACCGGGCCGTCCCCGGGGTGGCCACCTCGACATCGGACCCGACGTCATCTTGGACGCGGCGGAGCGAGTGATCCGACGCGATGGCGCCAGCGCATCGATCGACGCCGTGGCGGCCGAGGCCGGAATCACCAAGCCGATCGTTTACGCCCGGGTCGGGTCGCGAGCCGAACTGGCCAACGCTCTGGCCGATCGGCTGGCGTCGCGCATGGTCACTGCCACGCGTGAGTCCATGGCCGGGCGGACATTTACACGGGAGAGCCTGGCCGACTTCATGAAGGCCAACCTGGTCACGGTGCTGGACCATCGGGAACTCTTCTTGTACGTCACCGGAGGATCGACCGATCAGACGGCCCTGTCTCGTCTGTCGTTGGCCGAACGTTCGGCAACACCCCTCGCCCGAGCCCTCGAGCGGTGGCGAGACGGAGTCGGTCGAGATCCTGGGGTGGCCGGAACGTGGGCCTACGCCATGGTGGGCATGTTGCAGATGGTGTCTCTCTGGGTCATCGACGACACATCGCCCGATCCGGGATCGGTGGCCGATCACTTGGCCGAACTGTTGTGGTGGGGTCTGGCCGGGGAGCGATCCTCGGGCTAATTTACGAGGGGTAGATAAGACCCGTTACGGGGTGTTACTGTCGTCACAAGGGGGGAAGGTCATGACGTCTTATGACAATTACGAAGATCTGACCGAGTGCGCGCTCACGCCGGAGCTCGAGAAGAAGTTGGTCGAGTCGCTCGGCGAGTGCGTGTTCATGTGGACCAACAAGAAGGGTGAACCTTTCGGAGTCGTCATGTCGTATCTCCCCAAGGACGGCAAGATCTGGCTCACCGCCGCCGAGACTCGCAAACGCATTCCGGCTCTTCGACGGAATCCACGAGCGTCGATCTGCATCAACAGCACTGGCTCGAAGATGGGTGGGGGCAAGACGGTCACGTACAAGGGCAACTGCTACATCCACGACGACCGAGCGACGAAGGACTGGTTCTATCCCGAATTCGCCCATCGCCTTCGAGCCGACAACCCTGCCGCAGCCGAGGCGTTCCGCAAGTTCCTCGATTCACCCGGACGAGTGATTATGGAATTCGTCCCGGACTACGCGCTTTCGTTCGATGCCACGCTCATGTGGGCACGTTCACCCGAAGTCGTTCAGTAATTCTTCCGTCGATCATCAAAGGAGTTCATCATGTCGATGACCGAAGAAGTTCCCGCTCACTTGCAAGGTAATGGTCGCCCTGTCACCGAAGAGATCACTCTCACCGATCTGAAGGTGACCGGAAACATTCCCGCCGAACTCGACGGGCGGTACCTGCGCAACGGCGCCAACCCACTGACGGGCATGAGCGCCCATCCGTTCTTCGGTGACGGCATGATCCACGGTGTCCGTCTTCGAGACGGGAAGGCCCAGTGGTATCGAAATCGCTACGTGCAGACACCGTTCATCGCCGACCCGTCGATCGACATCCTCGATCCGAGTGTCACCCTCGACATGACATGTTCGAAGGCCAACACGCACATCGTCGGTCATGCGGGGAAGATCCTCGCTCTCGAAGAGGGTCATTTCCCGTACGTTCTCGACGGTGATCTCGGCACGATCGGAGCCACCGACTTCGGTGGAGTTCTGAAGGGTCCCTTCACCGCGCATCCCAAGATCTGCCCGACCACGGGTGAACTCCTGGCGTTCGGATATGCGCCGCTCGAGCCGTATCTCACTTACTTGCGAGTGTCGGCCGATGGCCGTCTCGTTCAGGTCGAGCCCATCACCGTGACCGGTCCCACGATGATGCACGACTTCAACATCACCGAGAACAATGTGATCTTCATGGATCTCCCGGCCGTCTTCAACCTCGACCTCGCGCTCGAAGGCAAGATGCCGATCCACTGGAGTGACACGTACCCGGCCCGACTCGGCGTGATGCCGCGCACGGGCAACGATTCGCAGGTGAAGTGGTACGACATCAATCCGTGTTACGTGTTCCACCCGATGAACAGCTACGAAGACGGCGACAAGATCGTCCTCGACGTCGCTCGGTTCGACCACATCTGGCGCGATGACGACATGGATTTCCCGAATCCCATGTTGTGGCGTTGGGTCATCGACACCACGACCGGCAAGGTGTCCGAAGAGCAGATCGATGACCGTCCGGCCGAGTTCCCCCGAGTGAACGACGCCGTGATCGGCAAGAAGCACCGCTACGGATACGAGATGTCGATGGGGAACGCCGGATTCGGCGAAGTCGACGCCGGGGCGATTCTCAAGTACGACCGTGAACGCGGCACACGTGAGTCAGTCGAATTGGGGAAGGGTCGAGTGTCGGGCGAGGCGGTCTTCGTGCCGTCGGCGTCGGCCTCGTCCGAGGACGACGGATATCTGATGACCTACGTCTACGACCAGGCATCCGATTCCAGCGAGTACGTGATCTTCGACGCCCTCACCATGGCGGACGAACCGATCGCAACGATTCAGTTGCCGAGGGTCCCGTTCGGGTTCCACGGCAGTTGGGTGCCGGCCTCCGTGGCCGACTGAGACGCCGCATTGCGGCATTGGAGGGGGAAACATGAAGATGAGGGGGATGCCCGTTCGACGACGGGCCTGGATCGCCTTGGCGGTGGCGGGTTCTTTGGCTGTCGCCGCATGCGGAGGAGACGACGGGAGCGGTTCGAGCGACGCGCCGGCCGAGACCGAAGCGCCCAGCGCCACCGAGGCTCCGGCTGATACGTCGAGTGATGACACCGAAGCGCCGGCCGAGACGACGGCACCGAGTGACGAGCCCGGTCCTCCGACCGGTCCCGAGATGGTCGTTGGCATGGTCAACACCGAAGGAGGAGCGGGACTCGATTTTCCCGACATTCGACGTTTCGTGGAAGCGGCTGTCGAATACACCAATGAGCACGGTGGTCTCGGCAATCGTCCGGTGAAACTCGAGACCTGTGTTGCCAACGGCTCGCCCGAGACATCGCAGGCGTGCGCTCAGGAATTGGTGGGCAAGAACGTCGAACTCATCTTGTTGGGTCTCGACCTCTTCCCCGACTACAAGACCTATGAGGCAGCCGCGATCCCGATCATCGGTGTGCTGCCGATTCTGCCCATCGACTACACCGCCAATGCACTCTTCCTGACCGGTGGTAACGCCACGTCGCAGGCCGCTATCGCAGCCGTGGCCAAGGATTATTACAACGCCTCCAAGGTGTCGGTCATCCATGCTGACAATGCAGGTGCCAACTCGACCGCGGCTTCGCTCACGGCGGCCCTCGACAAGGCGGGAATCGCGTGGGAGGCCGTGAAGGGCGGCGACAACGAGACCGACGCTGGCTATCAAGGTCTGGTTCGCGAAGCGGCGAGCAGTGATCCTGACGTGATCGTGTCGTTGTATGCCGATGCCGGCTGCATCGGCACGATGCGTGGCCGAGCCTCGCTCGGAATCACGATCCCGGTGATCACCACCAACATCTGTGCCGACAAGGACGTCATCGACGTCGTCGGTGACGAGGCCGAGGGATGGATGTTCGCCGGACTTCCGGAAGAGAAGGACACGCCCGATCGGGCACTCCTGAAGAAGCTTCTGGCGCCCGTCATGGGAATTTCGGAGGACGAGGTGACGGCGGCTGGTCTCGGACTCGGTGGCCTGGGTTACAGCCTGTACATGTCGCTGATCGACTACGGCAACCAGATGGTCGAGCAGGGCATCGAACTCACTGGTGAGTCGCTCTACGACTTCGTTCAGAACGGAGAGGGTCTGTACTTCTTCGGTGGTGTGACACCACTCTCGTGTGGTGCGTCAGCGGCGTACCCGGCGGTGTGTTCCTTCGTGTTCCCGTTCGCCGAGTACAAGGGAGACGGGGTGGTCGGTCCGGTCGAAGGACTCGAACTCGTCGACAGCCTCCCGTATCTCCCCTGACATGAGACGTGATGTCGAGCAGCGGATGGACGAGGTGACCGGTTCATGACCGACTACCTCTTCTATCTGCTGCTCGGCAGTGCCGCGGGCGCAATCATCGCTGCGCTCGGCATCGGGATGGTCATCACGTATCAGGCGTCCGGTGTGGTGAACTTCGCGGCCGGTGCGATGGCCATGTGGTCGACGTACGTGTACGCCGACTTGCGGAACGGCTCGTACCCATTCCCGATACCCGGACTTCCGGATCGATACCACTTCGGTGAGGACGTGGGTTACCGGTGGGCGCTGTTACTCGCCCTCTTGACGTCCGCGGTACTCGGATTGCTCGTCTACGTCCTGATCTTCAAACCACTTCGACAAGCGCCAGCACTTGCGAAGGTCGTGGCCAGTGTCGGACTCATCATCGTGTTCATCACCTTGGTCGCGAAGCGGTTCGCGGACATGTCGGCGATTCGTGTGCCGAAGATTCTTCCGCGAGAACCGGTCACCATCACGCGAGATCTCACCGTTCCTCGTGACGGTCTGTGGTTGTTGTTCATTGTCGTCGTCATTGCAGCTGCGTTGTGGACGGGTAGTCGTTTCCTTCGAATCGGCCTGGCCATCCGTGCGTCGGCCGAGAACGAAAAGGGTGCCGTGTTGCTCGGTTACTCCCCGGACTTCTTGGCGGGACTCGGATGGGTTCTGTCGTCGGTTCTCACCACTTTGCTCGCCATTCTCGCCGCACCACAGCTGCAGTTGAACTCCACTATCTACACCTTCGGATTCCTGGTGCCAGCTCTCGGGGCGGCTCTCATCGGAAAATTCCAGAACTTCGGCCCCACCGTGGTGACGGGAGTCCTCATCGGAATGGGGCAATCACTCTGTACGAAATTGCAGAACGACCTGTCGTGGTTCCCTGAGTACGGAGCCCGAGAGGGCATTCCTTTCGTCATCATCATCCTCACCATGGTGTTCCTCGGTGAACGCCTTCCCGATCGTGGCGCCGTCAAGATGTGGAAGTTGCCGACCGTGCCACCGGCACGTGTCACGCCGGTCTCGTTCCTCGTGCCCACCGTGGCGGCGATCGCCGGCATCGTTCTTCTCGGTCCTTTGTGGCGGGCGGCCATCATGACGACGGTCATCGCGGCCGTGCTCGCCTTGTCACTCGTCGTTCTCACCGGATTCGGTGGTCAGACATCGCTCTCGCAGATGGCGTTTGCCGGAATCGCTGGCTTCGCCTTGTCGAAGTTGGCCATGAGGTACGACATTCCGTTCCCGATCGCTCCGATTCTGGCTGCTCTTGCGGCCATGGTTTTCGGGTTGATCGTCGGGCTTCCCGCTCTCCGAGTGCGAGGAACGAATCTGGCCATCGTCACCCTGGCGGGAGGAGTGACGATTGCCGAATTCGTCTTCAAGAACCCGTGGGTGATCGGTGACATCTCAACGGGTGGGGCACGAGTCCCGAATCCATCGTTGGCTGGCTGGGATCTCGGCCTGGTGTACGGCACCAAGGTCTCTCGACCGATTTTCGGGATCTTCCTCGTCGTTGTCTTGGCGTTGCTCGGACTTCTCGTGGCCAACATCCGCCGCTCGGGTTCGGGCCGGGTGATGCTCGCGGTGCGCGGAAACGAGCGCGCTGCGGCAGCAGTGGGTATCGACGTGACGCGCGTGAAGATGTTGATGTTCGCGGCGTCCTCGTTCATCGCCGGGGTGGGTGGAACTCTCATCGCCTATCGATTCGGTTCGGTGTCCGACCTCTCGTACGGAGTGATCGCGTCGCTCACTGCCCTGGCCGTTGCCTATCTCGGTGGAATCACGAGTGTGAGCGGAGCGGTCACGGCCGGAATCACTGCTCAGGCCGGAATCGCCTTCTACGGCATGAGTCGACTCTTCGATGGTCTCGGAAGTTGGGAGGCCTTGATCGGTGGAGTTCTGCTGATCGTCACGGCGATTCTCAATCCGGAAGGAATTGCTGGCGGTATTCGACTTCAGGTCGCTGAGAAGCGAGCCCAGAAGCAGAGGGCCGTTGAACAGGCCGTCGAGGAACGAGGCGCTGCGGTCGCGACCTGAGCAGGTCACTAATGTTTGCTCCGTGACGCTGCCGATCGTCGACATCTCGCCGTTCGCGACCGGAGCCGATCATGGCTCATCAGCGGCTCGTGAATCCGCCGCATCGATCGATCACATCTGTCGGCGACTCGGATTCCTGCTCGTGACCGGTCACGGAGTGACCGAAGCGACCAAGCAACGCTTTCTCGACGCCATGCGCGAATTCTTCGCGTTGCCAGCCGAGACGAAGGAACTCATCTCGATCGGTCGAAGTGCTCACCACCGTGGATACGTGGCGATGGAAGCCGAAAGTCTCGAAGGAGCTCTCGGTGACGGTGGTGACATCACCGGTTATCGGGCCGGCGATCTGAAGGAGACGATCGATTCCGGGATCGAACACGGCCCCGACCATCCCGAAGTCCGAGCCGGCACTCCGCTCCACGGGCCCAATCAGCTCCCCGACCTTCCCGGCTTCCGTGAAGCCTGGCAGTCCTATTTCGACGAAGCCACCGAAGCGTCACGACGGATGCAGCGTGGGCTTGCGTTGGCACTCGACCTCGATCCGAACTTCTTCGAAGACATCGACGGTGAGACGATGCTTCATCTGCGCATGCTTCACTACCCACCGAGTGATCGAGTGACTCCGGCACCAGGACAACTCGGATGTGGAACTCACACCGATTACGGGACCATCACCTTGTTGGCCGATGACGGTGTCGGTGGCCTACAGGTCCAGGATCGCTCGGGTGAATGGATCGATGTCGTCGTTCCGGACGGTCATCTGGTGGTCAACCTCGGTGACCTCATGGCGATCTGGACGAACGACCGTTACGTGTCGAATCCTCATCGAGTCGTCAACCCCATCGGGCGAGATCGCTATTCGATTCCTCTTTTCGTGACACCGCCGTTCCATGCTCGTATCGAATGCCTACCCACGTGTCGGTCACTCGACAAGCCGCCTCGTCACGAGCCGATGGTGTCGGGGCCGTATCTGTTGTCGCGGTTCGATGGAACCCACAGTTATCGCAATCCGATACTCGGTCACTGACCGACAGGTATGACGGTCACTGACCGACAGATATCACGGTCACTGACCGACTGATGTCATGGCCAGCGACCGGCGGCCCGCTCTCGCCACTGATCATCGGTCCAGAGCGCTCGGATCTCGGTGGAGATGAAGTCACTCGTCCAGCGCACCATGTCGGCCCAAGGAAACTCGGCGCTCGCCATCTCGGTGAAGGCCATCCCGGCGAGGATCAGTTCGGCGTCCTCGATGTGGATCTCGAAATCCTTGGCGGGGTGATCACGATCGCTCGCCGAATGAGGATCCGATTCGGTCATTCCCCACGACTCATCGGGCCACAGAGTCTCGATGCGCTGCTCGAGGGCGACGATTTCCTCGAGGTTCCACGAACGACGGCCCCAACCCGTGTCCTCGCCACCGAACATCACGATCTGATCCGACATGATGCCGAGAATGATGCGGAGAGCCGAGGCGGCGTCTCGCTCGAGCGGCATGGTTCGCATCTCGCTCATCACGTCCTCCTTGAACGTTCGTTGACCAGATCCTGACGGTTCACCTCGGATGAAGTGCGTCGAGTCTGGCAGAGAGGTCAACGGCCTGTCGTGGTGGGCCTCGTCGTCGGGGCGAATGACCCATTCACCTTGACGATTCGACGGATCAATCTCCTTCGGTGGGTTCGCGGTTCCCACAGCCGTTCGGAGGAAGAAGAGATGGCACGAGTTCGACGAATGATCACACCAGTAGCCATTGGGGTGGTGATCACCATGTCGGTTGCCTGTGGCTCGGCGACGACCACCGAGCCGAGCGGGACGTTGATCGGTCCGAAGGTTCGGCCGTCGGAGGTGGTCGATGCGTCGGTCACCGTCGATGTCGCGCCGACATCCACCGCTCCTCAGGAGTCGGCGATGGCGGAAACACGCACCGCTTTCGAGTGGCTGATGAACCGTCGCATCGAGTGCGGCCGTCGGCCCCGTCAGTGCGTGGTGGACGAACTGGCGGTTCCCGGCTCACCGATTCACCGAGCTCTGTCCGACGTGATGGCCGATCGAGTTCGGTACGGGATCGTGGCCTCCGATCGGGGTACTCATCGATTTCGTATCGACGAGATCCGTCCGGTGGCATCCGACGAAGTGACAGTGCGGGTCTGTCACAGCGATGACGTCGTACTGACGATGGCGGTCGCTCCGGGTCGGCCGGGCGCGATCTATGACGAGTCATGGTCGAGTCATTGGGCGATCTGGACGATGAAGTCGATCGACGGGCGTTGGCGATGGACCGATGAGAGCGTCGAACGACGCGTGTACGAGGAGGAATTGTGCGATTCGTGAAGTCGGTGTTCGTGGCTTCGGTGGCCGTCGTGACGATGGCATCGGTGTCGATCCCGGTTGCGGCGATCGATGGGGCGGGAAGTGGCGGAGCGGCCGATGGCACGATCTGGGCCGGCGTCCAGACGGGAACACCACCCAGTGAGGGCTCGGCCACCACGTGTTCATGGTCGATCGAGAGTGGGTACGACTCGAGCACAGGGGAGAGTTCCGACGAGCCCATCACCATGACGATGAACGGTGTTCAGTACGTCCTCTACTCACGGACGTGCAGCGGATGGTCCACGGTGGTCTGGGTTCCACAACTCGATCCAGCCCAGTTGGCTCAACAGGCATCGGTTCTCGTTCGAGCCCAGTTGAGTTCACCAGCGGTGCACATGGCGCCTCCGGCCGATGCGGGAGTGGTCACGGTTCCGACGTGGATCTGGGCCGATCGTTCGTGGTGGAAGCCGGTTTCGGCCACGGCATGGCTTCCGACACCGGGCGGTGTGATCTGGGCTCGAGCCACTGCCACCCCGGTACGCATGAAGTTCTCCACCGAGGATTCGATCGACGGTGGACGCGGTCGACACTCGGTCGTCTGTGACGGACCGGGGGACGAATGGGACCCGTCGAATGGTGACTCCGGGAATTCCGACTGCTCCTACACCTACCGTCACGCATCCACGTCTCGGGCATCGGGCCGTTTCGATGCATCGGTCGCGGTCGATTGGGAGATCAGTTGGCGATCGAACGTGGGTGTGGGAGGACGTCTACCGGGCTACACCACGTCGATGTCGATGCGCATCACGGTGCAAGAACTTCATGCTCTCGTGGGTTGACCGGTCCGGCACGACGCGTCTTCTGTGACCAGATCACTCCGGAGATCACGAGGGCAGCTCCAGCCAGTTGTACGGGCGCGAGTGATTCACCGAGAAAGAGGACGACCCAGAGCAGGGTGATCGCAGGTTCGATCGACGCAACAAGCGCAGCTGGTGCCGGCCCGAGATACTTCACACCGAGCAAGAAGGCCGTACTCGACACGACCGTACCGATGACGCCGAGACCCAGCATCGACCACACGTACTTGTGACCGAACGGTACGTCGACCCCTCCGACAGTCGCCACGACGATCGTTGCGAACACGAGGGAACCCGTGAGACCCCACGCCGCCGTGAGGAATCCGTCGTGAGTGGGATGACTCGACCGTGTCTGGTTCGACGGCTCGACGGGACCCACGAGTTTCTCCGAATAGAGGATGTAACACGCGTAGATGAAGGAATTGGCGAGTGTGAGAAGCATTCCGGCGATCACTCGACCGTCCGTACCACTCGACACCTCGGGAAAGGTCAGTGCGACGCCGACGAGAGTCATGGCAACTGCACCCCACAGTTGTCGCGACGTCGGTTTGCCGACGAACCAGGCTCCGACCGCAACCATGGTGGGATACGTGTAACAGAGAACGATGTACACGGCACCACTCAGTCGCTCGAGTGATTCGAATGCGACGTACGCCATGAGTCCGAACGACACTCCGGCCATGAACGGTGGAAGCCAACGCACGTTGCGCACGCGTGCGCCGACACCGCGCGAACGTCGTACGGCGACGATCGACCATGCGATCGGAACGGCGATCACGAATCGCCAGAACAAGACGTCGGTCGTTCGAAGTTGTTCGAGGACGTTCTTTCCGAAGACGGTGAAGAGGGAATAGGCGAACGCACTCGTCAGGATCCAGGAAACGCCTCGCCGAGTGGACGACACGAGAGGCGACGCTACGGCATCGACGCAGGAAATAGGTGGCTCACCTGGTCTTTTTCCAGCAGATCGGCCAGGACCGTCGCGGTGACCGGTTCACCGAAGAGTGGGCCGCTCTGGCGGTGGCACCCCACGGCGACGAGGCGATGCGAGTCGTCGATCGAGGTGACCTCACCGGCGGCCAGTTCACGTTCGAGACGGTGGGCGAGATCGGCGACGGCTTCGAGGATGGCATCATCGAACGGTCGGCGCCCGGTGACCATCGAACGAGTCAGTCGGATCTCGTCGACCGACCCGAGAAGGTCGAGGTCGGAGAGTTCGTACAGGGCGACCTGGGCACCTTGGCTCCTGAGGTCGGCCAGGAGCGAGGTGGCGTGGGTCGGATCGACCGCCAACACGTCACTGGTGACGTCGAGAGTCAATCGAGACAGGTCGAGACCCACGAAGGCGGCGGCGATCTGGCCGTCCCGCCAGGCTCGAGGGGTGCATCGACGGGGGAGGTCGATTCGAAACCGGAAGTGGGTGGGCAAGCCGAACAGTTCGAGGCGATGGATGAGGGGGCGGGCTTCCCGAGCCACGGCAACGGACAGTCGCTCGACGGTGTTGGCATCGCGTGCCATGTCGAGCAGCTCCTGCTCGTCGAGAATCGAGCCGTCGTCACGAATCCAACGAGGCACGATCTCGGCGCCGACGGGCCGCCCGTCTCGTACGTCGAACTCGGGTCGAAAGAAGGGCTGAATCTCGCCGCGGTCGAGGGCTCGTCGCAATTCGACTTCGTCGAGGGCTCGTCGTCGATCGATCGCTCGCTGCCCACTGCCGAAGACTTCGATGCGATCGCGACCGTGCTCCTTGGCTCGCTGCAGCGCCTGATCGGCGAATCCGAGCACGGCGACGGGTGACAGATCCTCCCACGGGCCGACGGCCACACCGATACTCGCGCTGACGCGGAGAAGGCGACCACTGATTTCGACCGGTTCGATGATCGACCGAGCCAATCGCTCCGCAATCGCCGGTCCGATATCCGACGTGGAATCATCGATGACCACAGCGAACTCGTCTCCGCCGATTCGAGCGGAGTGACCATCGGAGCCAACGACGCGCGCGATGCGCCGACCGATGACTTGTAACAGGTCGTCACCCGCTGCATGACCGAGTGTGTCGTTGATGGTCTTGAATCGATCGAGGTCGAGATAGAGGACAGTCGTTCGAGTCGCGTCGTGACGCAGACACGATTCGAGCCGTTCGAGGAATCCGGAGCGGTTGAGGAGGCCACTCAATTCGTCGTGCCGTGCGGCGTGGCCGAGAGTCTCGAGTTCGGTGCGATGACGACGATTGCTTCGTCTGACGGACAGCGCGGCGAGACAACCACCCACACAGATCGCCGTGATGATCGCCACCGAACCCACGGGGTGTTATCGGCCGTCCCACCCCCGGACTTGAGGGCCAATCGTCAACGGGAACGCAGGCGCGGGATGAGCAATGGGGTGCGTTCGCAGTACTCCGACCAGCCCGGACGTCGCTCCAGGCTGCGCTTCTCGGCGAAGGGGATACTGGCGGTGAGGAACATGACGGTCATCGACAGGGCTCCCACACCGGTCCACCACGATCCGGGGTCGGCGGCCAGGGCGAAGAGGAACACCCCCCACCACCACAGCATCTCGCCGAGATAGTTCGGGTGACGACTTCTCGACCACAGACCGATGTCGAGAACGTCCCCGGGTCGCTTGGTGCGATTGAAGCGGCGGAGATCGACGTCGGCGAAGTGCTCGATTGCCGTTCCGGTGAGCGCGACCACCACGGCTACCACGTCGAGAACGTTGAAGGCGCGCCCGGGAATCGAGGCCGCTGCGACCATCGGGAGTGATCCGAGCGTCACGACGATCAGCGGGAAAAGATGAACCGATGTGAGACTCGTGAGCCAGCGTGGCATCGGAGTATCGCCGTACAGTTTCACGTAGCGCCAGTCCTCGTGGTGCAGACCGGGCCAACCGATCGCCCAGTTCGCCGTGAGACGAACGCCCCATGCGAGAGCGCACAAGGCGACGAGCCAACGTCGTACGTCACTCGTGTCGTCGATCGTGAAGACGAACCAGAAGGCGATCACCGGTGGCAGAACACTCCACCAAGCGTCGAAGGTCGACCCGTTCCCGACGATCTGGCTCACTACGTAGAGCACGGCCACGGATGCCGCGTAGCCGAGGATCAGATCGCCATAGGGGCCGGACGAAGCCGACGCGACCAGGAGTGCAACCGCGATGGAAACGACGTAGAGAGCGACGATGAAGGCGAGTGAACGTGAGCGAGACCAGTGGCCGAGTCGGTAGTTCATGCCCTCATCATGACCCAGGTATCCCGGGGCTCTACGATTCATTCATGGGGCGGAGGTGGAAGAGCATTCCGGGTCTGATCCTGGGCGCAGTCGTGCTCGTGGGCTCGATTCCGCTCTGGTTGCCCATCGCCCTCGTGCTCGACCTGGTGAGAAGAAAGTTTCGTTGTCCGACCGCTCGTCTCTTGTGTTTCGCCGTGATGTGGGCCTGGATCGAAGTCGCAGGTGTCGTCGCCTCGGGTCTTTTCTGGGTGGCTGGCCAACGTCGAAATCATCGAATCCACTATTCACTCCAACGATGGTGGGCGGCGCGACTGATGACGGCACTGAAGTTGACGACGGGACTCACTTTGCAAGTCGAAGGAGTCGACGCACTTCGGCCCGGCCCGGTCATGTTGTTCGCTCGACATGCGAGTCTCGCTGACTCTCTGGTTTCGGCATTCGTCACCACATCGTTGGCTCGACTGAATCCGCGCTACGTCCTGAAGAAGGAATTACTGATCGATCCGTGCCTCGACGTGGTGGGTAATCGACTCCCGAATCACTTTCTCGATCGTGAAGCAGCCGACAGCGCGCCAGAACTACAAGCGCTCGAAGATCTGGTGGCGCCACTCGATGCGCAGGGGGTCGGTGTCATCTTCCCGGAAGGCACTCGGGCCAATCCGAAGAAGCAGGAACGCTCTTTGCAAAGGATCGCCACGACGTTCCCGGTGCGGGCCGAACGCCTGCAACATCTGAAGCATCTCCTCCCGCCACGAACCGCTGGTGCGGCGGCGATGTTGCGGGGTCATCCCACCGCCGACGTGGTGATGGCATGGCACGTCGGTTTCGAGGGTCTCGACACGTTCGGTGGAATCCTGCGCGCGATCGAACGTCGAGTGGCTCCGATCCGACTCTCGTTGAGACGTGTCGACCGACGTACGATTCCGCAATCGAAGGTCGATGACATGGAAGCATTCGTGCAGTGGATCGATTCCGAGTGGCTGCGTATGGACCGAGAGGTCGACCTGGCTCTGAGTGAGAGGAATTCCGGTGGGTGACGTGATGTTGTGGTCCGCAGTGGCCATTGCCGTCCTGATGGTGTCGACGTGGGTCTTGAGCGTTCTGATCAAGAATGCGTCGATCGTCGACATCGTGTGGGGACTCGGTTTCGTCGTGGTTGCGTGGGTTGCTCGTGCCGTCGGTGACGGTGACGACACCCGTCAGTGGCTGCTCACGATCATGACGAGTGTGTGGGGTGTCCGCCTCGGCGGTTATCTCTTCTGGCGCAACACCGGCCACGGAGAGGACTATCGCTACCGCGCCATGCGCAAGCACTGGGGACACCGCTTCCCGATCATCAGCCTCGTGACCGTGTTCGGTCTGCAAGGGACGCTCATGTGGATCGTGAGTCTCGGTGTGCAGTTGGGCCAGGACGATGCGACGCCGACAGTGGGTGTTCTCGCCTATGTGGGAATCGCCGTGTATCTCGTCGGTTTGTTCTTCGAGGTCGTCGGTGACGCGCAGTTGTCACGGTTCAAGGCCGATCCGACATCGGCCGGGAAAGTGATGGATCGTGGCTTGTGGCGATTCACCAGACACCCCAATTACTTCGGTGACGCGTGCGTGTGGTGGGGTCTGGCTCTGGTGGCCGCCGAAACCGGCAGTGGAGCCTGGGGCCTGCTCGGAGCCGTCGTGATGACCGTTCTTCTGCGTCGAGTCTCGGGCGTGACCCTCCTCGAGCGGTCGCTTCGCAAGCGTCGTGAGGGCTACGAGCAGTACATCGCCCGCACGAGCCCGTTCATTCCTCGCCCACCGAAGAAGATCTGAGTCCCGCGTCGCCCTCTAGGGTGGCCAAGTGAACATGACGAGTCCCCCGATCGTCGCGCGAACCGTCGCTTTTCGCGCCGTGTCCCTTTTCGTCGCCGTGGCTTCGGTGGGTGTCGGTATCGCCCTGATGGTGACGGCCGATCTCGGTGTGGCCCCGGCCGATGTGCTGAGTACCGGCGGTGCCGATCGACTCGGGATCGGTGTCGGAACCATGGGTTGGATCTCGGGCGCTGTGATCACTTCGGTGGCGTGGATCATGGGCCGTCGTCCTCAATGGGGGACGCTGTGGGGAACGTTCGTGGTCGGACTCTCGGTCAACGTGTCGTTGGGACTGTTGTCGGAGACCGACTCGATGGTCTGGCGGATCGTGATGTTCGTAATCGGACTCTCGATCATCTACCTCGGCATCACCGTGGGTGTCTCGACCATGCTCGGCACCGGTCCGATCGAACTTCTGATGCTCGCTCTGACCGATCGCGGTGCGTCGGTTCAGATGTCGCGCTGGGGAATCGAAGCGCTGATTCTCGGGATCGGCGCCGCGCTGGGTGGTCAGGTCGGAGTGGGGACGGTGGTCTTCGTGGTGCTGGCTGGCCCGGTTCTGGCGCGCACTCTGCCCCCGGTGGTTCGTTTCATGGGAACGACGGTGCTCGATCGACCGATCCCCATCGAGCGCTGACCATCAGCTGGGGCGCGGTAGGCGGCTCGACAGAACGTCACGTCGCTCGAGATCGTCGACTTCGTCATCGGACAGGTCGAGAAATTCCTTCAGGACCTCTCGATTGTCCTCGCCTCGATAACGGGGTGAGCCCATGTCACCGAGTTCGGCATCGGTGAAGTGCCATGGTGGACGCGGAACGCGAACGAATCCTCCGACACGATCGGGTACTTCGGTGATTGCGTCCCTGGCTTCGGCCCACGACGATTCGGCGAGTTCGCGAGTGGATCGTACGACTCCGACGGCGAGTCCGAGGGCAGCACAGATCTCTTCGAAAGTGGGGGCATCGGGAACACTTCGTGCCCAGTCGATCATCTCGGCGCGAAGTGAGTCGAAGTTGGCGAGTCGCGTGCTGACTTCGACGAACCGTGGATCATCGAGAAGGTGAGGACGATTCATCGCTTTCACCATGATTTCGAAGGTTCCGCGTTCGGCGGGATGTCCGCTGATCACGACGACGGTGCCGTCGGCAACCGACAGGATCGGATAGTCGCCCGGGCGAAACGAACGAATCCACTGTGGATCGATCGGTCCGTCGAACAATTGATCATGGGCGTGTTCGTTCACGTAGAGCATCGTCTCGGCCATCGAGACGTCGATCCGGTCTCCTTTTCCGGTCCTTTCCCGGCGTAGGAGTGCGGCCAGAATCGCCGTGGTCGTCTCGAGAGCCGTGTAGGTATCGGCATGTGACCACGGATCATTCACGAAGTGACCGCTCGACTCACCCTGCATCCGTGTGAATCCGCTCTCGGCACCGATCACGGTGGCGTAGGCACGGCGATGCATCCAGGGTCCGTCGGCTCCGTATCCCGAGATCGACGCGTAGACGAGGCGAGGATTTCGAGCTCGTAACACCTCCGGTCCGAGACCCAGGCGGTCCATGACCCCGGCTCGATAGTTCTCGACGACCACATCACTCACCTCGGCCAGACGGATCAACAGGTCGGCCCCTGTCGGTGTCGCCAGATCGATGCTCATACATCTCTTGCCCGAGTTCTGCTGAACGAAATAGGTGGCGAGAGATCCGACGCGAGGGCTGGAGAAGCGAGTCAGATCGCCGTCGGGGGGTTCGATCTTCACGACGTCGGCTCCGAGATCGACGAGCATGCGTCCGCAATGTGGTCCGGCCAGCACCCTCGTGAGATCGAGGACGCGAACACCTGCGAGTGGCGAACGATCACTCGACGTGGACGACATGTCGCCATGATGCCGGTTCGGACGAGCGATGGTGGAATCGGTGCCGCCGACATGGTTGTACGGTCGAGGCATGTCGACTCACTCGTCTCTTCCCGACTACGACGAACTCCCCGTACGGGCCGGTCTTCCGGTGAGTTGGGACGTGTGGTCAGGAGCCGACGGCCCGTTGTTCGGGTGCCTCAACATGCTCACCCCCGAACGAGTGGTGGAGGCAGCCGGTCTGGTGCGGGAGGGAAAGGTGTTCGCTCTGAATTGGAGCATGGGTCTTCCCGACCCACCTCTGTTCGGACGTCAGCCTTTTCGCCACGAGGTGACCGGCGGTGAGACGAGTACGAGTCATGACGACGTTCTTCACGACTGGAACACACAGTCGAGTAGTCAGTGGGACGGATTCCGCCACATCCGAAATCATGCGGCGGCGACTGCGGCCGATGTGGAGGGGACGGGTCATTTCGGTGGTGTCGACGATCACGAGCACGGAATCGACCATTGGGCCGGGCGGGGCATCGTCGGTCGTGCAGTTCTGGCGGATCTGGGTCGCTGGCGGGCGTTCATCGGTCGTCCGATTCGTTGCGACGACGCCGATCCGATCGACCCTCACGAGATCATCGAATGTCTGACGGCTCAGGGAACGAGTCTTCAGGAGGGTGACGTCCTCCTGCTCCGATTCGGGTGGATCGAATGGTACGAGAGTCAGAGTGCCGACGTTCGTCGCCGAATCGCCGGGATCGACTCGTTGCGAACACCGGGTCTGCGTCCGGGTGAGGAGTTGGCCCGGACGCTCTGGAATCTGCACGTCGCGGCCGTCGGGTGCGACAACCCTGCGGTCGAGGTGTGGCCGCCGGGAGCGGTCAGTTCACCCGAGCACGAAGCAGCCGTGCGATCCGACCGCGCGCGACTCCACGAGATCTTCACGCACACACTGCTTCTCCCGATGCTCGGGATTCCTCTCGGTGAGATGTGGAATCTCGATGCCCTCGCGTCCCATTGCGCGGCGACCGGACGCTACGAAAGTTTCTTCGTCTCGGCTCCTCTCAACCTCCCTCGTGGTGTGGCGAGTCCTCCCAACGCTCTCGCCATCGTGTGATCATCGATCGGTGTGGCAGGATCGCTTCATGACGCGACCCGACAATCCTCTCGCCGGCCAACTCGCTCTCGTGACCGGAGGTGGATCCGGCATCGGACTCGGGTGCGCCCGGGAACTCGTACGCGATGGCGCGAGTGTGATGTTGGCGGCGCGCAACGTCGATCGTCTGAAGTCGGCGGCCGATGAACTCCGCGCTGTCGCTTCGGGAGACGCGGTCGTCCACGTGCAGGCGTGTGACGTCACGTCGGAGACGAGTGTCGCCGAGACGTGTGCAGCGGCGGAGGAGGCCGGCCGGCTCTCGATGGTTGTGGCCAACGCCGGATTCGGCACCGGTGGTCCGATTCACCTGACCTCACTCGACGACTGGGAGGGGATCCTTCGTACCAACCTCACGGGGGCATTTCTCACCATCAAGCATTCGGTACCGATCCTTTCGGCCAACGGTGGGGGTTCGATCGTCGCCATTTCGTCGATCGCCGGAGTTGCGACACATCGGTTCATGACTCCTTACGACGTGTCGAAGGCGGGTCTCGAGATGCTCGTTCGGCAGACGGCCGACGAACTGGGTTGTCGCAACATTCGCGCCAATGCGGTGCGACCGGGTCTGGTCCCCACCGATGCGACCGAAGGACTCATGAGCCTCGACACCATCGTCGAGGACTACATGCAACAGATGCCCCTCGGGCGTGTGGGAACCACCGAGGACATCGGACAACTCGTGCGCTTTCTGCTCGGTCCGGAAAGTTCATGGATCACCGGTACGTGCATCAGCATCGACGGGGGTCATCATCTGCGTCGCGGTCCGAACATCGAGCCGGCCATGGAAATGGTGCTCGGCGACCAGAGGTATCCAGCCGGCCCGGCTTGATCGGGCGTCGTTGGTCGTCAGGCCGGTTGCAGATGTCGTAGCGCCGCGGCGCTATAGAGGGCGATGCCCGTCGACATGGCATCTTCGTCGTAGAAGACGCGATTCGAATGATTCGGTGCGGCGGCGGCTGGATTGCGGTCGTGGGGAGTCGCACCCAGGAACACCATGGCGCCCGGGATTCGTTCGAGAACGACTCCGAAGTCCTCGGCGCCCATCACCGGATTGGGTAGTTCGATGAACCGATCGTGACCCACGACGTCGCGCACGAGTCCGGCGGCTATCGACGCGTAGTCGTGATCGTTGACGGTGACGTCGTAGCCGATGTGGAGATCGATCTCGACCTGTAGATCGTGGGCTTTGGCGATTCCTTCGGCAACTCTCTTGATTCCGTCGTGGACGGCGCTTCGAGTCGTCTCACTGATCGCTCGAATCGTTCCACCGATCTCGGCCACTTCCGGAATGACGTTGAAGGCGGTTCCAGCACGCAGTTGAGTCACCGAGAGAACCGAGGGATTGAACACGTTGATTCGGCGCGTGATCATCGACTGCAGTGCCTGGACCAACTCACAGGCAGCAGGAACTGGATCGAGAGCGCGGAAGGGCTCGCTCCCGTGGCCACCCTTTCCGACCAGACGAATCGAAAAGGAGTCGCTCGATGCCATGAGAGGACCACCGCGCGAACTGACGAATCCGGTGGGAAGTGACGAAGTGGTGTGGATGGCGAAAGCACCGGTGATCGGAGAGTCGATTCCCGACGTCAGTGGAGCGAGATCGAACAACCCTTCGTCGATCATGTGCTGTGCACCGTGGTGACCCTCTTCTCCGGGTTGGAACATGAAGAGCACCCGTCCGTGAATGTCGGATCGGTGTTGCGCGAGCAATCGTGCTGCGCCCACCAGCATCGCGACATGGGTGTCGTGACCGCAGGCGTGCATCGCTCCGTCGACGCGTGATGCGAAGTCGAGCCCGGTGTCTTCGGGCATGGGGAGGGCGTCCATGTCTCCTCGAAGCAGCATGGTCGGACCGGGGTGATCCCCTTCGAGCGTGGCGGCGACACCGGACGTGGTCTCGTGAAGGGTGATGCCGAGCGGGAGACCTTCAAGTGCCTCGAGCACGTTGTTGCGAGTGACCGGAAGGTGATTGCCGATCTCGGGCCATTCGTGAAGAGTGCGTCGGAGTGCGACGGCGCCGCTCTGGTGGTCGAGTGCCTCCTCGGCGAGTCGGGACAGGACCTCGGGTTCGCTCATGGCGTCACCCTAGACGTGCGTGGAAGAGTGGTTCGATGGTGGACGAAAGGGTCGACGAAATGGTGGACGTGGTCGACGAACACGACCAGGTCCTACGTTCGGTACCTCGGGCCGAGATGCGCCGTGATCGCCTGCGTCATCGGGCGGTGTTCGTAGCGATCAGCGACGGAAACGATCGGTTGCTCGTTCACCGTCGGGCTCTCACCAAGGACGTCTGGCCGGGCTGGCTCGACATCGCCGTCGGGGGAGTGGTCTCGGCCGGAGAGTCGTACGACCGAGCCGCCGAGCGCGAACTCGCCGAAGAAGTGGGGGTGTCGGGGACGGTCGTGGTCGCTCTCGACGGTGGTGTGGCCCAAGCGTTCGACGACGACGTGGTGTCACTCATGGGGCGTTGCTTCCAGGTCACGACACCAGGACCGTTCGTCTTCTCGGACGGTGAGGTGAGCGAGGCCTGGTGGGTGACGAGAGCCGAATTCGAGAGTCTGCGGCTCGAGGAGCGCTTCCTCCCCGACTCCCTGGACCTCCTTCTCCCCCTCCTCCAAAACTGGTGAAATTCGCCCACTCTGTAGCGCAGGTTCACCCTGGCGGTACGGAACGCTTCAGAGTGGGCGAATTATGGTGGTTGGGGTGTTGAGGGTCGAGTTCACGATCGAGCCGTTCGTGGAGGGTCAGCCGGGCCCGCATGTCACCGCTGCTCTCGACGCCGTTCGCGCCCTCGGCCCCGACGTCGACTTCGGCCCCTTCGGCACCTCGTTCCAGGCATCGGCCGAGCTTGCGGCGGCTTCGGTGTCGGCACTCGTGTCGGCCGCCTACGCCCACGGTGCGACTCACGTGAGCATCCACGTCGAGAAGGTCTCGTCGTGAATCCCTCCGACACGTCGGTACATCCGGCGATCTCGATGATCGAACCCCTCCTCGAACTTCTCGGCTGTGAACTCGTCGAACCCGAATCCTGCGAAGCAGCCGATGTTCCTCTGCACTTCGAAGGCCGAATGGTGGGAGCGGTTCGACTTCCGGCGTTGCACGGTGCGCTCGATCGACTCATCGACACCGTCGAGCGTGAGATCGGTTGTCAGGTGATCGACATGAATCGTGAGCAGAAGCAGCTCGCTATCCGACTGCTCGACGAACGAGGTGCGTTCATCCTGCGACGAGCCGTCGAAGACGTGGCCGACGCCATCGGGGTCTCTCGAATCACCGTCTACAACTATCTGAACGCCATTCACCGCTGAGACATCCGAGATACCGTTGGATGCATGAAGTCCTTCGACGTCGTTGCGTTCGACGCCGACGACACGTTGTGGCACAGCGAGGACGGTTTTCGGGCTGCTGAACATCGGTTCTACGAACTCCTCGAACCGTACGCGTCCACCGGCACGAGTGTTCGTGACGCCCTCACGGCCATGGAGCGGGCCAATCTTCCGATCTACGGCTACGGCGTGAAAGCCTTCGGCCTCTCGATGGTCGAAGCCGCTCTGACGATCGGCCAGGAGCGCGTGCCGACGAGTGTCTTCGCCGAGATCGTCGACATCACCCGCGACCTCATGCTGGCCCCGGTTCGACTTCTTCCCGACGTCTCCACTGTTCTCGATGCCGTCGGATCGCACTTTCGGGTCGTGATGATCACTAAGGGTGACCTCATCCATCAGACCCGGAAGGTCTCGACGAGCGGTCTGCAACATCTCTTCACACACGTGGAGATCGTTCTCGAGAAGGATGTCGAGACCTATTCGCGTGTGGTGAGAGAGCTCGATGTCGATCCGGCCCGCTTCCTCATGGTTGGGAACTCGGTGAAGAGTGACGTCTTGCCCGTACTCGGGATCGGTGGGCACGCGGTACACGTTCCGTATCCGCATCTCTGGGAACTCGAACGAGCCGAGGAACTCCCGTCCGGCGATCGATTCACCGAACTCGGCAACCTTCGGGATCTGCCCATTTGGTTGGAAATTCGGGCACACTGACGGCGTGATGTCGTTGTTGAGCACCTTGAGTCCGTCCCCGGACGAGACCTCGGCGAGTGAGGTGATGTCGAGGCCTCTACTCGTCGTCATCATCGTCGTGGGTGCGATGATCACGACCCGACTCACTCATCTCACGGTTCGGAGAGTCGTCCGTCGAGTCTCGCAGCGGAGTGCGAACAACCCGTCGCGCTGGTGGCGCACTCGAATTCGCTACGGAGAATACGAATCGGCCGAAATCGGTGAGAGTCGCCGTCAGCAGCGAGCCGATGCCGCAGCTCGCATGATCCATCACGTGTTCGCCGTCTTCCTCTGGATCGGTGTTCTGATCGCCGTGTTTCACGTGCTCGAACTCGACGCGGCGTTCTTCTTGTCGAGTGCCGGATTCATCGGTGCTGGTCTGGCGATCGGTGGTCAGCACAAGGTCAACGACTATCTCACCGGCCTGTCGGTTCTCGTCGAGGATCGCTACGGCATCGGCGACGAGATCGAAGTATCGACCGGCTTCACCAACGGTGTTCGTGGCAACGTCGAACACATCGGTCTCGTCTCCACTCGTGTGCGTGACGGCTTCAGCACGGTTCACATGCCGCACAGCGCCTTGTTGTCGGTGCGCAATCTGAGCCAGGAACCCATCGAGACTCGACTCGCCATCCAGGTCCCCGGTGATTTCGATCGGGCCGACGTGGCCTCACGCGCCGCCGAGACGATCCGAGAACTGGCCGGGACGCCTCACCTCACCGATGTCGTCCTGGTGCGGGACGTTGCATCGGCCACGCCGATCGAGGGGCACGACCAACTCGAGTTGAAGGTCGTCACGGCCAAGCCGCTGTCACCTCACGAGCGAGAGATTCTCGTTCGACGCACCGAAGAACGTCTGAACGCCCAGGACGGCTGATCTCGGCGAGTACGTTGACCTCGACGTTCAGGGCGACGGGGGGAGCCATGTACACAGCAGACTTCGAATCGTTGAGCACGCATCCCGTGCCCGCATGGTTCGACGACGCCAAGTTCGGTGTGTTCGCCCATTGGACGGTCGGATCGGTGCCCGCTTTCGCACCCGTGGGAAGTGATCCGTTCACCTTGGCGCGAGAGCACGGGGAGGAGATGGCGTTCAGCCACACGCCGTATGCCGAGTGGTACTGGAACTCGATCTCGATACCGGGATCACCGGCCGAGATCCACCACCGCGAGGTTCTCGGTTCGCCCGACTACTCGACCTTCGTCGACACGTTCTTGACCCGGGCCAAGGAATGGGATCCGGCTCATTGGGAAGATCTCTTCCGACGTTCGGGAGCGAAGTACTGCGTGTTCGTCACCAAACACCACGACGGTGTCCTCTTCTGGCCGTCGGAGATTCCGAATCCGACTCATGGCACGCGTTGGCAGTCGGAACGGGACCTCGTGGGTGAGTGCGCGTCGGCTGCTCGGCGGGCAGGAATGCGATTCGGCGTGTACTACTCGGGTGGAATCGATTGGACGTTCCAGGGTCTCGGTATCAAGAGTTGGTCGACGCTCTTCTCGGCGATCCCGCAGGACGATGGCTATCTCGCCTACGCCGATGCCCACTGGCGTGAACTCATCGCTCGCTATCGCCCCGATGTTCTGTGGAACGACATCGGATATCCGCGCTTCGGTGAAGGTGCCGCCCCGCTCATGGCCGACTTCTACAACCAGAATCCCGACGGTGTGGTGAACGATCGATTCGACCTCCTCGGTGTGATCCAGGGTCGGAGTCACGCCGACTTCGGTACTCCCGAATACACGACGCGTCCTATGGATGCGACGAAGAAGTTCGAGGTGTGTCGTGGTATCGGTACCAGCTTCGGATACACACAATTCGAGAATGCATCCACCTATATTCCGATCGACGAATTGATCAGGATGTTCGTCGACATCGTTGCCGATGGTGGCAACTTGCTCCTCAATTTCGGCGCGATGCCAGGGGGGTACGTCCCGTGGGAGCAACAGCTCCGCCTCATGGCCATCGGTGAATGGTTGACGATCAACGGCGCGGCGATCTACGGCAGTCGTCCGCACGAGACGACCAAGCTCGAGACCGACGACGGTGTTCCGGTCCGCCTCACTCGCGGTTCTGACGGATGTACCTACGCGATCGTTTGCGGCCGGCCCGACGGTGCGGCGATCACGATCGATGGTTTGCCACCCGGTGAGGTCTCATGGTTGTTGGACGACGGTCGGGTGACTCGCCGAGGGGACGTACTGACACTCCCGACTCGACCCGATGACACGCCGGCCTGGACTCTTCGAATCTCGTGATCGGGTCAGCGTCCCGATGTCACATCGAGCCAGTCGCGAGGTCGTAATTCGACCAGACGACGAGTTCCGACCAGACGCCGACGCAACTTCTTCGAACCCCGACCGGTGAAGTAGATCGACTTCTGCCATCGGGTCATGTCACGGCGGGGGTCAGTGGCCGTGGGAACGATCGCTCGAGCACCGCAGGCGGCTGCGGTGGCGGCAGTCCGTCGAAGTCCTGAGGTCACCGGCAGAACGATCGCCGTGACCGAGACCGTCGGAAGGATGGCCACGTCGATCGGCGAGATCGACCGGGCGACTCGCACAGTGGGTTGATGGGGTTCCAACCACACCCTTCCGACACTCGAACCGTCGGGATCGACACCTTCGATGAGATAACCCTGAGCGATGAATCCGAGGGGCAGGCCGCATCGAGTGGGCGTGACACGGATGGCACCACCTTCGGGTGCTGCGAACTCGAAGGTCCGACCAGGTGATGCCACGTGAGTCGAGGTACAACCGGCGGTTCGAGCGGCCTTGGCGGCCTTCACCGGACCCCACACCGGAACGTCGACGAATCGTTGCAGCGTCTCGGGTCGAAGATGATCGTCGACCGACGTACAGAGAATCACGGCGGAGATCGTTCCCGCCTCGCGTCGTAGATCGTCCCATGTGACGAAACCGGTTCCATGGACGCGATTAAAGACCCCTGAGATCGCATCGGATGTCAGCCACGGGTCGATGAGGATCGACGTCCCGCGATGGATGACTTGCCAACTCTGATAATCGTCGAGTCGCCGAAGGAACATCAGTGAGGCTCCGAGGATCGGTCGTCGTCGATCGTGAGGGTTGCCGTGGCATCGATGTGGATGGACGACGAAGCGACACGAATGTCGTATCGACCGGGCTCGACGTACCATCCGTCGGGTCGCCAGTAGGCGAATGCACGGGGAGCGAGTTCGATGCGGACGTTTCGGGATTCGCCGGGCGAGAGATCGACTTTGGCGAATCCCTTCAGTTCTTGCACCGGGCGAATCACCGAGCTCCGATGTGGCGCCACGTACACCTGCACCACATGGGTCCCCGTTCGTGACCCGATGTTGGTCACGGAAACACTCACCGTGACGGAGTCGTGGCGAGAGCACGTCTCGCGATCGAGAGCCACCGAATCGATTCGGAAGTCGGTGTACGACAGGCCGTGACCGAACTCGTATCGGACCGGTAGGAGCCTCGAGTCGTACCAACGGTGTCCGATGAAGAGACCTTCACCGTAACGAACCTCACCGTTCTCACCGGGGAAGTTACCGAAGGCCGGCGTGTGCTCGATACGGAGAGGAATCGTGGTGGGGAGACGTCCGCCGGGATCGGATTCGCCGGTCAGCACGTCGGCGACGGCCGGCCCCATCTCTTGGCCTCCGAACCAGATCTGGACGACGGCTGGAACCTCGTCGACCCACGACATGTCGACGGGTGAACCGGAGTTGACGAGGACGACGGTGCGTGGGTTGACAGCAGCGACGGCACGAATGAGTTCGGCTTGGCGGCCGGGAAGATCGAGTGAAGCTCGATCGTGACCTTCGCTCTCCCAGTCGTCGTTGGTTCCCACCACGACGATTGCCACGTCGCACGTCGCCGCCAGATCCCGTGCTTCGATCACGGGATCGGTGGTCTCGACACGTCGCAGTCCGATCCGTGCACCGTGGGCCCACTGACGATCGAGGGCATCGCACTCCAGAACGACCTGGTGGGACCGTCCGGCTTCGAGTTCGACGTCGGCGGTCAGTTCTTGACGGAACAATCCGAAGAAGGTGTCACCGGGTGGAGGCAACTCGGTTCCGTCGATCACGAGCTGTCCGTCGACGAAGAGTCGGCAGGGGCTCGCTTCGATGAGCGAGAAGGTGTGCAGTCCACCGGTCTCGACCACGAGAGACGAATGAGCCGACAGATCGAAGCCGGAGATCGGAACACCGTCGTCCTGACGTGCGATCAGGACGACACGCCCATCGGGACGACGAAGAGTCGCCAAGCGTTCTCCCGAGCCACGGTCGTCGATGCGGACCTCGAAACCCGGTCGACCGTCCGGTGCGATCAGGCGATGGCTGTCGATCACCGGAACCGTCTTGTCGATCGAACAACCGTGAGCGTGACGGATCGTGATCGAGTCTCCGAAGTGTTCACGAAGAGCGTCGACGATCGGAGTCTCGTGATGGGGAAGAACCTCGGCCGAGCCACCGCCCATGATGCGGGCCCGCTCGGCATTCGGCCCGATGACGGCGATGGTCGACAACGACGCTCGGTCGAGAGGCAGAACGGTGACTCCGTCGACTGGCTCGTTGCGGAGCAGGACCATCGAGGAAGCCGAGGCCCGTCGTGCGAGTCGTCGATGCTCGGGCAGATCGACGGCTATTGATTCGGTCGGCGGGTCGTCGAGAGCTCCGAGCCGTTCGAAAACTCCGAGGAGAGTTCGCGCCGCGCGATCGAGTTCGAATTCGTCGACTCGCCCTTCTTTCACGGATTCGGCGAGAACCTTTCCGTAAGCGCGTGGTGGAGCCGGCATCTCGAGGTCGAGTCCGGCGTGCGCGCCACCCTCGGTGGTGACACTGGCGAACCAATCGGTGACCACGAAACCTTCGAAACCCCATTCGCCGCGAAGTACGTCGGACAACAGCCACTCGTGCTCAGCACAGAAGGTTCCGTTCATCCGGTTGTAGGCGGTCATGATTCCGAGGGAGCCGCCCTCTCGTACCGCCATCTCGAACGGAAGCAGATAGACCTCGCGCAGAGTTCGCTCGTCGATCACACTGTTGATCGTCATTCGTTCGAACTCGGCGTCGTTGCCGACGAAGTGCTTGACCGTCGTAGCACAACCTTCGGATTGCACTCCGCGTACGTAGGCCGCCGCGAGTCGGCCCGACAGGAGAGGATCCTCCGAGAAGCATTCGAAGGCCCGCCCGAACAGTGGTGAGCGATGAAGGTTGACGGTGGGGGCCAGCAACACTCGCGCACCCTTGGTGCGCGTCTGATGACCGACTGCTCGCCCGAGTTCCTCCACGAGTTCGGGGTCGAACGTCGCTCCGAGGGCCGAACCACATGGAATGCACAGAGTTGCGACCTGTTGTCCGAGTCCGGGGACGAACGGTCCGCGCGCTCCGGCCGGACCGTCGGTGAGGGTCACGCTCGGTAGGCCCGCGCGTTCGACCGGTTGGGTCGTCCACATGGTGGCACCCGTCGTGAGCGAGGCCTTCTCGTCGATCGAGAGGTCGGCGACGACTGCGTCGATGTCGCGTCCCCCCGTCGTCATGATCTCATTGTGTCAGTTCTAGATGCCGAACTTCGTCGCCTTGAGTTGCTCGATCGCTTCGGCCGGCCCGTCGAATTCCACTTCGGAGACCGACGAACGTCCGTACAGGAAAAGAACGATCTCGCCGGGCGAACCCGACAGAGTCACCGATGGCTGACCCTTCTTGGCGATCACCTCGTCGTAGCCGTTCATCGAGAGCACCAGTCCGACCGGAGTGCGACGGGCGAGCAACTTCGCTCCTCGTCGGAGAAGTCGAACCAGTGACGCCTCGACGGCCGGATCGACATCGGGGGCGTGGGACCCGGTTCGTGCACGGCGAACGTCTTCGAGATGGACGAAGAATTCGATCGTGTTGGCGAGATCGTCGACCCGCGAAAGACGCATCGGGGAGAAGCGAGGAGGTCCGGAACGAACCTGGTCGACCAGTTCGGGCCAGGGTCGGGACGCGGTTCGCTTCCGGATCCGTTCGCCGTACGAGGCCGCCGCTTGCACCATGATGCCGGCCGCGGCGTCGGGTCGTGTCTCGCGAACCACCAGGTGGGCGGCCAGGTCACGAGTCGTCCAACCCTCACAGAGGGTCGGTGCGTCGGGTCCGATGGCGTCGAACAGGTCGCACAGTCGGTGGCGAAGTCGAGCGGCGACGTTGGTTCTGGTCATGGGCGGCTCCTTCGTTCGTCGTGTTCACGATCGCCACGGCACGTGGTCGGGCCAGCGACCGACACCTCCATCCTGGACGAGGAAACCCGTGTGTGTCCTGTCGGCGTGTGAACTTCTCCAGACCAACATGTCCTGAGCGATGCGCAGGATGCGCGCCGGGTCGGTGACCGGAGTTCGCCAGGTCGGATCGACGGACAGGTCGAAGCAGAGTGACGAACCGTCGTCGAACTGGACGAAAGCGGTGTCGTTCGAGCGTCGAACAGTGAGGTGTTGTCTCTCGAGGCGACGATCCCAGGGCCACGGATGGTCGCCGAGGGGAATGAGAGCGAAGCGCCAGTCGAATTCCCAGGTCGCGGCATCACGCCACCACGGTGGATCGACACCGTCGAGAAAAGGAGTGAGCGGAAGGCCGTCGCACTGAAGTGGGACGGGCTGCGACCAGGTCTCGGCGAGAGTGGGGACGACGTCGACACTCTCGGTGAAACGATCGATGACGTTGCCTCCGGAGCGACGTGGATCGCGCCAGACGAGAGGTATGTGGTGACTCTCCTCGAACCACCCGACCTTCTGGACGAGACCGTGATCTCCGAGTTGTTCTCCGTGATCGGACGTGACGACGACGACCGTGTCGTCCCACAGATCGAGTTCCTGCAACCCGGCCACGAGCCGACCGATCTCGTGGTCGACGGCCGAGATCATGCCGAAGTACTGAGCGCGAAGTCGCATCATCTCGTCGTCAGTGGCCGGCGTCCTGACGATGTCGAGACCCATGAGCAGATCATGGAAGGGATGACGTTCCGACGCCGGAGCGATCGGTGTGCCGACATCGGCCGGGTCGTACATCGACGAGTACGAGCCCGGTGCCGAGTAGGGAGGATGAGGACGCAGGTAACTCGCGTGAACGAACCACGGTGATCCGTCGGGAAGTCGACGTAGATGGTCGAGGACGCAATCGGTCGTGAATGCCGAGACACCGTGCTCGGCGGGTCGCTCGTTCTCGGTCTCGAGAAGTCGGATGTGCCCGTCACTCACGTCGTATCCGAGTTCGTCGAGCCACTGGACCCACGGACCGTGATCACCGGTCAGATCGAGCGCGACATCGAAACCCGGCAGCACTCCCTCGTAGGTGTCGAGACGTGGATCGTCGGCACCGGTCGACAGACGTGGATCGATCGCTTGATCGGTGTATCCGAAGAGAACTCCCCGACGGCCGGCTCGCTCGGCCAGGAGCGCAACGTTGTCGAAGCGACGATCGAGAGGTGTTCCGTTCGCCACCACTCGATGATTCATCTGGTACATGCCGGTGTAGAGAC
>JAQCIK010000022.1:0-33990 GCA_027592035.1 Actinomycetota bacterium | reverse complement strand
ACGAGACCGTGATCTCCGAGTTGTTCTCCGTGATCGGACGTGACGACGACGACCGTGTCGTCCCACAGATCGAGTTCCTGCAACCCGGCCACGAGTCGACCGATCTCTTGGTCGACGGCCGAGATCATGCCGAAGTACTGAGCGCGAAGCCGCATCATCTCGTCGTCAGTGGCCGGTGTCCTGACGATGTCGAGACCCATGAGCAGATCATGGAAGGGATGACGTTCCGACGCCGGGGCGATGGGCGATCCGACGTCGGCCGGGTCGTACATCGACGAATACGAGCCCGGTGCCGAGTAGGGAGGATGGGGCCGCAGGTAGCTCGCGTGAACGAACCACGGTGATCCGTCGGGAAGTCGACGCAGGTGGTCGAGGACACAGTCGGTGGTGAACGCCGAGACACCGTGCTCGGCGGGTCGTTCGTTCTCGGTCTCGAGAAGTCGGATGTGCCCGTCACTCACGTCGTATCCGAGTTCGTCGAGCCACTCGACCCACGGACCGTGATCACCGGTCAGATCGAGCGCGACATCGAAACCAGGGAGCACGCCTTCGTAGGTGTCGAGACGTGGATCGTCGGCACCAGTGGCCACGCGCGGATCGATCGCCTGATCGGTGTAGCCGAAGAGAACTCCTCGACGGCCGGCTCGCTCGGCCAGAAGTGCAACGTTGTCGAAGCGACGATCGAGAGGTGTTCCGTTCGCCACCACTCGATGATTCATCTGGTACATGCCGGTGTAGAGACCGGCTCGACCCGGAGCACACGGTGTCGATTGTGTGTAGTGACGAGAAAAGCGGGTTCCGACGGCGGCGAGTGCGTCGAGATTCGGGGTGCGAACGACGGGATGTCCGGCACACGAAAGCGAGTCACCGCGGAACTGATCGAGGGTGACGAAGAGGACGTTCGGGCCCGCGACTGTCATGGGCAGATCGTGTCACATCACACGATGCGGACGTACTCGTATCGACCTTCGGTGTCGTGACGTTCGAATTCACCCGCCACTCGTAGGTGTTCGAGATGGGCGTACGTCTCGCTGTCGGCCATACCACCCTGAGCGCGAGGGGAGAAGAGAAACTGCGACATCTCCATGACGGTCGCCGGTCGATCGAGTTCGGCCGCCGCATCACGCAACCTCTGTAAGCGGCCTTCGTGGTGGACCTTGATCTCGTTGGCCCGGCCGGCGAGATCGGCGAAGGGGTCACCATGGGCCGGTAACGCCAGCGTGACGTCGGAGCCGAAGGCGGCGACCTTGTCGAGGGAGTCGAAGAAGAGTTTCAGAGGATCGCGTCGCCGAACCAGTCCACTGATGTGGGGTGTGATCGTGGGTAGCACGTGATCACCGCACAACATGAGTCCGGCTTCGGGGTCGAACAGACAGAGATGGTCGGCCGTGTGGCCCGGAGTGTGCAGAGCCACCCACTCACGGCCGGCGAACCGGTAGCGCTCGGCGTCGTCGAGTCGAACGGTCGGCCGTGGCAAGCGCAGAAGTTTCGGGAAGCGGTGGGCCACCTTCATACGCGCCCGTCGTCGCCACGGAACGTCGATGCCCGGGCCGCCCCAAGGTGTGGGTTCCCACGGGCGACGGTACGGCGGGAGATCGGGAACGTCTTCCACATCGACGTCGGGTGGTTCGGTCGGATCCCAGAACACGCGGAAGTTCCGGCTCGTCACGATCTCGGCGTCCGAGTGGCTACGGAGCCATTCAGCCCCTCCGAAGTGGTCGGGATGACTGTGCGTCACGATCACGGTGTGAACTCGCTTGAGGGGCACACCGATCTCTCGCAGACGCTTCTGGATCGCAGCGTAACTCTGCTTGTTGGCGAGACCGGGATCGACTACCGCCACACCACGGTCGTCCTCGAGGACGTACATGTTGACGTGGCCGAGGCCGGGAATGTCGATCGGCAACTGGGTGCGAAGAACGCCGGGCGCCAGTTGATCGATGACCTCGCTGGCCGGGCGTTGCTCCTGTTTGGCCGGTCGGGAACCGTCGTTCGTGTGCGAATGTCCCCCGTGACCGGCCACGCCGTCAGGGTAGTGGTGGGGTCGCTCCCGGAACGAATAGTCGATCGCGGTAGAAGCGCAGTTCTTCGATGCTCTGGCGGACGTCGTCGAGAGCTCGATGGGTACCGGTCTTGTCGGGACGCGACGTGTCGAGATCGGGATACCACCGCTTGGCGAGTTCCTTGATCGAACTCACGTCGACCGAGCGGTAATGGAGATAGTTCTCGATGTCGGGCAGGTACTTGGCGAGGAAGCGACGATCGGTTCCGATCGAGTTGCCGCAGAGGGGTACCGACCTCGGGTGAGGAACGTGCGAGCGAATGAATTCGAGAGTGAGGCGACCGGCTTCCTCGAGAGTGATGGAAGAGGAACGGATGGCCTCGAGGAGACCCGATCGTGTGTGCATGTCGACCACGAATGGGTCCATCGCGGCGAGTGCGGACTCGGATGCCTGCACGACCAGATCGGGACCTTCGGCCACGACGTTCAGTTGGTCGTCGGTGACGATGGTCGCGATCTCGACGATCACTTCCTTCTCGTGATCGAGACCGGTCATCTCGAGATCCATCCACACCAACACGTCGCAAACCATAGGTCATCGATGTGGGACCGAGTGGTTCCTCGGGGAGATCCGACGACGAATAGGGTGAGGTCGTGAACGCGAGCGAACGCCTCGAGGTACCGATCGTTCGACTCGATCCCGACCTTGCGCTCCCCACCTATGCACACGACGGTGACGCCGGTATCGATCTGGTGGCGCGAGAAGACGCCTTGGTCACTGCCGGCGGGGGACGGGTGCTCGTCCCGACCGGAATCGCGCTGGCCCTTCCGAGAGGTCACGCCGGTTTCGTGCTCCCGCGTAGCGGTCTCGCACTGAAGCACGGCATCAGTGTGGTCAACAGCCCGGGCCTCATCGATTGTGCCTACCGCGGTGAGATCAAGGTGGTCCTCATCAACACCGATCCGCACGACGACTATCGAGTCACACGTGGTGATCGAATCGCCCAGCTGGTGGTGCAACGAGTGGTCGAGGTCGTGTGGAACGAAGTGTCGAATCTGGACGGCGACGACCGCGGTGGCGGCTTCGGCCATTCGGGTCGCTAAGCAGCGCCCATCGTCGAGAGCTCATCGGCGATTCGAGTGCGAACTCGTTCTCGCAGCGATGTGATGTCGTCCTCACCGAGGCCGTCGGTGGGAATCGGTTCGAGAACCCTGACCTCGGCTCGAGAGTCACCTAGCCGCCAGTCGTGTTTGCGCAGTGCGGTTCGGGTGCCGTGAACCGCCAGCGGGAGGATCGGAGCACCGGACTCGATCGCCAATCGGAAGGCACCATCCTTGAACTGCCCGAGGTCGCCGTTGGCCGAGCGCGTTCCTTCCGGAAAGATCATCACCGACACGCGCTTGCTCAGACGATCGTGACAGGACTTCATGGCGGCGGCTCCGCTCGAGCGGTCGCCCCGCACGAGTCGGATGTCGCCGGCCATGCGCATCATCCAGCCGATGAGCGGGTACTTGAAGAACGTCTCCTTGGACAACCACTTCATCTCGATCGGTAGATGACTGATGAGAAGTATGTCGACGAAACTCGCGTGGTTGGCGACCACCACGTAGGGCCGGCGCTTGTCGCGGGGCAGATCTCCGCTCGTCGAGAACTTCCACATCGGTGTCACCAATTGATGGGCCACGGTGAGTTTCCGAAAGAGGTAGCCAGCGGCGTATCGACCCTTGTCGAAAGGAGCGGTGACGATCCAGGTGAGGGTGACCAGAGGGAACCAGACGATGATGATCATCACCAGGGCGAACCAACTCCAGACACTGAGCACACTTCTCCTGAGCACGAGCCATCCTCGCACACCGACCTCGACTCCGCCCTAGATTCGTGAACATGAGCGATCTGGACAGTCATCCCATCGAGCATCGGGTTCCCGAACTCTTCGAGGCGGCGCGCGCCGTGCAGTCCCGGGCCTACGCGCCGTACTCGCATTTCAACGTCGGCGCGGCGATTCTCACCACGACCGGTCGTTTGTACGCCTGCTGCAACGTCGAGAACGCGGCCTATCCGGTGAGTACCTGTGCCGAGGCCGGAGCGATCTCGATGATGATCGCCGGCGGAGACGACTCGATAGCCGCAGTCCTCACGATCTGCGACAGCGAGGAGGTCGGCACGTGTTGTGGAGGTTGCCGTCAGAGAGTTCGTGAATTCTCGTCACCGACGACGGCGATCTACGCCTGTGGACCCGACGGCGTGCGAGCAGTGTTCACGATGGACGGACTTCTCCCGGTCTCGTTCGGACCCGACAACTTGCGTGGCTTCGTTCAGTGACCGACGCGCCGTCCGACGTCTCCTCCGACGCTCGCCGAATTCTCAGCCTCCTCGATCTCACCGATCTCGGTGACTCGTGCACGGTCGACGACGTCGAGTCCCTCTGCCGACGAGCCATCACTCCGTACGGATCCGTCGCTGCAGTCTGCATCTGGCCGCGATTCGTCAGAACCGCCGTCGCGCAATTGGCGGACACCGGTGTGAGGGTCGCAACCGTGGTCAATTTCCCGACCGGTGACGAATCGGTGGATGCGGTCGTCTCGAGCACGCGTCAGGCGCTCGACGACGGGGCTGACGAGATCGACCTCGTGCTCCCGTATCGAGCGTTTCTGGCCGGGGACTCAGTGCGGGTGGTTGCCATGCTCGACGGTGTGCGAGAAGTGGTGCCGACGTCGAAACATCTGAAGGTCATCCTCGAAACCGGAGAACTCGTCGCCGATCATCAGGTGATGGACGCGGCGCGGATCGCCATCGCTCACGGGGCGGATTTCGTGAAGACTTCGACCGGCAAGACCGAGGTGTCGGCCACACCACACGCCGTGCGTTCGATACTCGAGGTGATCGCCGACTCGGATCGTCCGATCGGGCTCAAACCCTCGGGTGGTATCCGAACTCTCGCCGCCGCCAGGGAGTACTTGAAGTTGGCCGACGACGTCATGGGTCCGTCCTGGGCGACGTCGGAGACCTTTCGATTCGGAGCGAGTGGACTCCTCGACGCCGTCATCGAAGCGCTCGGCAGCAGTTGAGCGATTCCTCGGCCAATTAGCCTGGCCTCATGACGACCGACTCGTACGTGACGTCGAAGTTGCGCGAGTTCGGCACCACGATCTTCGCCGAGATGTCGGCCCTCGCCGTCGAGACCGGCGCGATCAACCTAGGTCAGGGATTCCCTGACTACGACGGTCCGCCCGAAGTCCTCGACGCTGCTGTTGATGCCATCAGGTCCGGCCACAACCAGTACCCACCCGGACCCGGAATTCCGGCGTTGCGCGAAGCGATCGCCGAGCATCAGTCGCGTTTTTGGGGACTCACCTACGACCCCGACACCGAAGTCTTGGTGACGGCCGGAGCAACCGAGGCCTTGGCAGCGTGTTTGCTCGGGCTTCTCGAGACCGGTGACGAAGTCGTGCTGCTCGAGCCGATGTACGACTCGTATCAGGCATGTATCGCCATGGCGGGAGCCGTCGCCCGTCCGGTCACGTTACGACCACCCGACTACGCGTTCGATCCCGACGAACTGCGGTCCGCCGTCAACGAGCGGACTCGGATCCTCCTGATCAACTCTCCGCACAATCCGACCGGTGTGGTCCTCGACGACGAACAACTACGAACGATCGCTGATGTCGCCATCGAACACGACCTGATCGTGGTGTCCGACGAGGTGTACGAACATCTCACCTACGACGGGGTCCGTCATCGATCGATCGCCACGTTGCCGGGAATGCGCGATCGCACGCTCGTGATCTCGAGTGGGGGCAAGACCTTCAACACGACGGGTTGGAAGGTGGGGTGGATCTGTGCCCCGGCCGCACTGGTCGCTGGGGCTCGCTCGGCCAAGCAATTCCTCACGTACGTCTCGTCGGGTCCGTTTCAGCCGGCGATCGCCACCGGACTTCGACTCCCCGACACCTACTTCAGCGAATTGGCCTCCGACCTTCAGACGAAACGAGATCGTCTGATGAGTGGCTTGCGAACGGCCGGGTTCGAGGTCTTCCACCCTCGAGGGACGTATTTCGTGACCGTCGACATCAGGTCTGTCGATTCCAGCGGTGACGGTCACGCGTTCTGTCGATCATTGCCGAGGCGATGCGGAGTCGTCGCCGTACCGAACGTCGTCTTCTACGATCGGGCACACCGAGACGAAGGACGACACCTGGTGCGATTCGCGTTCTGCAAACGGATGTCGTCTATAGACGAAGCGGTCGATCGTCTCTCCACGCTGTCGTCGCGAGGTGGATCGTGAAGGTGGCAGTCGTCCAACACGACATCGTCTGGTGTGATCGTGATTCCAACTTCGAACGTCTTGCGCCCCGGGTGACCGAAGCCGTCGAGCACGGTGCTCGGCTGGTCGTGCTGTCCGAGACCTTCTCGACGGGATTCGCCGTCGACTCCGACACCTTCGCCGAACCCGAGGACGGACCCTCGTCGCAGTTCCTGCGCCAACAGGCGATGGCGCACGGAGTCTGGATCGCCGGATCGTGTCCGGAGGTACCGGCTGACTCGAGTGTCGACGACCGACGACCAGCGAACACTCTCGTTCTCGCCGATCCACGGGGAGAGCTTCGTCGTTACCGGAAGATTCACCCTTTCACCTACGGCGGTGAAGACCGACACGTGCGCTCGGGCACCGATCTGGTCACGGTCGAGATCGACGGACTTCACGTGTCGCTCTTCGTGTGTTACGACCTTCGTTTCGGCGACGAGTTCTGGCAGCTGGCCCTCGACACCGACCTCTACCTCGTCCCGGCCAATTGGCCGTCGTCTCGTCGCGACCATTGGACGACGTTGTTGCGAGCCCGTGCCATCGAGAATCAGGCTTTCGTGATCGGTTGCAATCGGGTCGGCAGTGGAGGCGGACTCGAGTACTCGGGTGACAGCATGATCGTCGACCCGTTCGGAGAGGTTCTGGCCGATGCCGGTGACTCCGAGACCACGATTTACGCCGAGGTCACCGCCGAGCGAGTCGCCGAAGTACGCGACCGATTCCGGTTCCTGCCCGACCGTCGCTGATCAACGCAGCCTTTTGGCCATCAGGCTGACGACCTTTCCGGGACGGGTCTCGAGCTCTGCCACTTGATCGAATCCCTCCCGTCGATGGAAACGGAGCGAACCCTCGTTCGGGGGCTTCACGTTCACTTCGAGGGTGAACCATTCGGCTTCGGCGCGTCGCTCGACCTCGCGATACAAGAGCGGACCTCCACCGCGTCCTTGGTGCGTCGCCGTGATGGCGATGCGGTCCAGATAGACGAAGTCGTCGTATCGGGATTCGAAGAAGAGATAGTTGGGACTGTCGTACTCGGTGCCGGGTGGTAACACCATGCAGAATCCGCGCACGGCCCCGGAATCCTCGAGCGCCAAGGCGATCGTGCATTTTTCGAAAATGGCGACCAGATCCTCGAATGTTTCGTCTCCGACGGCTGGCACGTTCTCCTGGTTGATCAGGTGAGCGATCGTCAGGTCGTCGATGGTGAGATCACGAACGAGCATCGAAGAGACTCTAGGTCGACCAGCACTATCGTGACGCCGTGCATCCGATCGTGTCGGCTCATGGACTCACGAAGAAGTTCGGTGACTTCGAAGCCGTTCGAGGAATCGACTTCGAGATCGCACCCGGAGAGGCCTTCGGATTCCTCGGTCCCAACGGTGCGGGAAAGTCGAGCACCATGCGGATGATCGGTTGCGTCTCGCCGGTGACGTCCGGAACTCTGCGTTTGTTCGGTCTCGATCCGGCGACGAACGGTCGGCAGATCCGAGCCCGTCTCGGTGTCGTACCGCAACAGGACAATCTGGACAGTGAACTCACGGTGTTCGACAACCTGGTCGTGTACGGGCGGTACTTCGACATTCCGCGTGCCGAGTGCAAGTCGAGGGCGCGAGAACTTCTCGAGTTCGTCCAACTCTCGGATCGAGCCGATTCGCGTGTCGAACCCCTGAGCGGAGGGATGAAGCGCCGACTCACGATCGCCCGGAGTCTGATCAATCAACCCGAGTTACTTCTTCTCGACGAGCCGACGACCGGACTCGACCCTCAAGCCCGTCACATCCTCTGGGACCGTCTCTATCGATTGAAGCAACAAGGGGTCACTCTCATTCTCACGACCCATTACATGGACGAGGCCGAGCAGTTGTGCGACCGTCTCGTCGTCATGGACGGGGGTCTCATCGTGGCCGAAGGTTCACCTCGCGCTCTCATCTCCGAGCACTCGACTCGCGAAGTCCTCGAGCTGCGCTTCCCGGCCGGAACGAATGCCGATCGAAGTCGATCCATCGCCGATCTGGGTGAGCGTCAGGAGATCCTCCCCGATCGCGTCCTCGTGTACGACGACGACGGCGAATCGGTTCTTCACCAGGTTCACGAACGAGGTGTTGCGCCTGAAAGCGCTCTCGTTCGACGCAGCACGCTCGAGGACGTCTTCCTCCGGCTGACCGGCCGAACATTGGTGGACTGACGTGACGACTCCGCCCGCCGTCCGAGTCTGGGAGAGTCACATGACTCTCCTGAAGCGGATCTGGAAGACCAACCTCACGCTCGGATTCGTACAACCCGTCCTGTTCCTTCTCGGTATGGGTCTCGGTGTCGGGTCGCTCGTCGACGCGCGTAGCGGATCGACGGAAGCCCTGGGCGGTGTGGGCTATCTGGGTTTTCTCGCTCCGGCTCTGCTCGCGACGACGGCGATGTTGGTCGGGTCCTTCGAGTCTACGTATCCGGTTCTGGCCGGCTTCAAGTGGGAGGGCACGTTCGAATCGATGGCCGCCACCACGTTGACGTCACGCCAGATCGTGGCCGGACAGCTTCTGTGGTGGGCCACCCGAGTGTCGCTCGCCGTCGTCGGAGTGACGATCGTTCTGACCATCGTTCCCGAAACCCGATCGTGGGGTCTCGTACCCGCCACCCTGTCGGCGGTGCTCTGTGGTCTCTCGTTCTCGACCACCGTCGGCGCTTATGCGGCAACTCGTGAATACGACCAATCCTTCAACTACGTGCAACGTTTCGTCGTCACACCGCTGTTTCTGTTCGGTGGCGCCTTCTATCCGATCGAAGCGTTGCCGGGTGCACTGAAACCGATCGCCTGGGTGACACCTCTGTGGCACGGTGTCGAACTCACACGCGGTTTCGTTCTGGAGACCATTGGTTTCTTCGCAGTGCTCGGACACCTGGGTGTTCTCGTCGCTTACGTCGGTCTCGGCCTGTTCTTGTGCGACCGCTATTTCTCACGGAGGCTCTACCGATGACGTCCACCACGATGGTGTGGCGGGTCGTGCCCCCGATCCTGCGGCAGTCCCGACGAGCTCACCGCATGATCGAGCGAAGTCTCTACGTCAACAAGTTGTCGTGGATGATCGTGGTGTCAGGGTTCTTCGAGCCGCTCTTCTACTTGTTCTCGATCAGGATCGGATTCGGATCCCTGATCGGCGGTATCGATTTCGCCGGCCGTTCGGTTTCGTATGCCGAATTCGTGGCGCCGGCGCTCATGGCGAGCTCGGCGATGAACGGTGCCGTCTACGACAGCACCATGAACGTGTACTTCAAGTTGCGCCACGCGCGTTTGTACGACGGAGTCCTGGCCACACCCATGAGTTCGAAAGACGTTGCCGTCGGAGAGATCGGCTGGGCTCTCACTCGTGGAACTCTGTACTCGATCGTGTTCCTCGGTTGTCTGGTGAGTCTCGGGCTCACTCGATCGTGGGCAGCGGTGTTGGCGTTGCCGGCCTGTCTTCTCCTCGGAGCCGCATTCGCATCGGTCGGTATGGCCGCCACGACCTACATGCGTTCGTGGGAGGACTTCGATTGGGTTCAGACGATCGTCCTTCCCTTGTTCTTGTTCTCGGCGACGTTCTACCCGCTGTCGTCCTACGGAACATGGGGTTGGGTCGTGCAGATCAGCCCGCTCTACCACGGTGTCGCCCTCGTTCGGGCCGCCTGCCTGGGCATCGCGACATGGGGGATCGTGATCCATGTGGCCTATCTCGCTGCTCTGACGCTCGCCGGTCTCACGATTGCCGCGCGCCGAATCGACGCGCTTCTCGGCAAGTGACGTAGCCTCGAAGCATGTTGTTCGCCAAGAAGAACGTGTCGATGGTGGCTCCCGCAGACGCCTTGCCCGGACGCACCGATCAGACGATGCCAGTTCCCGAGAAGCACTTCGTTCTCGATGCTCCGCTCACCGCTCCGTGGCCCGACGGAATGCAGAGCGCGGTCTTCGGCATGGGTTGTTTCTGGGGCGCCGAACGAAAGTTCTGGCAGACCGACGGGGTGTTCTCGACCGCGGTGGGCTACGCCGGTGGATACACCCCCAATCCGACGTACGAAGAAACCTGCAGTGGACTCACCGGTCACACCGAAGTGGTGTTGGTGGTCTTCGATCCGCAACGCGTGACCTATGTCGATCTTCTTCGGGTCTTCTGGGAGAATCACGACCCCACTCAGGGAATGCGTCAGGGCAACGACATCGGCTCGCAGTATCGAAGCGCGATCTTCACCACTTCCGACGAGCAAGCCGAATCGGCATCCGAATCAGCACGCGTGTATCAGGTGCAGTTGTCGAACGCCGGACGATCGACGATCACGACCGAAATCGCACCATTGGGCACGTTCTTCTACGCCGAGCCCTATCACCAGCAGTACCTCGGAAAGAACCCGAACGGGTACTGCGGAATCGGTGGAACCGGAGTGAGCTGTCCGATCGGCACCGGAGTGTCTCAGGCCTGAGCCTCTTTCCACTCGACGAGTGCGTCACGCAGTTCGTCGAGTGAGCGAACCAGGCGATCCATCGAACACTGCATCATCAGGTTCACCACTTCGTCGGGCGCCGGGAATCGAGCCCGCCAGTCGGTGTACAGACCGATGGTGTACTTGCCGAGTGCGTAGGCGTACCCCATCTCCCATGCCGTTCCATCGTCGGTCATTACACCGTTGAGATTGGCGACGACGACGTCGCATCGATCGATCCCGCCTTTGTCGTTCTCGAAGATCAATCGGACGTTGTCAGCAGTCTTCGGTGGATTGTCGCGATGGGGGAGAAACGTGTCGAAGCCACTTTCGCGAACGAGTTGGTCGACCTTCTCGATGAACCATCGCTCACCCTCGTCGAACAGTGGTCCGGCCACGTAGACGTACGGCTTCTCACTCATCGTTCCCATCCTTTTCGTCGGATCTCGTCCCCGTCGGCATCCATCGCACGGCCCGGGTGTCGGAGAACTCCTGGCGTTCGTGACAGACGAGCGATGAGATTCTGCATCGGAGTGTCGCCCACGTCCACGATGGCCCGTCGGGCGATGAAGTGGGGGTCGACGGCGATGTCGGACATGTCGTTCACGGGTCCGATGGCTGCTTCGGCTTCCTCGAACACTCGGATCACTTCGTTGCGGGTACGTTCGGCGCACCAGGTGCTCATGCGACTCTCGAGTTCGTCACGATGGGCGGTCCGGCCGGCGAAGGTCGTGAATCGAGGATCGTCGGCCACGCCGAGAATGTCCATCACTCGCATGGCCACGGTGTCGGACGAGGCCGACACCCCGACCCACGTACCGTCGGCACAGCGGTACACGCCACGGGGAACCGTGTACGGAAGGCCGGATCCGAGTCGTGGTTGGAGTTCGCCGGTGAGAGCGAAGAGTGACGCCACCGGTCCCATGACGTGGAAGATGCTCTCGAGCAAACTGACGTCGACTTCCTGCCCGACACCCGAATGAACGGCGACCATGGTCGCGAAGGCGGCGACGATGGCCGTGAGTTCATCGGTGAGCGCGATCGCTGGAAGGAGTGGGGGACCGTCCTTCTCGCCGTTGACAGCTGCGTAACCCGACATCGACTCGGCGATCGATGCGAAGCCCGGGCGATCGGCGTACGGCCCGTCCTGACCGAAACCGGTCACTCGTGTGATCACGAGAGTCGGGTTGATCTCGAGGAGTCGATCGGGTCCGAGGTCGAGTCGCTCGAGAGTTCCGGGTCGAAAGTTCTCGACGAGTACATGGGCATCGCGCACGAGACCTTCGAGGAGACTCTTGTCGTCCGGATTCTTCAGATCGAGGGCGATCGTGCGTTTGTTGCGGTTGGCGATCTTCCACCAGAGACCCACGCCATCGCGCGGGTCCTTCCAGGCCATGTTGCGCAGGCTGTCTCCGATCTCGGGACGTTCGACCTTGATCACGTCGGCGCCGAAGTCGGCGAGATAGCGGGCGCAGTTGGGGCCGGCGATCACCGTCGAGAGATCGATGACGCGAAGATCGCTCAGCGGTGCGTGGGTATCGGACACGGTTCAGGGGTTTCAGGTGGCGAGGAGTTCGCAGGCCTGCTCGATGTGCTCGAGTGACCCGGCGTACGAGAATCGAACGTACCGGTGACCTCGGGTGAGATCGAAATCGAGTCCGGGAGTAGTGGCGATTCCGAGTTCGGCGAGCCAGCGCCGGCAGAGATCCATCGAATCATCGGTGAGATGACTGACGTCGGCGTACACGTAGAACGCTCCGTCGGCACGGGCGATGTCGACGATGCCCGCTCGGCCGAGGCCCTCGATCAGAACGTCGCGATTGCGGGCGTATCGTTCGACGTGAGCGTCGAGTTCGTCGATGCAATCGAAGGCGGCCGCTCCGGCGATCTGGCTCACGTGGGGTGCACAGATGTAGAGGTTCTGTTGCAAGCGATCGACCACTTCTCGGAGGTGATCGGGCAGAACCATCCAGCCGAGTCGCCAACCGGTCATCGAGAAGTACTTCGAGAACGAGTTGATGACGATCGGATGGGGTGACCGCCCGACGACCGAGGCTGCGGGGCGTTCGTACGCGATGCCGTGGTAGATCTCGTCGGCGATCAGTTGGATCCCTTCGGCGTCGCAGTAGCCGACCAGATCATCGAGTGCCGAAGGATCGAGAACCGTGCCGGTGGGATTGGAGGGGGACGCGATCACGAGACCGTCGAGTGGTCCGGCGGCATCGAGGAGTTCGCGGGTGGGTGACCATTGGGTGTCGGGACCGATCGGAACGGGTACGGGTTCGATTCCGAGAGCGATGAGAGCGTTGCGGTAACAGGGATAGCCGGGTTCGAGGACGCCGACTCGATCACCGGGGTCGAAGGCGGCCAGAAAGGCCAGGGTGAAGCCGGCCGAAGCACCCGACACGATCGTGATCGACTCGGTCGCGACAGTCGTCCGATAGTGGTCGTCGTAATGGCGGACGACGCGGTCGATCAGCGCCGGAAGTCCGGGTGAGGTCGTGTACCCGAGCGGTCGGTCGGCTTCGAGAGCTTCGATGACGGCGCGACGAGCGCCGAGCGGTGCACCGGTACTCGGTTGGCCGACTTGCAGGAACATGGTCGGTAGCCCACTGTCCGCCCGGTCCATCGCTCGCTTCGACATCGTCATGGCGTGGAACGGCGGGACGCGCATCGCCTGCACACCGGCCGAGAACCTCCGTGGATTCATGAGTGTCGATCCGGGAAGACGAAGCAACGCTGGTCGAGTGAGCCGAGCGCGTAGGACTCGTAGTTCATGCCGAAATCGGCGTAGAGACCTCGACAGCGCTCGCTCCAAGCGAGCGCGTCGGGATCGGAGACTCGATGCACGATCTGCATGACTCCGCCTTCGTAGACCCGGTATTCGGCCCACGTGCCAGGGAAGTCCTTGATGGTGCCCACTTCGACGGTGGGCGCGCCACACGGCATGCGCCGAACGCGGTGACGGTGCGTGTGCCCGGCGGTGTAGCCGAGCACGTTCGTTCGGCGGGCGACGATTCGGTCGAGAGCGTCGCTCGAATCAGGATGCAATCCGAAGTAGTCATCACTCCGCTTCCCGTCGACCCATTGCTGGTGGTGCCCCATCACCAGAACTCGAGTATCGGTGCACGCGACCCTGTCGTCGAGCCATGCGATTTGTTCATTGGTGAAACCACCGGTGGTCTCGGTGGCGATGACCGTGTCCATCAGCGCGATGCAAACACCGGGCAACTCGATCCAGAGGTCTCGGTCGTACCGACCCTGATCGTGGTAGGCATCGTGATTGCCGCGCACGACGTGCAGTCGATCACGGAAGGGCGGGCGGTAGCACGCTTCGAACGCTTCGAATTCGTCATCGGTTCCGTCGAGAGTGAGGTCGCCTTTCACCAGAACCGCGACGGGATCGATCGCGGACATATCGCGCACCGCCGCCTCGTTCATGAGTTGGGGATGCGGAATCTCGTGCGAGTTGCGTCGTTGAATCGGACCGTCGCTTCGGCCGTCCATTCGTCCACACTCGACCTCGCCGAAATGGACGTCGTTCACGGTTGCGAAGCGGCACAGGAGTTCACCATCGGGGCGGGCGAGAGTGCGAACCTCGATTCCGTCGATGTCGTACACCGTTTGCGGTCGGAGATCGTCATGACGTCGTGACGTGGAGCCGTGATGAACGACGATCATGTCGTCGGCGATCGTCGTGACGTCCACGTCCGTACGGTAGTCAGTCACCGCTCCCTAATACCGATGTACAATAAAGATGTACAATACCGATGTACCACCCTGAAATTCTTGCGGGGGGAGGGGGACATTTGTTTGCGGGTCGGTGTCACGTCGAATCGGAACACTGAGTGTCATGAGAGTTCACTTCATGACCATCAATCCGGCGCTCTGCAGTGTTCTCGTCGGCGATCTGAACGAGATCCAGGGCATCGAGGCCCGGGCGGTCGACGTTCGGTCGATCGACAACAACTGGTCGGTACGCGTCGACGACGTCGTGATCGTGGCCGAGGCCGCCCTCAGGGGGTGGCGTCGTGCGCGAGGTTCTTCACGAGTCGATCCGAACGTGACTCAGGTGATCGGAAGTCTGGGAGCCTTCTGGGCCTTGCAACGCCATCCCGAAACGCTGGGATTCGATGGCTACGTCGATTTCAAGTGGCCCACCCTACGTATCGTCTCGGAAGTCTCGAGTATCCGAGCACACCACATTGATCCACATGGTTCGAACGTTCATCGACTTCACACGCCGCTGTTCGTCGACGACGCGCCCGTCGAACTGGACCAGGTCGAGCGTCGAATCGTCGCCTACGTCACGATGGGGCTCAGCGACCGTGACATTGCGAGCAAGATTCACATGTCACCACAGACCGTCCGTAATCGGGTGAGCCGATTGCTCGACCGATTTCATCTGTGCAACCGGACTCAGTTGGCGATGATGTGTGCTCAGGATTCACGTATCGTCGAGTCCTGTCTCACGCCCCCGGACTCCGCGCCGTTGAGAGTCAGCATCGAGCGATAGAAGTCGATCGCCAACTGGGTTCTGTTCGGCATACCCGATTCGAGCAGCATGTTGCTCACTCGGTTGCGAACCGTCTGGGCATTGAGATTCAACTTGTATGCGATCTGGGCATCGGTGTGACCGTCCACGATGTGTCGGAGAATGTCGACGTCTCGTGTGTCGCGACAGTGTTGGCAGAAGTGGCTTTGGAGTACGGCATTCGAATCGAGAGTCCAGATGTCGGACGCTTCGATGCTCGGTCCGAGTTCGACCAGTTCACGAATCGACGCGATGACCGAAGTGGTGTCGAGTGCGAGGTCCACCACGCCGGCGAAACCGAAGAGTTGGGCACGCGAGACGAGGAGTGGATCCGGTGCGCGTATGAGTAGAACTGCGACCGTCGACGAGCGAACGGCCGGAGACAGATCCGCGACGAGACGTCGGACGGATTCGAGGGGGACCCCGTGCACCACGAGACCGTCGACCGCGGTCAGAGTTCCGGCGTCGATCTGATGGGTCGCTGCGACCACCATGTCGGGCTCCCGTCCGAGGATGGAACTGATTCCATCAGCGAGGAAAGCCGCTGGACTCCAGACCACCAACTTCATCATCGACCTCGTGTCGATGAATTCTGTTCGTAAATAGGCTTCGGAGCATGAAGTAGATTTGTACTTCGCTCACCTGCTGGTTATTCGCAACTGATGCGTGGTGATCAGAACGGACGACTGCGGCGGAACACGATGGGTGGTGACCACCATCGGCCGCTGAACCGCCACGACGTACGCCGTGACGTCGTCGACTCGCTCACGACGACAGGCTTCGGCCAGAGAGCCTCGATCGCGGCGGCGATGGCGACGGCTTCTTCGTCGGTGGGTGTCGGTCGGATCTCGGATGACATCAGCAATCCGATCAGAGTGGCATGTTGCCGTGCTTGCGGCGGGGCAGTTCTTCGCGCTTGCTACGCAGCATCCGGAAACCGGCCACGACCTTCCGACGAGTCTCGGCTGGGTCGATCACGTCGTCGACGTAGCCACGTTCGGCAGCTGCATACGGGTTGGCGTACTTGTCGGTGTATTCGGCCACCAGTTCGGCGCGTCGTGCCACCGGATCAGCGGCCTGCTGGAGTTCGCGCCGGTACACGATCTCGACCGCTCCGTTCGGTCCCATGACGGCGAGTTCGGCGGTGGGCCACGCGTAGGCGAGATCGGAACCGATCGACTTGGAGTCCATCACCACGTAGGCCCCGCCGTAAGCCTTGCGCGTGATCACTTGGATTCGGGGCACGGTGGCTTCGCAATAGGCGTAGAGCAACTTCGCGCCGTGGCGGATGATCCCGCCGTACTCCTGATCGACGCCGGGGAGGAATCCTGGAACGTCGACGAAGGTCAGGAGCGGAACGTTGAAGGCGTCGCACGTGCGGACGAATCGAGCGGCCTTCTCGGCGCTCTCGATGTCGAGAACTCCGGCCAACACCATCGGCTGATTGCCGACCACACCCACGGTCTGGCCGTCGACTCGCGCGTAGCCACACACGATGCTCTTGGCCCAGTGGGGAAAGTATTCGAAGAATTCACCGTCGTCGACCACCGACATGATGACCTTCTTCATGTCGTACGGCTGGTTGGGCGATGGCGGAAGAATGTCGCGCAGATCTTCGCAGAGGCGATCGGGATCGTCACCCGACTCGACGATGGGTGGCTCCTCCATGTTGTTCTGCGGGAGGAACGACACCAGGTAACGCACGTCGTCGAGACACGCCTTCTCGTCGGCCGACACGAATGTGGCCACACCCGACTTACTGGCGTGGCTCATGGCACCACCGAGTTCTTCGAGAGTGACTTCTTCGCCGGTCACGGTCTTGACGACGTCGGGGCCGGTGATGAACATGTGGCTCGACTCGCGCACCATGAAGATGAAGTCGGTCATGGCCGGTGAGTACACGGCGCCACCGGCGCACGGTCCGAGGATCACCGAGATCTGAGGAATCACACCACTCGACAGCACGTTGCGGTGGAAGATGCCGCCGTAACTGGCGAGTGACACCACTCCTTCCTGGATACGGGCGCCGGCTCCGTCGTTGAGTCCGATGACGGGAGCCCCGACCTTCAGAGCGAGGTCCATGAGTTTGTGGATCTTCTCGGCGAACACTTCACCGAGTGCACCACCGAACACCGTGAAGTCCTGTGAGAAGACGAAGACCTTGCGACCCTCGATGGTGCCCCATCCTGTGATGACACCGTCGGTATAGGGGCGCTCCTCGAGACCGGCGGCATGGGCACGGTGACGGGCGAGCATGTCGAGTTCCTGGAACGAATCCGGATCGAGCAGGTAGTCGATGCGCTCGCGAGCGAGCATCTTCCCCTTCTCGTGCTGGCGTTCGACGGCTCGAGGCGAACCGGCCTGCAATGCCTGTTGTTTGCGGTCGCGAAGATCGTCCAACTTGTCGTGCATCGAATTGCCACTGGTCACGGGGGAAACGCTAGTCGTCGGGGTGGATGCGACTCCCATCCCACCTGGCCCCAAGTCGTCCGTCCAATGTTGTTCTGGGTGAATAAATCGCCGCCAAAGCGCGTTTTTTTCACCCAGAACACCGGGGGTGGGACCAACTTCAGGGGGTGGAGGTGGGACTGGCCGACGACGCCGATGGGGCCACGGTCTCACCGATCGGCACGAGCGCGGTCATCGGCACGGTCACCGCGGTGTCGGATGGGCCGAGGGTGGTGTTCACGGCCGGGACCATAGTTGCGCCGTCGCGACTGGTGACCGACACGGTGTAGGTGACCGACGGCAGCGGCCCGGCGGGACCATTACCGGTGACGATCACGGTCCAGAGTCCGGGCACGCCGAAGGGCACACCTTCGGACACCGGAAGACGGGCGGCTCCGGCTCCGTCGAGTGGCACGTTCAGCGTCACACTCGCCCCGTCGGACGTGGGTGGATTGAACTGCACGACCAGATCGGTGAGTCCGGTGTTGGGTGAGTACACGTCGATGCGGACGGCGTTGAGACCGACACTCGCCGGTGTGACTTTCACCTGAACGTCGAACGCGCCCCCTGAACGTTCTCCGACGAACGCGTAGCTGGTGCGATCGGTGCCGGGTGGTTCGACGCGATCGGGAAGCGTTGCAACGGCCCAGGCCGACACGGTGAGAACGAACACTCCGATGACGGCTTCGGTGGCCACGGCTCGGCGCAGACTGCTCGTCAGACGGGCGTTCAGTCCCTTGGCTCGTCGGAGTCGAGTTGCCACCACTTGTCGGGTGAGCATGCCGAAGTAGACCATTCCGGCGACACCGATCGATTTCAGAACGATGAGCCGGCCGTGACGACTCGACAGAATTGCTCCGCCGTCGAGTTGGTAGAGGTGGATCATCCCCGACACGACGGCGACGGTGATGAACGCCGGAGCGAGTCGCGTGAACCCACGCATGGCATGAACGAGATCCTCATCGCCGGGTGCCACCAGAACTGCTTGAACGAGGATCGCAAGACCACCGAACCACAATGCGACCGACACATTGTGGAAGAGGCCGGCCGTGGTTCCGACGATCGAGAATTCGGGATCGGCGCGCGTGAACGCCAGTGAGGCGACGGCGAGGCCGGCCGGTGCGAGTGACAGCAGTTGGGTGGCCGGATCGATCAGTCGCTCGGGCCTCATGATCACCGAGAACGCAACGGCGACCAGGACGAAACGAAGGACGACGGCCGCACCCGATGCCGAATCGACGATCTCCATCCAGGCGGTGGGTATCAGAGCACTCGTGACCGACTCACCTGTCGTGAGACTGGTGGTGAGAACGGCGACGAAGTACGTGGAGATCATGGCCAGGATCCACGTGAACCGCAGATACCGCGGGGCGTGCATGTCGTCGACGCCCTCCGGCCAGACCAAGGCGATGAACATGGCCCCACCGAACAAGGCGGCGAGGGCTATGTACGACACGAGTCGAGCGAGACCGAGTGGTCCACTCACCGGAGGAGGATCGGTGGCGAGATTGCCGCCGTCGGTCGGATCACTTCCGTCGTCACCGATCATTCCTGAAGTCGGATCGAGAATCTCGAACGAGAATCCACCGGTTGCGACCTTGCCGTCGGGTTGGGGCACCGAATAGGTGACGTTGCAGGTTCCGATCGGAAGTGGTCCGACGATGGGGACCGTCAGCGAGATGCCGTCGGCGCCCACCTCGAGTTGGCCGAGCGGTGCGGGTTGTTGATTGCACACCGCCTGAACCACCGAATTGGCTGGTACTGCCTGATCGAAGACCACGTTGATCTGAGTGGGAGCCGTGGTGAGCTCGGCTCCATCGGCCGGTGTGGACGACACGAGAGAGGTGTCGGCCGATGCCGGTGACGCGATCGCGGAGAGCATGGCGACGACGGTCGTGAGAAGAATCGTCGCCAACATGACGAGGCGGAGGACGAACTGCCGATTCATCATGTGCGGGCTCATGGTCGGTCTCCACGGTAGTTGCCGACACCGCCCCGAGCAGGGGCATTCCCCACGTTTCACCCCCTGAGTAGAGTCGTCGAGTGATGGCCGATTCGACCGAGTACCAGGCGCTGTATCGGCGCTATCGGCCACAGCGGTTCGACGAGTTGCGCGGCCAGGACCACGTGGCCCGGGCCCTGAAGAACGCGGTGGCCAACGATCGTGTCGGTCATGCCTATCTGTTCTCTGGTCCTCGGGGTACGGGCAAGACCACCACGGCTCGCATCCTCGCCAAGGTCCTCAACTGCGAAGCGACGGTCGACGGTGAACCGTGCTGCGTGTGTTCGTCGTGTGTGGCCGTTCAGTCCGGCAGCAGTTTCGACGTCATCGAACTCGACGCGGCCAGCTACCGCGGAATCGACGACATGAAGGAGTTGATTGTCAAAAAAATCGGCCTTGCTTCTCCCGGCCGGAACAAGGTGTACATCATTGACGAAGTGCATCAGCTGTCTCGTGACGCAGTTGTTGCTCTCTTGAAGACGCTCGAAGAACCGCCGTCGCACGTGGTGTTCGTCCTCGCCACCACCGATCCCGAGAAGGTCCCCGAAACCATCCGGAGCCGAACTCAGCATCTGCAGTTCCATCTGCTCCCGGTCGACGATCTCGAGAAACATGTGAAGTGGGTTGCCGCCGATGCCGGAATCGAACTCGACGAGCACGGCCTCGAATCGGTCCTGCGACGCGGTGGTGGGTCGGCCCGAGACACGTTGTCGGCTCTCGAACTTCTGGCCGCCACCGGAGGGGCGCTCGACGAGAGCACCCCGGTCGATGATTTCATCGAAGCATTGATCGATCACGACGCCGGCCGTCTGCTGGCCGCCGTCGCCCAAACAGTGCACAGCGGCCGTGACCCCCGGTCGATCGTCGACGACCTCGTCCGCCACTTACGTGATTGCTTCTTGACTCAAATGGCCCCCGAGCTCGTGCAGGTGCAGCAACATCGGGCCGAGGTTCTGGCCGATCAGTCTCGTCGTCTCGGAACGGCCCGCATCGTCAAGATCATCGAGACACTCGGTACCGCCCTTCTCGAGATGAGAGGCGCCCCCGATCAGCGGGTCATTCTCGAAGTCGCTCTCGTGCGACTCGTGCACCGGCAACTCGACACCGGACTCGATGGTCTGCTCGCGCGGGTCGAGAAGCTCGAACGCATCGTGGCGGAGGGCGGTGCCAACCCGGCGCCGGCTCCGGCGCCGGTCAACCCGTCCACGGGCCGGGCGGTTCTCGGTGGTCGTGTGGCCCGTGATCCGTCCGGCGCCACCGCTCGTCCGGCGGTCGCTCGGCCCGACTCCACCGGAGGTTCTTCGCGCCCCGAAAGCGCACCGGCGGACGATGAACCGCCGGCGGAACCGACGTCGAATGGCGGTTCGACACAGGCGGTGGTCGACGGTTGGTCCGATCTCGTCGTGGGAACCTTCGCGGGTATGCGTCGTGCCGTGGCTCAGATGGTCAAGCCGACGCTGCGTGACGGTGCGGTGGTTCTCGTGGTCGACAACGAGCATGCGGCCAAGCGAGTACGCGAGTACATCGACGACATCACCACTGCGGTGCACAAAGCTGCCGGAACCCGGTGTGTGGTCGAGATCGACGTGGTCGACGACAAGCCGGCGCCGAAACGCAAGAAGGCATCCGATCCACTCGACGACGACGAGATGAGTATCGACGACATCAAGAAACTTCCGACGGCCACTGCGAAATCGGCCGAGGAAGAACTTCTCGAAGCTTTCCCCGATGCCAAGTTCATCACGGAAGAGTCCTGAGAGTCGGTTCGATCGTGGCGTCCACGTACACACTCCCGGTTCAGAATCTGATCGACCATCTCGGTCGTCTGCCAGGTGTCGGCCCACGATCGGCGCAGCGGATCGCTTTCCATTTGTTGAAACTGCCCACCGAAGACGTCGAACGTCTGGCGGCGGCGATTTCCGATGCCAAGGCACGAGTTCGTTTCTGTAGTCGTTGCTTCAACTTCGCCGATGACGAACTGTGCCCGATCTGTGCCGACTCACGACGAGACGGCTCGGTGATCTGTGTCGTCGAAGAGAGTCGCGACATCATCCCTCTCGAGCGAACCGGCGAATTCAAGGGTCGCTACCACGTTCTTCTGGGTGTGATGAATCCGATCGAGGGGATCGGTCCCGATCAGTTGAAGATGCGCGAACTCGTGATGCGCATCAACGACGAAGACGTGAAGGAAGTGATCGTCTGCACCAACCCCAACACCGAGGGGGAAGTGACGGCTCAGTACATCGGACGTTTGCTGAAGCCTTTCGATATCACGGTGTCGCGACCGGCGTCGGGTCTACCCGTCGGCGGTGACCTCGAATACGCCGACGAGCTGACTCTCGGCCGAGCGATCAGCGGTCGCCGTCGTCTGGACGACTGAGTGTCATGTCTGGACGACTGAGTGTCATGTCTGGACGACTGAGTGTCCGACGCGGTCCGAGGCACTGATCGGTCCTGACCGCGGGCGGAAGATGAGCCAGGATCGGGACAGTGCCCCGGAGCCACACAGCGAGAAATACCCCCCGCTTATGTATGACAATTACGTTACGAAAATGACGAAACCAAGTCAAAGACGGGGACGAATACCCCTCTGATCAGGTATTTTCGGCGGGCCTCACACGGTCCGGACGATGATGGCATCGCCCTGGCCGCCTCCACCACACAGGGCGGCGGCTCCGACTCCTCCGCCACGACGGCGCAGTTCGTGCAACAAGGTCAGAGCCACACGATTGCCACTCATCCCGATGGGGTGACCGAGCGCGATCGCACCTCCGTTGACGTTCACGATGTCATCGGAGATCCCGAGTTCGCGCATGGAGGCGATCCCGACGGCGGCGAAAGCCTCGTTCAATTCGAAGAGGTTCATGTCGGACACCTTCATTCCCACCTTGGCGAGGGCGGCGTTGATGGCTCGACTCGGCTGAGTGAGAAGGGATGCGTTGTCGGGACCGGCGACCATGCCATAACTCACGACCTGCCCGAGAGGAGTGACACCGCTCGCCTTCATCGCCTTTTCGCTCATGATCACCATGGCCGACGCGCCATCGCTGATCTGTGAGGCATTGGCCGCTGTGATGGTTCCTTCTTTGTCGAAGGCCGGCTTGAGCGTGGCGAGAGTGTCCATGGTGGTCTCGGCCCGCACACCTTCGTCGGTGGCGACGATCTTCGGATCACCCTTTCGTTGCGGAATGCTGATCGGCACGATCTCCTCGGCCAACTTGTCGACGGCTGCCGCTGCACGCTGGTTGCTCTTCATGGCCAAATCGTCCTGTTCGGCTCGGGTGATTCCACCACCCGTGTAACGCTCGGTTCCGAGTCCCATGAGACAGGCGTCGAATGCGCACCACAGTCCGTCGGCGATGATCGCGTCACGCAGTTCGGTGTTGCCGTATCGGAAACCGCCGCGTGCACCATCGGCGAGGTACGGAGCGTTGGTCATGCTCTCCATGCCACCGGCGATCACGATGTCGGCGTCACCCGACTGGATCATCTGATCGGCGAGGTAGATCGCGTTGAGCCCCGACAGACACACCTTGTTCACGTTCACGGCCGGTACGTTCATGGGGATGCCGGCCTTCACAGCGGCTTGGCGACTCGGTACCTGGCCCTGACCGGCCATGAGCACCTGCCCCATGATCACGTGGTCGACCTCGGTGCCCGACACCCCGGCCCGTTCGAGGGCGGCGGCGATCGCGACGCCACCCAGGTCGGCAGCCGAGAAAGAGGCGAGAGCTCCGCTCATCTTCCCGATCGGGGTACGGGCTCCGGCGACGATGTAGGAACCAGGCATGGTGGGCCTTTCGAGATGGTGCACGTGGCACGTCTGACGATCCCCGAACCTACTCGCCAGTAACCAAGTGCCATATATTCGACGAATGGACCAGATCCGCGAAGCCATCCTCACCGGCGCCGATTCGGCGGCCATCGCCGCCCTGCCGATTCCCGACAGCTACCGGGCCGCCTTCGTGCGGGCCGAGGACACCGCCATGTTCGAGGGCGTCGCCTCCGAGGCCAAGGATCCGCGGCAGAGCATTCACATCGGTGACGTACCCACACCCGAGCTGGCTCCGGACGAGGTCTACGTGGCCGTGATGGCCAGCAGCATCAACTTCAACACCGTGTGGTCGAGCATTTTCGAGCCGGTCTCGACGTTCGGACCGATGAAGAGGCTGGCTCGCGAGAGTGAGTGGGCCAAGCGACACGATCAGCCCTATCAGGTGATCGGAAGTGACGCCTCCGGTGTGGTGGTGAAAGTCGGTTCGGCCGTGCGTCTCTGGAAGCCCGGTGATCACGTGACCGTGCACTGCAACCATGTCGACGACCAGGACAACACGGCTCACGATGATTCGATGTTGGCCGCCAATCAACGCATCTGGGGCTACGAGACGAACTTCGGTGGACTCGCCGATCTCTCGGTGGTGAAGGCGAACCAGTTGATGCCCAAACCCGCTCACCTCACGTGGGAAGAGGCGGCCGTCAACGCGTTGTGCAACTCCACGAGTTACCGAATGCTCGTGTCACCCAACGGTGCCGCCATGAAGCAGGGCGACGTCGTGCTCATCTGGGGAGCCACGGGAGGTATCGGAGCGTATGCGACCCAATACGTTCTGAACGGTGGTGGAATCCCGGTGTGTGTGGTGTCGAACGCCGAGAAGGCGCAGATCCTGCGCGACATGGGTGTCGAAGCGATCATCGATCGCAAAGAGGCCGGATACAAGTTCTGGAAGGACGAACACACACACGACGAATCCGAGTGGCGACGTCTGGGTTCCGACATCCGTGATCTCGTCGGCGAAGATCCCGACATCGTGTTCGAGCATCCTGGCCGGTCCACGTTCGCCGCATCGATGTACGTGACCAAGCGCGGCGGCACGGTGGTCACCTGTGCCGCGACGAGCGGTTTCATGATGGAGTTCGACAATCGACACTTCTGGATGCGGCTGAAGCGGCTCGTCGGTAGTCACTTCGCCAACTACCAGGAGGCCTGGCAGGCCAATCGTCTCATCGCCAAGGGAATGATCCATCCGGTGATCAGCCAGACGTTCGCGCTCGATCAGACCGGTGAGGCGGCATTCCAGATCCACCACAACATGCACGAGGGCAAGCTCGGGGTGTTGTGCCTGGCCCCCGAAGAGGGTCTCGGTGTGACCGACCCCGAACTGCGCGCCAAGGTGGGTGAGGCGAACCTCACTCGATTCCGCCGCTGACGAGACCTCGTGGCAGGCTGACGACATGATCCTCACCGAAATCGATCACGTAGCAATCGCCGTCAAGGATCTCGAATCCGCTATCGATTACTACCAGCGCGCATTCGGGGCGACCGTCGATCATCGTGAGGTGGTCGAGCGCGACGGAGTGGAAGAGGCTTTGTTGAAAGTGGCCGAGAGTTACGTTCAGTTGCTCACGCCCACGCGCGACGACAGTCCGGTGGCCAAGGCCATCGAGAAGCGTGGTGAAGGACTTCATCACGTCGGTTATCGAGTCGACGACTGTGCGGCGGCACTGAAGGCGATGATCGACGCCGGTGCCACGCCGATCGACAAGGAGCCGCGCCCGGGTAGTCGGGGAACGACGGTGGCGTTCATCCATCCCAAGGGCTCTTTCGGAACCCTCATCGAACTCGTTCAGGAGTGATCTTTCCGGAGTCTTGAGACTCCTCCCTCGTCGAACGTGACATCGTCGAACTTCCGGCGTAGGTATCGAGAAGGAGGTCGTCGTGTGGACGTTCGTAGGTGGTGTCATCGGCATCACTTCGTGGTTCGTGATGTGGCCCGTGTCGGCGAGATTCGTGTCGAGACGGCGTCGCGACATCGCCTTCTGGTCGGCGGTGTCGTCGGTGCTCTCGGCGGTGGTCGCAACGAGGTGGGGATTCTCGTGGATCGGCGTGGCGGCTGTGATTCTCGTGGTCGGTTTCGTGGTGTTGGCCGAGATCGACATCGCGTGTCGGCGTCTACCGCGCGAGATCAGCTATCCGCTCGGGACGTGCGTGGTGTTTCTCGTTGCGATGGGTGCAGTGAGCGAGGGAGACGTCACCAGACTGATCGATGCCCTCGCCGGTTCGACGATCGCCACGGGAATCCTCCTCGTTCTGTATCTCGCGAGTCGTGGTGGTCTGGGGGACGGAGACGTCAGACTCGCACCGGCACTCGGCACGGTGGCCGGATTCGGTGGGGTGTCCGCCGTGTGGACGGCGTTGTCCGTCGCATTCGTGTCGGCGGGTGTGGTCGTCGGCTCGTCGTTGCTCCTTCGTCGAGCCACTCGTGAGTCGACCATCGCCTTCGGACCGTTTCTGGTGGTGGGAGCGATCACCTCGCTCCTCGTGGCGAGCGTGTGATCAGGCCGTCGTGAGCGACTTGGCCAGTCGGATCGATCGAGTCGACGAGGGATCGACCAGCGCTCGCATCGCGATGTCGAAGTCCGGAAGTGCGAAGACGTCTCCGTCGTCGGTGATCATGACGAATCGGTCGAGACCAGCGAGGAACGTTCGATCGTGGCTGACGGCGATCACGGTTCCCTCGAATCCGTCGAGGGCTTGTTCGAGAGCTTCGGACGACTCGATGTCGAGGTTGTCGGTGGGCTCGTCGAGCAACAGAACGTTGTGCCCGTCCAGTTCGAGACACAGGATCTCGAGACGAGCCTTCTGACCTCCGGAGAGCGTGGCGAACTCCTGATGAGCATTGGCGTGGAGTCGATATCGGGCCAGCGCGCGCATGGCCTTCTCCTCGTCGTGGAGACGATCACGAACGATGTCGATCACGTTTCGGCCCGAGAACTCGGGACGATCGTTGACCTGGGTGAACATTCCGACCGAGGTGCGTGGGCCGAAGGTGAGTTGACCCGAGTTCGGTGTCGACCGGCTGGCGAGCAGATCGAGCAGGTGAGTCTTTCCCGTGCCGTTGGGACCGATCAGTCCGACACGTTCACCGTGATGTATCTCGTCGGAGAAAGGTCGAAAGAGTCCGTCGATCGAGACGCCGTCGATCTTGGCGACGCGACGGGCAGCATCAGCACCTCGTAGTCGTACCAGGATCTTGTGGTCGGCCACGGGCGGTGGAGGAGGTCCGGCCGCCACGAACTTCTCCCAGCGTGTCTCGGCGGCGTTGGCTTTGGTCGCGTTCTTGAAGTTCTGAGCGGCGCGTTGCTTCATGATCTTCATGTGGTGGAAGAGGCGCCTCTCTTCGTCGTTCCAGCGCTTCAGTTCATCTCCGAGTTGCTCCTGCCGTTTCGCCCGTGCTTCGGGAAACGTCGTGTACGAGCCACCGTGGACCCAGGCCCCTGATCCTTCGATGACGACGATCTTGGTGGCGACACGCTCGAGAAGTGTGCGGTCGTGACTCACCATGAGGATCGTGCTCTTGGTCTCGAGCAAACGTTCCTCGAGCCAGCCTCGGGTGGGTATGTCGAGATAGTTGTCGGGTTCGTCGAGCAACAGAACATCGGCACCCGACGTGAGAAGCAGATCGAGGACGAGTCGTTTTCGTTCACCACCCGAGAGTTCGCTGACCAGACGACGCGAAAAATCGTCGACTCGCGTCTTCACGCTTCGTTCGGCCGCGGCGTGCCAGCGGGTCTCGAGTTCGTAGCCACCGAGATCACCCCAGTCGGCCAGCGCTTCGGCGTATTCCATTCCGTCGTCGTTACCGAGATTTCGTTCGGCGACGGCGAGACGACGACCAGCGACGCGAAGTTGGGAAGGGGCCACCTCGATCAGCATGTCTCGTAACGAATCGGTGGGTCGGGCCATTCCCACGTCTTGTGTCATCGACAGCATGGTTCCGAGAACGTTGTGATCACCGTCGTCGGCGTCGATCACTCCCGAGAGGATCCGCAGGATGGTGCTCTTGCCGACTCCGTTGGCACCCACGAGCGCGGCTCGTTCGCCAGGGGCGACGCCGAACGACACGTCGAAGAAGAGTTGGTCACCTCCGGGTGGTGCATACGCCAACTCGGAAACGGTGATGCTCACGGTGCCATTCTTGCGTCGTCAATGGGGAAACGGTGTGGGAAATCGGGCATCATGGCGAGGTGATCGTCCATCTCGTCGACGGGACGTACGAGCTGTACCGACAGCACTACGGCCAAGCGGTGCGTTCGTCGTCCCCGTCGCCGAATGCAGCCACCATCGGGGTGCTGAATTCCACGTTCCAGTTGCTTGCCGACGGAGCGACGCACATCGGCGTGGCCACCGACCACGTCATCGAGAGCTTTCGCAACGATCTCTACGACGGCTACAAGACGTCGGAAGGGATGGAGCCCGAGATCCTCACCCAGATACCGATCGTCGAAGAAGCCTTGCGTTCGATGGGGGTGACGGTGTGGGCGATGGAGGAGTACGAAGCCGATGACGGCCTCGGTTCGGCGGCGGCCGTGGCCGCGAGCGATCGACGGGTCGAGCAGGTTCGCATCCTCAGCCCCGACAAGGATCTCGGCCAATGCGTCGTGGGTGAGCGGGTGGTCCAGATCGACCGACGCAAGATGGCCAAGGACGGTACCGGACTCGTCGACGAAGCCGCAGTGATCGCGAAGTTCGGGGTGCCACCTTCGAGCATCGCCGACTGGCTCGCGCTCGTCGGTGACACCGCCGACGGTTTTCCGGGTCTTCCCGGATGGGGAGCCAAGTCGGCGAGTGCCGTTCTCGCGGTGTACGGACACATCGATCGCATTCCCGAGCGGGCCGACGACTGGGACGTACCCGCACTGCGCGGCGCGGCCAAACTCGCTGCTGCGCTGGCTGACAACCGAGAACTCGCCCGACTCTTCCTGCAGATCGCCACGATTGTGACCACGATTCCGGTGGGTCGAGTCGACGACTGGGTGTGGACGGGTCCGTCCGACGACTTCGTCGATTTCTGCGCGGATCTCGGTGTTCCACGCCTCGGAGATCGGGTGACGAAGTTGGCCGAGTCCCGTGGGCGGTAGCCTGACAGCGTCTTTTCCTGTCCAGTGAGGTGACGGTCGGGTCCTGTGCAACGGACCCCCGTGAATCAGGTCAGGACCGGGAGGTAGCAGCCTTCAGCGGATCAGTTCGTGTGCCGCAGATCGCCTGGCCGTTGCCTCACCGGACAGGGAAGGATCACCAGGAAGGGTGCGAGAGCGGCCGAATCGGCACGCTTGGAAAGCGTGTGAGGTGCAAGCCTCCGTGGGTTCGAATCCCACCCCTTCCGCCATGGACGACGTCGAAGCGATGTCGATCGCGCTCACCGAAGCGCGTCGTGCCCTCGGGCACGACGACGTGCCGGTCGGGGCCGTCGTGGTGCACGAAGGTCGCGTGATCTCCGCTCGCCACAACGAACGTGAGGCAACCGGAGATCCGACGGCGCATGCCGAGGTGCTCGCATTACGTGATGCCGCGGCCGCTCTCGGTCGATGGCGACTCGACGACTGCACACTCGTCGTGACTCTCGAACCTTGTGTGATGTGCGCGGGGGCTCTCCTCAACGCTCGGATCGGTCGGCTGGTTTATGGCGCCGCCGATCTGAAAGGTGGCGCCACGGCCAGCTTGTACAACGTTTGTGCCGACCCTCGGCTCAATCACAACCCTCCCGTTCTTCATGGAGTGTCGGCGGCCGAATCGTCCGAGTTGCTCGAGACTTTCTTCGCGGCACGTCGCTGAACGAGGGCGGGACAGTGCGTCGTCATCCTGTGACCCGGTGGCTCATGGCCAATCCACTGCGGCTTCTCCCGGTGTCGTTCGCTGCGCTCATCGCCATCGGCACGGTTCTTCTGCGTCTTCCGGTGTCCCACTCGAGAGGACACGAGATCGGTTTCCTGGAGTCGTTGTTCACGGCCACGAGCGCGGTGTGCGTGACCGGTCTCACCGTCGTCGACACGGCAACAGCGTGGTCGGGTTTCGGCCAGACGGTGATCCTCGCGCTCGTTCAACTCGGTGGCCTCGGCATCGTGACACTCGTGAGCGTCGCCATTCTGTTGGTGTCGGATCGCATCGGTGTCGCGCACACTCGGGCTCTGGCCGCCGAAGTGGGGACCGACACCTATTCGAGCATTTCGCGTCTGATCCGGGCGATCGTGCTCACGACTCTGGTCTTCGAGGCGATCTTCGCGCTCTTGCTCGCCTTTCGTTTCCACTATGCGCACGGATACGACGCTTGGAGCGCCTTCTCACACGGTGTCTTCCACAGCATCTCGGCTTGGAACAACGCCGGTTTCTCCTTGAATTCCGACAGCATGACATCGTTCGCCTCCGACGTTTTCGTGCTCGGAGCGGTCGCGGTGGCGGTGGTGGTCGGCGGTATCGGCTTTCCGGTACTGCGAGGGATCGCTACCCACCGACACCACTGGAGCCGGTGGACCCTTCACTCGAAGTTGATGGTTGCCGGTACCGGGGTTCTGCTCGTGGTCGGTTTCCTCGGATTCCTCGCTTTCGAGTGGTCGAACCCAGAGACTCTCGGAGCACTCCCCTCGGGAGATCGGGTGAGCGGAGCCTTCTTCATGTCGGTGCAGCCGCGAACGGCCGGATTCAATGCTGTCGACACCGGAGCGTTGTCGGAGGAGTCGATCGTCGTGTCGATCGTGATGATGTTCATCGGTGGTGGAAGCGCCTCGACGGCGGGTGGGATCAAGGTCACCACCTTCGCTTTGTTGGCCTACGTGATGTGGGCCGAGATTCGGGGTGATCGTGACGTGAACGTCTTCCATCGACGGATTCCGGAGTCGATCCAACGACTCGCTCTCACCGTCAGCCTGGCTGGGGTGGGCATTCTCACCGCGTCGACTCTCGCTCTCATGGTGATCGGCGACGGCGGGCTGGCCGCAAGCGCCTTCGAAGCCGTCTCGGCTCTCTCGACCGTGGGCCTTTCGAGCGGGCTCGCCGGTGAACAGGACGGGGCTGGTCAGCTGCTGCTCACCGCGTTGATGTTCGCTGGTCGTCTGGGCCCGGTCACCTTGGCCACGGCGATCACCCTTCGAAGCCGCCCCAATCTCTTCCGCTATCCGACCGACCAGCCACTCATCGGATGACGAGTGAGCCTCGTATCGTGATCGGTCGAGGAGTGATCCGAGGAGAACGACGATGACGACCACCAATCCCACCACCATCCATCCCGACGACCGCAGCGGTGTGCTCGTCGTCGGACTCGGTCGTTTCGGTGAGGCCCTGGCGCGTGGTCTCGTTCAGCAGGGAATCGAGGTCTTGGCCGTCGACTTCGACGAAGAGATCGTTCAGCGAGTGGCCGGAGACATTCCGAACGTGGTGCAGGCCGACGCCACTTCGGCGCGTGCTCTGCGTCAGATCGGGGCCGACAACTTTCGCCGGGCGGTGGTGGCCATCGCCACCAACATCGAAGCCTCGGTTCTGGCGAGTCTCGCCCTCATCGACGAGCTGAAGATTCCGACCGTGTGGGCCAAGGCACTCTCACTCGAACACTCCAAGATCTTGGAGCGCGTGGGTGTGCAGCGAGTGATCCAACCCGAGCACGACATGGGTCAGCGCACCGCTCGGAGCATCGCTCGACGGGTCAACGACTACTTCACCGTCGAGGAGGACTTCGCCTTGGTGGAGATGGTCGTGCCACCGCGTTACGCGAACAAGAAACTGGGCGACACGGCGATCCGCGTCGACTACGGCGTGACCGTCGTGTGCATCAAGCCCCCGGGCGGTTCCTTCCAGCACGCCGACCAGAACATGGTGTTGCTTCCCGACGAGATGATCCTGCTCGCCGGGCATCCGACCGACCTCGACCGGTTCGTCGCAGACGCCTGAATCGGCCGGTAGCCTCGCCGACGGAAGGGTGCCCGAGCGGCCGAAGGGACACGCCTCGAAAGCGTGCGACGTGCAAGCGTCCGTGGGTTCAAATCCCACCCCTTCCGCCAGTGAGTTCCAGTCGAGTGCACCGGGTGGCGTCGCCCGCTCAGCACTCGGTTTCGTCATCGGGTGGCTCGAGGTCGATCAAGTAGCGATCGACGACCTCCTGAGCGCACTCACTCGCGCTGTAACCCGTGTGTTGTTCGGCATCGACGACGAGAAGGCGACCGTCTTCGAGAGCCCGGGCCATGTTCCGTGAACTCTCGAGAGGAGTCGACGCGTCCCCGGTGGTTCCGATGACGACGATCGGTCCGGCTCCGACTCCCGTGACGTCGATTCGTGGGTCGATGGCCGTCGGCCAGAAGGTACACGAGTAGTTGCCGGTCGTGTAGGGCGAGAATCGAGGTGCGGCCTCCTGGAAGCGCGCGACGAACGAGTCGGCTTCGTCGATGGTGAAACGTTCGTCGTCGTCGGCACAGCCGATGGCGATGAAGGCCTCGAGTTCGTTTCCGTACGAACCGTCGGGTTGGCGCTGGTAGTACGCGTCCCACAACTGCAGCAGACCATTGCCGTCACCCTCGATCGCATCGGCAAGGGCGCTCTCCAACGTCGACCAGTACATCTCGTCGTACATCGCTTGGGCGACGGCGGTGAGGGCCATACCCCGTGTGAGATCGGGACGACCGTCGCGAGTCGGGAGAGGTTTCTCGTCGATGAGTTCCATGAGTTCGTCGAAAGCACTCTCGGCATCGCCGTCATTGTGGATCTTGCACGAGCGCGTCCGTGAGCACCGGTCGAGGAATCGGGCGATCGCCTCTTCGAAACCTCGACGCTGTTGGATGCCCGCCTCGATCGGGTCGGCATTCGGGTCGGCGGCGCCGTCGAGAATCGCCGCCCGAACCGTGTCCGGAAAGAGAGTGACCCACACTGCGCCGAGTTCGCTCCCGTACGAGAATCCGAAGTAGCTGATGGTCTCTTCGTTCAGGGCCCGTCGCAGAGAGTCCATGTCGCGGGCGGTGTTGTTGGTGCCGACATGATCGATGATCCCCGGATTCCGTTCCGCACAGAGGTCGACGTATTCGCGAAGCAGATCGATTCCCTCCTGTTTCTCGGCTTCGGTGTCAGGAGTGATGTCACCTTCGGTGAACCAGACGTCGTAGTCGTCGATGCAGTCGATCGCCGGGATTGATTCACCCGTCCCGCGAGGGTCCCATCCCACCACGTCGAATCGATCGAGGATCGCGTCGGAATAGATCTGAGGGGCGGCGAAAGCGAGGATGCTTCCGCCGAAACCGGGTCCCCCCGGATTGACGAGCAGAGATCCGATACGACGCTCGGGATCGCGTGCGAGATGTCGAGCGACGTACAACGAAACGGTCTCACCATCGGGATCGCCGTAGTCGAGCGGTACGTCGAGATATCCACACTCGACTCCGTCGAGACAATCGTCCCAGTCGATCGTCGAGCCACCGGATCCCGTTGACGTGGGGGTGGAAGCCGTAGCTGTGGTCGACGCCGGCGTGTCGGACGATTCGATCAGATCGACCGACGCTCCGCCACCGCAACTCACCGCAAGGACGAGTGCGGCGACGACGGGAATTCGACGACGGGACATCACGTCACACTAGGGATCGGTCACGCGCTCGGCAATGCATCGACGAGCGAACCTTCGGAGGTGTCAGCACTCGACGTCGCCGGTGGTTCCGTCGGGATCGATCAAGTACGCATCAACGGCCCGGGTGGCGCATTCGACGGTCCCATAACTCGTGTGATCGAACGAATCGACCACGACCAGTCGCGCGTTTCCCAATGTGTCGCGCATTCGACGTGTGCCGGCCAGCGGAGTGGCCGGGTCGCCGGTACTTCCGATCACGAGAAGGGGTGTTCGGCCCGACCACTCGACTTCCGGAGCGGGATTCGGTTTGACGGGCCATTGGGCACACAGCAGAAGTTCGTACAGAACGCTGTCGCCGAGTCGAGGTGAGACGCGATCGAGTTCCTCCATGGCCCGGAAGGCATCGTCGACGGAGAAGTCGGTTTCGCGATCGAGGCATGTGATGGCCACGTACGAATCGATCGAATCGTCGGGATGGCCGGCGCGCCACCCTCCGAAATAACTGTCGTAGAGAGACAGGAGTCGATCGCCGTATCCCCGAGCGGCCTCAGCAAGTGCTCGATCGAGACTCGCCCAGGCGCTCGAGCCGTAGAGAGCGGTGAAGACGGCGATCTGGGCGACACTCTCTCCGACGGGTGGTCGATCGTCGCTCACCACCAATGGGTCGGTCGCGAGACTGGTCATCAGTCGATCGAACTCGGATCGTGCATCGCTCTCGTCGGGTACGAACTCGCATCCGACCGCATCACACTCGTCGAGAAAGGCATTGAGTGAGTTCTCGAATCCGATCGACTGGAAGGTGAGCCAGTCGATGACGTCGAGCGTGGGATCGGCAGCCGCATCGAAGACCGCCGCCCGAACCGTGTCGGGGAACA